>CAZLSB010000153.1:0-1139 GCA_964561825.1 uncultured Xanthomonas sp.
ACGGCATCACTACGCCGTCCTCGGTGATCCCGACCGGCATCCATCTCGATGAATTCGCCGGCGGTGACGGCGAGCAATTTCGGACCCGCCACGGAATCTCCCACGACCGACCGACCTTGGTCACGGTCAGTCGCTTGGCGGTCGAAAAGAACATCGTTTTTTTGCTCGATGTGGCGCGTCGCTTGATCGACGAGTTCCCGAATCTGCTGTTCATCATCGCTGGCGAAGGCCCTGACGCCGCGCGCCTGCAGCGGCGCACGCGGGAACTTCGCCTTGTCCAGAACGTCCGTTTCCTCGGCAACCTTGATCGACGCACCGATCTGCTCGACTGCTACAAGTCAGGCGACATTTTTGTGTTCGCTTCGCCGACGGAAACCCAAGGTCTGGTGCTGATCGAAGCCATGGCGCTCGGCGTGCCAATCGTTTCGACCGCGGTGATGGGCACCGCTGCGGTGCTCAAAGGCGCGCGCAGTGCCAGAGTCAGCAGCGAGGACGTGACCACCTTTGCCGGGCACGTCGCCGCTCTGCTGCACTCCCCTGAAGAACGTCAACGCCTGTCCGCAGCGGGCCCCGAGGACGCCCAAGCGTGGAGCGCAGCGACGCTGATGGAAGGCGTGATCGAACTTTACCAGCGGTTGGCGAAGCAACGCCGTCGTTAAGTAGTGGCCCTGACTCCCAGGCATTGGCATTCAGTTAAGTCCGAGTCCTCGGCATTGCGAGCGCTCTTTTTTCAGCGCAAAAATGCGCACGGATGAACCAACAAGACCTGTCATTGCGAGGGAGCCTTAAGCGACCGCGGCAATAAAGGGACGTTCGCCCAGCCACTTCCAACGTCCCTGGGTTGCCACGGCCGTCGCTGTCGCGTCGAAGACCTTGCAATGACGAATCAACCCGGCGTCGTCGCATCGCCTGCCCGGATTACAGACGCTGATCGAACAGGCCCAGGTACAGCGCGCGGTATATCACGGTCGAATCAATCGTGCCTTCGATCAGAGCCGCACCTGGGCCGCTACCGCGCGCAACCGTGCCGCCGGCAGAATCGGAATCCGAAGCCCAGGTGACGTAAAACGGGATGCGCTTGCCGCGCGCGTCGGGCGCGCTCAAGTAGGGCTTGCCGCCATCGCTGTCCAGTTGTGAGC
>CAZLSB010000153.1:1149-9889 GCA_964561825.1 uncultured Xanthomonas sp.
GTCGCATTCATGCCGCCGTTATCGGAATCCGAGGCCACCAGCAGCGTCAGCGCCGGGTTGCGCGCGGCCTCCGCCAGCGCCAGCGCAATCGCCCGATCCGCACCGGCCGCAGCCTCCAGCACCGCCGGGGTATTGTTCTCGCCGGAGAGATTGTCGGTGGCTTCCTCGTTGCCGACCAGCAGGTAGCCGTTCGGCGCATCGCGTAGACGATCCAACGCCGCCGCCACCATCTCATCGAAACGTGGCGCCTGCGGCTGGAACACCGGCAGCGCCTCACGCGCCAGTTTTTGCTCATCGGCCTCGTTGAAGGTGTGTTCGGCGGCGAACAGGCCGAGGATGCGTTTGCTGTCCGGCGCTAGCGCCTGCAGTTCCTCGCGCGTGTGGACCACGCTATAACCCGCTTCACGTGCCTCATCGATCAGATTGCGGCCGTCGTCTCGCACGCCATCACCGTGTCTGCCTGGTGTGCCCTTGGGCAGGAAGAACTGTTCGCCGCCGCCGAGGATGATCTCGGGCGCCGCCTGCAGCAGCAGTGCGGCGATCTCGCTGTCATTGTCGCGATCTGGCACCGAGACCAAAAACGCGGCGGTACCGGGCTCGGTCACCGTGGAGGAATTGACGATCGCAATTGCCTTACCGGCTGCGTGGGCTTCGTGCATCACGCTCATCGGCTTGCCGGATAGCGCCACAGGCGCGGTCTTCCCATCCAGCGAACCGAAGCTGTCGAGTGCCGCGCGGATGCCGTAAGCGTGGGTGGTGGCGCCGCCATTGGACGAGGCACTCACACTGTCTAGCATCGGCCCGACGTAAATCGCCAGCCGCGGCAGGCGATCCCAAGCTAGCCGACCGTCGGGGCCGGCTTGCAATAGGCGCAACGCTGCCCAAGTGTTAGCACCCATGCCATCCGGGTGCAGGAAGATGGCACTGCGCGGCAACTCGGCGGCCCCACCGCTAACGCTGGCCAGGAGCATAAGTGCGCCGACGACGCGCTGGGAATGGTTCATGAGTAACTCCATCAAGCAAAGTTGGGTGATGCGCGCCGGCTTCGTGACGGCGCGCAAGACAAGGCCTACTGGAAGGCGTAGCGCGCCACCAACTGATAAACCGGGCCACCGGTTTCGCTCTCCAGCTCGAACTCGTCGTACTGCAGCGCCAATTGTTCCTCAATGGTGTTGAACTTGCGGAAGATCTCGTTTTTCGCTGCGTCGTTGAGGTTGGAGCCGGTCAAGCGCAAAGTGAACTGCTCGCCGAAACGCTTTTCGACGAAGGCTTCGACATCGGCACCGTAAGTGGTTTCCACCTCCTCGCCGACGATGCGTCCGAGCGCCGCGCCCTGCTTGCGCCAAGTCAGGCCGAAGCTGGCGCCCCAGCTTGGGATTTCGTGAATGAAGCCAACGTTAGCCACATAGTCCGACTGGTTGTTGAACTGGCGCGTGCCCAACACGTCCTCAATCTCGCTGTCGAGCCACGAGTAGTTGAGGAAGACGCCGGTGTTCTCCAGGCCTATGACCGTCAGTGGCGTGGACAGATCGAACTCGACGCCCCACACCTCGCCATCGCCGGTGTTGCGCGGCTGCAGCACCAGCGTGCCGTCACCTTCGCTGCCCTCGACGCCGGTGTTCGCCACCTCGATTAGATCGCTGATGTCGCGGTAGAAGAAGTTGACCCCGAAAACGCCATCACGGCCCAGGCGCCGCTCGTAGCCCACGTCGAAGCCCCACGCTGTCTCCGGCTCAAGTTCCGGGTTGCCGAGCAGATCGTTGTCGCCCAGTTCGGCTTCCAGCAATGCCGGCGTGATGGCGTCGAAATCGGGCCGGCGCATAGTGCGCGCCACAGATGCGGTGACCCGATCTAGGTCGCTTAAGTTCCAGCGCAGGTGCGCCGAGGGCAGCAATTGCCCGTCGTCACGCTGGTCGCTGCGGTCTGCGGCAGCCACGGTGTCGTCCAAGATGGTGGTGTCGGTATACTGATAACGCAGTCCGGCTTCCCATTCTAGGATGCCGCGCTCGCCGCTCAGCTTGACGAAAGGATCGATGCGATCTTCCTCAATGCTGCCCACGCCGCCCGGCGGTGCCAGGAACGGGCCGAAGGCGCCAGGGATGGTCGGTCGCGTGGCCGGCGCATTGGGGATCGTAATGCGGTTGCGGTCGGCCAGGATAGAGGCGTCGCGGTCCTTGGCTTGGTATTCGACGCCGAACTTCCACTTGAGGTCGCTAGTACCGCGTTCATGGCTGAACTTGGCGCTGAATTCGCGATCTTCCAGGTCGCGGAATTCGCGGTCACCGGTGTAGCGGTCATCCTCCGGAAACGGATTGCTGTCGCGCAGGTATTCGATCTCGTCTTCGAACTCGAACTGCTCGTCGTTGAAGGCAGCGTAGCCGATGCGGTATTTGTTCTCGCCGCCCCAGGCGTCGTGCACAAAGCCACCATCGAAGGACCAGTTGCGCGTGTCGATCTCGACGTCGTTGACGTTAACGGTCAGCAGGTTGGCGTTGTTCTGAATGCCACTGCGATACTCAATCGAATCTTCGTCCTGCAGGCGGTCGGTGCGCACATAAAAGGCGTTCAGATCGAGTTGGCCGGCGCCTATCGGCACCACGAAGCTGCCGCTGAAGGATGAATCAGTGCCGCTGCGCACGTCGGTCTGCACCTCGGTGTTGTCCAGCGTGCCACCCGGCGCGTCGAAGCGCTGGCTGAATTTGTCCTTCGGGTTACGCCGGCCTTGCACATTGGCGCCCAGCAGTAGCCGCCCCGGGCCAACGGCGCCACCCCATACCACGCCACCCAGCCCGCGGGTGACGCCGTCGTCGTAATGCAGGCCACCGGCGCGCAGATAGCCGCCGTCCAGCGAGTAGCCGTCGCGCAGCACGATGTTCAGCGTGCCGGCGATCGCGTCGCCGCTGCGATCAGCGGAGGCCGAGCGCATGATTTCAATGCGTTCGACCAGTTCCGCCGGGATACGATCGACGAAGAAGGAGCGGTCAAAGCCGGCACCGGGCACTTTCTCGCCATTAATCAGGATCTGCGTGTAGGCCGAATCCAGCCCGCGCAGGCGCACGCCGTCGTACTCCAGCACGTCCGACAGGAAGGCCACGCTAGGCACGCGCTTGAGCATGTCGCCGACGGTGAGCGGCTCGAAGCGCTGAAAGTAGGAAAGATCGTAGCTCAGCACCGGCGCGGTGGCCTCAGTACGATCACGATAAACGATCTCGCCGGTCACCGTGACCGAGTCCAGCTTGGTTGCGGCGGCCTTGTCGGCAGCATCGGCCAACGCCGGGAACGCCGCCCCCACCAGGGCAAATCCAGCCAGGGAACGGGCCAGCGCGGCCACCAGAGACTTCTGTTGCATGTTGGGCACCCTCAGACGAGCAATCGAAGACCGCGTTGATAGGGGTGGTTTGTTGCTGCCACGTTTCTTTGGGAAGACATTGGCGTGAACGCGTAAGGTTGGTGGCGGGTGGGATTGGCGTGCCCGCGGGTAAGGAAGAGGAGCAAGCAGGCCTCTGTCCTGGCCAGCAAACACCGGTCAGAACTAGGCGGTCTTCATCGTATGCAGATGGCAGTCTCATCGCGGCTTGGCGTCAGCTGGCTGACCGTTGCGGGAGGAGCGGGAAAAGTTTCCGAATGCATGGCGGATTGTTCACACGCGCTTAAGCTAGACTCCGCCGACAAGCCCCGGAGAACCAAATATGATCGACGCGCGCCTGTTTCGCCTGCTGTTAGGAATTACCCTGGCGGCCTTCAGCTTCTCAGTGTGTGCTCAGGTTTCCGGCACCAAGAATATTCCCGGCGACTACGCCACGCTAGCCGCGGCCGTCACTGACGTCAACACGCAAGGGGTGGGTGCGGGTGGCGTTATCCTTAACTTGGTGGTTGGCAATCCGCAGACAGCGCCGACCGGCGGTTATGCGATCACCGCGACGGGCACGCTGACCAATCCGATCGCTGTCACTTGTAATGGCAACACGATCACTGCCCCCACGCCGCAGACTAGTGGCGCCCTAAACGACGCCATCTTCAAGCTGATAGGTGCCGACTTCGTCACCATCAATGGCTGCGTGATGAACGAAAACGCGGCGAACACCACCACTGCGGCCGCCACCAACAACATGACCGAGTGGGGAATCGCGCTGCTCTACGCAAGCACCACCGACGGCGCGCAGAACGCCACGCTGCAGGGCAACACGATCACGCTGAACCGCACTTACCAGAATACCTTTGGCGTCTACAGCAACTCGACTCACAGTGCGACTGCAGTCACCACGTCCGCTACTGCCACCACCACAGCGGGTGGCAACAGTGGCCTCAGGATCTACGGCAACACGATCTCGAACATCAATATAGGCATTGCGGTGATCGGCCCCATCGCGGCGGCGGACCACAATGAGGTTGCCGATATTGGCGGCCTAACGCCGGCCACCGGCAATACGATCACCAACTACGGCACCACCGGCACCTTCTCCGGCTATGCCAATGTGTCGGGTACCGTCAACGGCATCCTCGTGCGCAACACCCGCAATTACAATGTGGCGTTCAACACGATCGCCAGTTCGGTCGGCGGCGTCACGGCCGGGACTTTGAGCGGCATTTTGATTAATACATTCAGCACTGCGCCCACCGGCACCCTGATCCATTCAATCAACAACAACAACATTTCGTTGCGGAGTGGTTTCGTAGCAGGCGGCATGAACGGTATCATCGTCCAGATCACCACCGTCAGCCCCACGACGACGTTGAACATCAACAACAACGATTTCAACAATTTTGGTCACAACGTTGCAGGAACCGGCGCTATCCAGTTCATCATCAATGGGGCTGCCACGTTTGTCACCAATATCAACAACAACACCTTTACCAATTTGTCGGTGAACACCACCGGCAACGTAACGTTCATGAACAACAGCGTCACCCACCCGGCGGGCGCGGTCACCAATGTCAACAGCAACGCGATTGTTGGAACTTTCGCCAAGTCCGGCGCGGGCGGCACAGTGCGCCTCTACGACGCGTTTGGTGCCACCACCACCGGCAGCGAAACCAATACCAACAACAATTTCTCCAACATCACGCTGACTGGCGCTACGACTTTTGGTGGTTGGCGTTGTGCTGACGGCGTCTCACCGTTCCCGAGCAAGACCGTCACTAACAACACGTTTAGTAATATTGTTGGTGGCACGTCTGCGATTACGGTGCTGGAGGTGTCCTTCAGTCCGTCGAGCACGATTAGCGGCAATCTTGTGTCAGCGGTCAGTGGCACTGCAGGCACGGCCGCGATTGTGGGTATTACGTCGTCATCTGGTACGCAGTTGTTCGATTCGAACACGGTCCACACGATCACTGGCTCGACGACCAGCACTATCAGTGGCATTTCGCTGACCGGTGGCACCGCGCAGACCTTGACACGCAACAAGGTCTACAACATTGAAAACATCAATACGGCGCCAAGTTCGGTATCCGGCATACTTGTCAGTGCCGGCACCACTAGCAATCTGTACAACAACCTAGTCGGCGATCTGCGCGCCCCCAATGCGAGCGCTATCAATGCCGTGGTTGGTATCAATGTCACCGGCGGTACGACAGTAAACGCCGCCTACAACACCGTGCGCCTGCAAGCCATTAGTGGCGGTGTGAATTTCGGCACGAGCGCCATCAGCGCATCCACTACGCCGACGCTACTATTGAACAACAATGTCTTGGTCAATCTGTCTACCGCCACAGGCACCGGCCTCACGGTGGCCTATCGCCGCAGTCTTGCCACGCTTACCACCTACGCTAACGCCTAGAATAACAACGACTTCTTTGCTGGCACGCCATCTGCGGCCAATCTGATCTTCAACGACGGCAGCAACTCCGACCAGACCCTGGCAGCCTACAAGGCGCGCGTCGCTACCCGCGATTCGGCCTCGGTCACCGAGAATCCGCCGTTCCTCAGCACCACCGGAGCAAACTCGACTTTCCTGCACATCGACACGGCGGTGGCCACCCAACTGGAAAGTGGCGGCGCACCCTTTGCCGGTGTTACCGTTGACTACGATGGCGACTCCCGCAATGCCACAGCACCGGACATCGGCGCCGATGAGTTCGCCGGCATCGTGCTCGACATCAATGGGCCGACGATTGCCTACACCCCGCTGCCCAGCACCACGCAAACCAGCAATCGCACACTGGTTGCCAATATTACCGATCCGTCCGTCGTTGCCTCCGGCGCCAATGCGCCGCGCATCTATTTCCGCAAGAACGCGGGCAGCTATTTCTCGACCCAATGCGCCGGCGCTGGCCCGGCGTTTACCTGCACGATCGACTATGTGCTGGTCGGCGGCGTCGCCGCCCCGGATGTGATTGACTATTTTGTCATCGCCCAGGACACGATCGGCAATGTAGGCGCGAATCCGGGCACCGGTCTGGTTGCGACTAATGTCAATACAGTGACGACGCCGCCGGCCCCGCCGAATACCTACAGCATCGTGGCGCCCTTCCCGGTGGCAGTCAATGTTGGTACTGCGCAGACTTATACCTCGCTGACCAATGCCGGCGGTCTGTTTGAGGCGCTCAACAATGGCGTACTGACCGCAGACGTCACGGCATCGGTGACCAGCGATCTTGGTGCGGAAACGGGCACAGTGGCGCTAAACCCCTTCGTGGAGAATGGGGTCGGCGGCTACAGCCTGACGATCCGCTCCGATGCGGCCATTGAGCGTCTGATTGGCGGGTCCGCGGCCAGCGGTCTGATCCGCTTCAACGGCGCTGATCGCGTGACCTTTGACGGTCGCGTCAGCGGCGGCGGACGCTTCCTACGCGTGCGCAACACCGCAGCCGCACCCGCGTTCTTGCTGACCAACGACGCGACGCTCAACACCATCCGCGCGAGCATCGTCGAGAGTGCTAACACCGTTGCCACCAGCGGCACGATCTTCTTTGCGACCAGCACCGGAACCTTGGGTAACACTGGCAACGACATCCGCGACTGTGAAATTCGCGATCGCTCCGATGCGGCTGGTGTGCCGGCCAACGGGGTGTATTCCAGCGGCAGCACCGGCGCACCCAATGCCGCCAATACCCTGCGGCAGAGCAGGGTCTACAACTACACTGGCAATGGCGTGTTGCTGGTCGCCGCCGGCGCAGGGGATGGTTGGTTCGTCACTGACAACAGCTTCTATCAGACTGCCGCACGCAGCACCGCGCTCAGTGGCGTTACCATTGGCGGCGGCAGCGGGCACAGCGTCACCGGCAACAGCATCGGCGGTGGCGCGGCTGGCGCCGGCGGCGCCTTCCTGGAAACTTCGGGTTTGTTCAACGGCGTCAATCTCACCGTAGGGACCGCGTCCGCGACTTCCGTACAGGGCAATGTCGTCAAGAACATTCGCTCGACGTCGACTGCTTTTACCGCCAGCTACGGCGTCTGGGTACAGGCCGGCACGGTCAATGTCGGCAACATAGCCGGCAATTTCATCGGTTCAGCTGATCCAAACGAACGTTTTGAGATCAATGGCGATTCTCAGGGAATTCGTGTGGTCAGCACGACTGCGTCCAACATCAGCAACAACACCGTCAACAACATGACGACCGGCCCGACCACGCCGACCGGCGGATTCTATTTCGGCATCTCCGTTGAAGGCGTCGGCGGCTCACACACCGTGCTGAACAATCTGGTCACCAATTTGACCAACGGCAGTGCGCCGGCTGCCTCGTTCAGCTCTCAGATTATCGGGCTGTTCGTGTCGGCCACCGGTGCGCAGACGATCCGCGGCAATACGATCGACACAATCGGCAATAGCAGCGTTGCCGCAGTGACTGCACTCAACAATCGCGTCTGGGGCACGATTCTGTCTGGTACTGGCGTTGGGACCGTGGTCGAGCGCAACCGCATTGTCGGCCTCTACGCGTCGAGCCCGACCGTCGGTGTTCGCGCCGATATCGTGACCGCAGTGCAAGTGCAGGCCTTGGCCAATGCGACACTGATAAACAACATGGTTTCGGTGTCGGGCGGCGCCTCGTCGGATCGCTCCGTCTTCGGCATCCTCGACCTCAATGCCGCCGGTCCGACCGCCAATTACTATTTCAACTCAGTCAACGTTCACGGCACAGCGACCACCGCGAATAACAGTTTTGCATTCAATCGCAATGGCGTTGGCACGGTTGTGCTGCGTAACAACATCCTGGTCAATACCCGCAGTGGTGGTACTGGTTTCCATGTCGCGATGGCAAACTCGAATGCTGCCGCCACAGGCTGGTCGGCCACTGCGTCTAACTACAACTTGGTCCAAAACGCCACCCCTGCGCACGTCACGCAATGGCTGGGTTCCGCCGCCATCAACAACCAGACGTTGGCCGGTTTCAGCACCGCTAGCGGCGGCGACGCCAACTCACTCAGCGGCGATCCTTTGTTCGTCAGCAACAGTGATCTGCATATCGGACTAACCAGTCCGGCTGGCAATGCCGGCGTGCCCTTTGGCGGCGTCACCACCGACTTCGATCTGGATCTGCGCTCGGTGACCACACCAGATATCGGTGCCGACGAGGTTGGCGTCAATACCTTTACGGTGGGCGGTAATGCCACCGGCCTATCGGGCACCGGGCTGGTTCTGAGCAACAACGGCGGCGACAATTTGTCGATCTCAGGCAACGGACTGTTCACCTTTGCCACCCCGGTGGCCGACGGCGGCGCCTACGCGGTGGCCGTGTTCACGCAACCTAGTGTAGTGTCCGACAAATAACTGGTTATTTGATTTTCGCTTTTCGGGTC
>CAZLSB010000154.1:0-9877 GCA_964561825.1 uncultured Xanthomonas sp.
CGCAAATACACGTAATACAACACCGGGATGACGATCAGCGTTAGCACCGTTGAAACCAAAATGCCGAAAATCAACGAGATCGCTAAACCGTTGAAGATCGGATCGTCGAGGATAAAAACGCCGCCGGACATCGCGGCGACTGCGGTCAATGCGATCGGTTTGGCGCGCACCGCGCACGCTTCGACCACCGCATCCACCAGTTGTGCGCCTTGCGCGAGCGCGTGGTTGATGAAATCGACCAGCAGGATCGAATTGCGCACGATAATCCCGGCCAGCGCGATCATGCCGATCATGCTGGTGGCGGTAAATTGCGCGCCCAGTAAGGCGTGGCCGGGCATCACACCGATGACGGTCAGCGGAATCGGCGCCATGATGATCAGCGGCACCACATAACTGCGGAACTGACCCAGCACCAGCAGATAAATCAGAATCAGACCGACCGAATAGGCGATACCCATATCGCGAAAGGTCTCGAAGGTAATTTGCCATTCGCCATCCCATTTCAGCGCGAAGGTGTTCGCCTCCTTGGGTACGTTGAAGTAGTACTGCTCCACCTGGGTGCCGGCGATGCCTTGTTCGGCGATACCACGGACCATCGCAAACATGCCGTACAAGGGGCTATCTAGCGCGCCGGCTTCATCGGCAAATACAAAGCTCACTGGCATCAAGTCCTTGTGATAAACCGAAGGCTGCCAGCGCGCCGGGCGCACTTCGACCAGCTCGGAGATTGCTACCAGTGCGCCGCTGCTGGAGCGCACCCGCAAGCTGAGTAGATGCGCCAGTTCGGCCTGATCGCCCGCGGGCAGGCGCAAACGCACCGGCACTGCGTATTTAGACGCGCCATCACGCAGATAGGTGGCGTCAAAGCCGCCCAAGCCCATCGCTAAAGCGTCGGCTACTTGTTGCTGGCTGATGCCTAAGCGCGCGGCGCGCTGGCGGTCGATGACGACGATATCGCGCGGTGTATCCGCTTCGACGGTGGTGTCGATATCGACAATGCCCGGCGTTTTGGCAAAGGTTCGCGCCAAGTCCAGCGCCAATGCACGGCCGCGCTCGGGGTCCGGGCCGTAGATCTCGGCGACCAGCGGCGACATCACCGGCGGACCGGGTGGCACCTCGACCACCTTCACCGATGCACCATACCGCGCGCCGATCGCCGCCAAACCCGGCCGCGCGGCGCGCGCGATATCGTGACTCTTGCGCGAGCGCTGGTGTTTGTCGACCAGATTGACCTGCAGATCACCCACCGTCGCACCGGCGCGCAGGTAGTACTGGCGCACCAAACCATTGAAATTGACCGGCGCCGACGTGCCGGCATAACCCTGCACGCTGGCGACTTCCGGCAGCTTGCCCACCTCGACGCTCAATTCGCTTAACACCTGATTGGTCGACTCCAGCGTGCTGCCTTCCGGCATATCCAGCACCACCTGGAATTCCGACTTGTTATCAAAGGGCAGCATCTTCAGCACGACCAGTTGCACCACGGCCAAACTCGCCGAGCCGGCCACCAGCAATAACATCGCCACAAACAGCATGAAGCGCCGTCGCCCAGCCTGGGCGCCTTCCAGAAACGGCCGCATGATGCGGTTGAAGAAGCCGTGCACTCCACCGACGCCATTAACCAGCCCCTCGCGCGGCGGCGCGGCGTGATGTTTGAGCAGCTTCAACGATAACCACGGGGTCACGGTCAGCGCGATGGCCAGCGAAAACAGCATGCCGACGCTGGCGTTGATCGGAATCGGCCGCATGTAGGGGCCCATCAAACCGCTGACAAAGGCCATCGGCAATAACGCGGCGATGACGGCAAAGGTGGCCAGGATGGTCGGTCCACCGACCTCGTCGACCGCCGGCGGGATGGCCTCGATCAGCGATTTGCCGCCCAGCGCCATGTGGCGATGAATGTTCTCGACCACGACAATGGCGTCATCGACCAAAATGCCGATCGAGAAAATCAACGCGAATAGACTCACCCGATTGATCGTAAATCCCATGAAATAGGACGCCGCCAAGGTCAGTGCCAGCGTTAATACCACCGCCGAACCGACCACGATCGCCTCGCGCCGGCCGAGCGCAAACAACACCAGCAACACCACGCTCAAGGTCGCAAAAACCAATTTCTTGATCAGTTGCGTCGCTTTGTCGGTGGCGCTTTGGCCGTAGTCGCGGGTGACGGCGACCTCAACACCCGCTGGGATCACGGTGCCGCGCAGCGCTTCAATGCGTTTTGCCACGGCGCGCGTGATGTCTGCCGCGTTGCTGCCGGGTTTTTTGGCTATCGCGATGGTCACCGCCGGCGTCATGCCGGCCGGCCCGCCCGTCTTGGCGCTGTGCCACACATAACGATCGGGCAAATCGCCGCCGCTGCGCACGCTAGCGACATCGGACAAATACACCGGTTGACCGTTTTTCAGGCCGATCACCAGTTCCGCAACGTCGCTGGCATCGCGCAGAAAACTGCCGGCGGTCAGCGGTATTTGACGATTGCCCGCCACCCGATTGCCGGCCAACGCCACCTGGTTGGCGGCGGCCAGCGCGCCTGCTAAGTCGGCGGCGGTCAAGCCATACGCGGCCAGCCGCGCGGCGTCTAACTCCACCAATGCCGCGCGCTGTGGTGCGCCAATGGTGAACACCGCGCGCGTGCCAGGTACGCGCTTGAGTTCGGCTTCTAAGGTATGCGCCACTTGTGCCAATTCAGTCGCGCCGCGCGCCGGATCCTCGCTCCACAGCGTTAGGCTCATCACCGGCACATCATCAATGCCCATCGGCTTGATCAGCGGCTGGCCTACGCCCAGACCGGCCGGTATCCAGTCTTGGTTCGAATAAACTTGGTTGTACAGACGAACGATCGCCTCGCGGCGCGGCTCGCCAACAATAAATTCGACGGTAATCGCCGCCATGCCGGGCTGACTGATCGAATAAACGTGTTTAACGCCCTCGATTTCCGCCAGTTTTTGCTCCAGCGGGTAAGCCACCAGATTTTCAACGTCCGCCACGTCAGCGCCGGGGAAGGGCACAAAAACATTGGCAAAGGTCACTTCAATCTGCGGTTCTTCCTCGCGTGGGGTGATCAAAGTCGCGGCGATGCCCAACAACAAACCAGCCAGCGCCAAAATCGGCGTCAGTGGATTGGCTTGAAAGGCGCGCGCGATGCGGCCGGAAAAACCTAGTTTGGGCTCATTCATGGCGAGTTGATGCGCGGCTGGCCACCAGCGCGGCAGAAGCGGCGAGCGGATCGAGCACGATTTCTTCGCCAGCACGCAAGCCGGCCAACACTTCGATCCGATCGCCAAAGCGATGGCCCAAACGCAACTGTCGCAGGCTCAGCTGCTCGGCGCTGCGCACATAGACGGCGCTCACTTCACTGCGCCGCACCAATGCGCTCACCGGCAACAACAGGCGTTGCGTTTCGCCGACAGCAAAGGCCACTTTGACGGTCATGCCGGGATGCAAACCGGTTTCCTCAACCGGCAGTTCGACGCGGATCTTGAAGGTGTGTGATTGCGCATCGGCATACGGAAACACCGTGACAGAGGTGGCATCAATGCGCTTAACGCCGTCCTCGCCGAGCAGTACGCTGGCCTTTTTTCGCTCACGAATGGCGACGATATCGCTTTGTGGCACCTCCACCGCAATCCGCAATTGACCCAAGGACAAACCCGAAATCAGCGCTTGTCCAGGCCGCACCGATTCGCCCAGTTGCACGTGCCTTGCCGTCACAATGCCGGTGAAGGGCGCACGGATCACCGTGTAATCGACTTGTTCAACGGCACCGCGCACGCCCGCCTTGGCCGCTTCCAAAGCCGCGCGCGCCGCATCACGGCGCGCGGTGCTTTGGTCCAACTGCGCTTTGGCAACCAATTTGCGCTGGTAGACATCGGCAATGCGCGTGTACTCCGCTTCCGCCTCGCGTGCCACGGCCTGCGCCGCGAGCACCTGCGCCTGCGCCTGACGACTGGCCGATTGTTGTTCCACATCGGTAAAACGCACGACCACCGCACCCGCTGTCACGTAATCGTCCACATCAAAGGGCAATTCGACCACTCGACCGGCGGTTTGCGCCGATAGCGTCGCCTGGTTGACCGCCTCCACCACACCATCCCAGATGCGCTCGCGGGCGGCGTTTTCCGGCGCCAGGGTCAGTGTCGGCAACGCCGGCAGCGGCGCGCGCAGCGGCGCGGCCGACTCCTGGCTACTGCATCCGAACAAACCCAACAGGGCGAGCAACAGCGTGGTCTGGAGTAGATTCATGTCAGCGGAATGCCTGGCCAGCGGGAATGCCGACCTTTTTCAGGATGATGGCCAATGGACAGAAGCCCGTGAAGGCAGCTTGCAACAAATTCAGGCCCACGAAAGCCGTCACTACTAACCACCAAGGTGAAAAAAAGTGGCCAAGCAGCAGACTTAGCAAAACCACCAGACCAGCAAAGGCAAATACCACGCGATCAATGTTCATGCTAGTACCCCTATGTGCGGTATACCTAATATAGCGTATCCTAATATATTGTCAACCGCCGAAAGTGCTACTTCAACTTGTCGATTCCAAGCGCCTTGAGAATGTACTTTTCATAGATCGGCTCGGTGTTGCCGCTCTTCATCTTGGCAATGAAGTACTTCTCGTAAGCCACCTTGGCAAAATGCACCCACTTGCCGACCTTTGCCCAGGTCACGTTGCGCGGCGGGATCTGCGGGAGCGCCACAAAGGCGGCACCGGTATCACCCATATCAGCCAGACAGATCGCGTTCCAAGTCGCTTTTGCGGTTGGCGGCATCCCGTCGATCGCGGACTTGATGTTTTGAACCAGCGCGCTAACCATCGACTCAATCATGAATCCCGTTTTTGGTGTGCCGACCGGGACTGCGGTTTTTTCCACCGGCGCGATTGCGACACACACGCCGGCTGAATAGATGTACGGGAATTTTGGATTGCGCTGGTATTCGTCGATCAAAGTAAAGCCACGCGGGTTGCACAATCCTTCTACGGCGGCCACTGCGGCGACACCGGTGAAGGCCGGCATCAGCATCGCGAACTTGAACGGCAACTCATGCTCGCGTATTACTTCGCCGTCATCATTGTGTTCAACAGCAACCAGCTTGTCGGTCGAAACCTCACGAACCTTGCAGTTGCTAAGCCACTTGATGTGCCGCTGGCGAAACTCACCCTCCAGCAAACCCTTGGAATCACCTACACCACCCAAGCCCATGTGGCCAACATACGGCTCGCTGGTCACATAGGTGATGGGCACGCGATCGCGCAGTTTACGTTTGCGCAAGTCCGCGTCAAGGATCATCGCGAACTCATAGGCCGGTCCAAAACAACTGGCTCCTGCGACCGCGCCGACGATAATTGGCCCGGGATTCTGCAGAAATTCCTGATAACTCCGCCATGTGCTCTCAGCATGCTCGACCGTACAAATCGAGTGGGTATGGCCGTCGATGGGACCGAATCCCGGAATCTCTTCAAATGCTAAGCGCGGTCCGGTGCAAATCACCAAGTAGTCGAAATCGAGCACTCGACCAGTGCCTGTAGTGAGTTGTTTGCCAGCTGCATCAATGACCGCTGCGGCATCCGCAACAAACTCAATTTGCTTTTTAGCCAAGTACGGTTGCACTTCGATTTGGATCTGCGCCGGCGTGCGCCAGCCCACCGCTAGCCACGGATTGGATGGATTGAAGCCAAAGCGTGACCCTTCGCCGACTACGGTGATCTGATGCCCATTGCCAAGCACACTACGTAATTCGTAGGCTGCACTCATGCCGCCGATACCGGCCCCAACAACGATGATCTTCACCATGATTCCTCTCCGTTCCTCGGCTAAAAAGCTTGTGCAGCGCGCGCGTGTGCAGATTGTTGTATATCATATAAAACTAAATTAGACATTGCGCCAATATCCATGCAATCACCCATGCACCCGTTGGACTTACAGCAAATGCGCGCCAACGCTGGCGACGCCGCTCGCCTGCTAAAAGCACTGGCCAATGAGCATCGGCTGCTGGTTTTGTGTCATCTGTTGGAAGGTGAACGCTCGGTCGGCCAGTTGAATGCGGACCTGGAGTTAAGCCAGTCGGCCTTGTCGCAACACTTGGCGGTATTGCGTGAGGACGGCTTGGTCGCTACCCGCCGCGAGTCGCAAACCATCTACTACCGCGTGGCCAGCGCCGCGGTGAGCACCGTCTTGGCGGCCTTGTACGGGATCTATTGCGTGGCTAAAGAAAGTCCGCCGGTGAAGTGAACAGGACGCATTGGTGAATCAAGCGCATGGCGGTGCGCGGCGATTTTCGCGATGATCCAGGCATGAGCCGAACCCCCAGTACACGTAAACCTTCGTCCAAAGCGCGTCGCAAGAAGCGCCGCGCCACGCTGACTTTGGCTAGCAATGGCGCAGGGCCGACGATCATTGGCGCGCAAACCGACGGAGTGGAAGCGCGCGCGTTGCAGTTGGCGCAGGCGCGCGGCTTGGCGCACGCCGGGTTTGTGCCCAGCCGCACCCGCAATCCGGGTGAGAGTTTTTTGGCAACGCCGACTACGCACCCATCTCAGGCGCTGAAATGGAACGCCCGATTTGCCGATGCCAGTGTGCTGATTACGCCAGCCGGGCCGCTGTTTGGCCGCGCGCTATTGGCGCGGCAATGGTGCGAGCGCTACCGCAAACCGTGGTTGCATTTGCATCCGGGCAATTTGGATAGCGCCGCCGTACGGCTGTGGTTGCGCACCCGGCCACTGAAAAGCCTGCATATCGCCGGCGCACGCGCCCATCAAGACGACGGTTTGGACGGCGTATTGGATCTGCTATTTGCCTGTTTGGAAGCGCACTAGTCACTATCCGGTTCAGTCTTGACAAATCATGCGAAGACTTTTTGTGTGTTTGGTTCCGGCTCGTCCGGCTTAGGTTCAAGCAATGCCGGCCATGCTGCGCCTGCTCACCCCTGAACAAACCGCAACAACGCACACAATTGGGCTGCCATCGGGCTTAACATTCTTTTAATCTCTAGCTGAGCTTCCCAAGGATGTTGCGAGCGAGATGGATGCGGCGCTGACGCTGTCCTTCGATATCGGCTTGGTGTTGGCCATTTTGGGCCTCACGGTGATCCTCTTCGTGCGCGAATGGGTTTCTGCCGATGTCGCGGCGCTGCTGATCCTGGTCATCCTCGGGTTGACGCAGTTAGTGCCGGTCGACCGATTGTTTGACGGATTCGCGTCCAATGCGGTGATGTCGATCATGGCGGTGATGGTGTTGGCCGCCGGCTTAGATCGCACTGGCGTGATGGGGCACGCGGCGAGTGTGGTTCTGCGGCTCTCGCAGGGCGACGAAAAACGTTTGTTGATCGCGCTATCGCTGGTTGCCGGCACGGTTAGCATGTTTATGCAAAATCCGGCAGTGGTCGCCTTGTTCCTGCCGGTTGCCAGTCGTATCGCCGCGCGCACCGGTTATCCGTTGTCGCACCTACTGATGCCGATGGGTTTTTGCGTGGTGCTGGGTGGAACCATGAGCATGGTCGGCAACTCGCCGATGATTCTGCTCAATGATTTGTTGCAAGCCGCCAATCGCAACTTGCCGTCTGGCGCGCAGACCTTTCGCATACTGCCCTTATTTGCGGTGTTACCTGTTGGGCTGGCGCTTTTTATCGCCGGCATCGCCTACTTTCGCCTCTATGCCAACCGAATTTTAATCGATCAGGACGATCGCATTCCGGTCACGCCGGGCACCATGGAAAGCTATTTCGAACAGGTGTATGGCATACGTGGCGAGGTGTTCGAATTGACCGTGGACGCTGCCAGTTCTTTGATTGGCCAGAGCATTCAAGCGGTCGAAACGATGCCAGCGGCACCGTTAATCCTCGCCATTAAGGACAACCAAGGCGTGCGCGTTGCGCCGTCCGGCGATCAGTTGTTGATGCAGAGCACCGTCATCGGCGCCCTGGGGCCTCGCGCCGCCGTGGAAGCCTTTGCGCGCACGCACGGGCTCAGTCAGGCGCCGCAGTTACGGCAATTGGAAGACGCGTTCAATCCGGCGCGTTCGGGGATTTCTGAAGCAGTTATTCCGCCCGGTTCCCGTTTTGTAAATAAAACGGTCGGCGATTTGCGTTTGCGTAAGCGCTACGGCATCAGTCCGCTGGCTTTGACCCGTGGCGAAGAAGTGTTTCGTGAGGACATTCGCCGCGTCGAAATCAGGCAGGGTGATTGCTTGGTGTTTCACAGTGGGTGGCCGGAATTATCCGAACACGCGCACGAGAAGGATTTTGTGGTGGTCACCGATTACCCGCAGGAAGAACAGCGGCCACAGAAACTCTGGTACGCGGTCAGTTTTTTTGCGATGGGTTTTCTGCTCACGATACTCGGGCATTTCCCGCTGCCGGTCGCGCTATTAGCCGGAGTGGCCGGCATGTTGCTGACCGGCGTCATCAGCATGGACGAAGCCTATAAAGCGATCAGCTGGAAGACCATTTTTCTGCTCGCCTGTTTGATTCCGCTGGGCGGGGCGGTGGATAACACCGGCACGGCGGCGTGGCTATCGCAGCAAGTGTTCGCTTACGTGCACAACTGGCCCATTTGGTTAGTGCAAATCGCGTTGGCTATCCTGACCTCGTTGGTGGCTATGGCCATTTCACAGATTGGCGCCACCGTGTTGATGGTGCCCATCGCAATCAACTTGGCGCTGGCCGCCAATGCCAGCACGCTGGAGTTTGCGTTGATCGCCGCCTTCGGCGCATCGAATAACTTCATTACCGCCAGCAATTCAGTCAACTCACTGATCAGCGGCCCAGGCGGCTACCGGACTCGCGATTTTCTCCGCATCGGCGTGCCGCTAACCCTGATCTTCGCGCTGCTGTCGGTGGCGATGGTGAGCTGGGTGTTTTGAGCGGTTGTGGGTTGTGGGTGAGAGCGGGGCTTTGCTCAGCTGCTTTTGCTCTCGTCAAAATTGAGTAAGTCATTGAACAGCAAAAGCGCGCTGGCGGGTTTGGGCTTGTCCGCACGCTGTTGCGGTCGCTCGCCGTGGTTGCTCCACCCTTCCAGAACGCGGAAAAGCCAAGGCAGGAGCGTTTGGAGAAGCCCAGACCCACGAAAAGCGGCACCGCTGCTCTACTCGTCGCGGCGGATCACCACGTATTCGGCATCGACTATCGTTTCTCGCTGGCGCGTCGATGGCGGCGGTTGCTGAACCCGACTGAATCTTGCCGGGAAAATGGGTTTGCCAAAGCGCAATCGCACCCACGCAATCAACGCCACAATGGCCCCGATGCCGAGCAAAGCAGCGCCGACAAAGAAGCCAAAGACCAGCAGTGCGGCGGCTAGCGCCAGACCAATCAGCCAGACCAGCAGCGCCATAATGCGCTGACTCCAAGGCACCGGTCCCGACAGCAAAAGGCGATTCAAGATAGCGCTCCATTTCGCAGATGTCGCTAGCATGCAACAAAACGCTTTAAGCCGAGGTGAAGCCCAGTGAACGAGCGATTGTGCGGATTACAAGAATTGGCTAACGGACAGGCGATCGAGTGCGCTCTGCCGGGTGCAGACGACGGCAGCAGTTTGGTGGTGCTGAGTTCCGCAGGCAATGTTCACGCCTACTTGAACAGTTGCCCACACACCGGCCGGCCATTGAATTGGGCGCCGGGACGATTCCTCTATGCCCATGGCCAATTGGTTTGCGCCGCGCATGGCGCATCCTTTGTGCCAGAAACGGGCTATTGCATCGGCGGACCGTGCCGCGGCGAATCGTTAACGCGTGTTGCGGTGACGGTAGTTGACGACGAAGTGCGGCTGGTCGATCGGGCCTTAATTTAACTTAGAAACCTCAGTTGACCGCTTTGAAGTGGTGAAGCTCGATGATTCTTGTGACATTTCAGCAGATTGACTCGTTCACCATTTGGGTGAGTGCGC
>CAZLSB010000155.1:0-9871 GCA_964561825.1 uncultured Xanthomonas sp.
GCGCCAAAAGCGCTTCCGGCGCACTCGCGATGAAAGTCCGACAGGCTGCTAGGTTCAAAGTTGTCACCTCAGTTTGGCTCGCACACTAGTGCGAGAGCAGCGAAGCAAGCTCCGCTCAACAAAAAGCAAACGACCCGCCGGCCGGGTAACATCCGGTTCATGAATCATGCAAACAATCTCTACTTGATTGGCCCGATGGGCGCCGGCAAGAGTACCGTTGGCAAACGGCTGGCGCGTGCGCTAAATCTGCGTTTTGTTGACTTAGATCAGGTCATCGAAGCTCAAGCGGGTGTCAGCATCCCGTTGCTATTTGAGCTGCACGGTGAGCTTGGCTTTCGGGAGCGCGAGAGCGCCGCGCTTGCAGAGTCCTGCAGTCTCGACGGCGTGGTGTTAGCCACCGGTGGTGGCAGCATCCTGGCTTCGAAAAATCGCGAAATTTTGCGCACTCGGGGATTCGTTTTGTATCTGGAGGCGCCTGTTGAACTGCAGTTGGAACGATTGTCGCGTGATCAATCGCGCCCCTTGTTGCGAGCGCCGGATCGAGTTGCTCGGCTTAACGAATTGGCACAGCTACGAAATCCGCTCTACCGCGAGCTCGCCGATCTCACGGTTACAGCTGATCGCGGCGGGCCTTCCGCCACGGCGCGACGCGCGCTTGTCGCGTTGAAGACCCATTGGACCGCGCGTGGTACTACCGGAGAGTGAAGTGCAGAGCGCACATGAGTTGATCGTAAGCTTAGGCGAACGTACCTATCCGATTCGTATTGGCCAAGGATTATTGGACGATCCAGAAGCGCTGCGCGCGGCGATCGGCGGGCGACAAGCCTTGTTACTGAGCAATACGACGATCGCGCCGCTGTACGCTGCGCGTGTGGAAACGGCGTTGGCGGGTTTGCAGTGGCGCAGCTTGTTTTTGCCGGACGGCGAGCGCTACAAGACCCTCGAATCGGCCAATCGCGTTTGGCAAGCACTGGCCGAACTAGGCGCACAACGTAATGCCTGCTTGATTGCACTGGGCGGCGGTGTAATTGGCGATTTGGGCGGTTTTGCCGCGTCTTGCTGGATGCGCGGGATCGATTTTGTGCAACTACCGACCACGCTGCTGGCAATGGTCGATTCCTCCGTTGGCGGCAAAACCGGCGTAAATCTGCCACAGGGCAAAAACCTAATCGGCGCTTTTTGGCAGCCGCGTTTGGTTTTGGCCGACATCTGCACGCTGCGCACCTTGCCGGATCGTGAATACCGCGCCGGCCTAGCCGAAGTCATCAAGTACGGTGCAATCGGCGATGCCGGTTTTTTCGCGTGGTTGGAAGCGCAAGCACAAGCGCTGGTCGAACGCGACGAAGACGCCATCGTCGAAGCCGTCTGGCGTTCCTGCGCGCACAAAGCCGGCGTGGTGGTGCGTGATGAGCGCGAAACCGGCGAACGCGCCTTGTTAAACTTTGGCCACACCTTTGGCCATGCGCTGGAAACCATCGGCAATTACACTGAAGTTTTGCACGGCGAAGCAGTCGCGATTGGCATGCGGATGGCAGCGCAGCTCAGCTGTGCCTTAGGAATGGCAGAGCAGAGCGATTGTGATCGTTTGCAATTGTTGCTCAGCAGCTTGGGACTTCCGCACGCGCGCCCACACCACGCCGACCCAGAACGCATCGTGCAGTTGATGCGGCTGGATAAAAAAACGCTCAGTGACCGATTGCGATTAATTCTGTGGAAAGGTATTGGCCGCGCGGAAATCGTCGATAATGTAGCGCCGGGCGCCATTTTGGATAGCCTTCGGCGTTTTGGATAAGGGCCGGTTTGAAACCCACCGGTGAGGCCGACTTGCACGTGGCGCCAACATTGCTATCCAATAAACCCGTCAAACTGAACAACGGCGACCACGCCCGTCGCTTCGGCTAGACTGCTGCCCATGCGTATATTCATGCAATCCAATCCTGGCTCGACTGAGCCGCAAAAGTACTTCCAGTTGATCCTGCAGCAGGATTTGCTCGGTGGCTGGTCTTTGATTCGGGAAACCGGACAACAAGGCGCACGCGGCAGTCTGAAGCGGGAACAATTCCTCGATCTTGAGGCCGCCCAAGCCGCGCTGGTGAAGGCACGCGACCAGCAACTGAAAAGAGGATTTCTAGTCATGTTCAGTCAAGGCGCGGAGGAACCGGGCAGCGGGCGCAACTACTATGAGTAGCGCATTGTCCGCCTTGCTGCTGAGCATTTCGCTAAGCGGTGCCGCTGACGAGCGCATCATTTGCGTGCCTCAAGCGGACGGTAATGGTTGGGATTGTGGCAAAGGTGCCAACGCGCCCGCACCCCGCGCCCTGCCCCGCGCGCGCAGCGCGAGCAAATCCACACCACCACCCTACTTGGTCGACCCATCCCGCGTGTACCCGGAGACTGGCGTCACCGACAGTTACCGCCCACCGGCTTCCCCGGCAATTACGGCACCGCCACGCGCCAAAGCACCAGCCGCTCCAGCGAGCGAACCGATCGTCGAGCCCATTGCAAAAGCAGCAGAACGCCCGGTCAGCCCGCCAGCGGCACAGCAACCTACTGCGGCGCTGCCACCAGCCGCGCCAGCAGATGTGGAGCGACCGCTGGTCAAGCCGGAACCGGTTGCGTCCCCAACTGTGATTGCGCCCAAAGCACCTAGCAGTGCGCCGCAAGGGGTTGCCGCTGAATCAAACACCTCGCGGTCCACAGCTGATTTTTTGGCTCTGCCGGGGAGCGCATTCACGGTGCAATTGGCCGCGGCACGCAGTTCCAGCGGCTTTGCAGAGCTTGTGTTGAACTTGGGTTTGGCGGCCGCCGACACCTACACTATCCGTGTACGTCGCGCAGACGAGGCTTGGTGGTTATTGCTGTGGCGTGATTTCCCTGATTTGCAGCGCGCACGCAGCGCCGCCGCCGGTTTGAACGGCAGTTTTTGGCCGCGCCGATTGGCACCCTTACAAGCGGAAATGCGCGCCAGTTCGCCTTGATTGGCATTTGGGAGCCGTTTTCCCGTCCCAGCTTTCATTTTGCACGCATCCCATTTGGAGTCACCGATGAGCCTTAACGACTGTGGTCGTCACAACCGCTTTTTGCGTGCATTACGTCGACTACCAGTCGACACCACGCCAATCTGGGTGATGCGCCAAGCAGGGCGTTATTTGCCCGAATACCGCGCTAGCCGCCAACGCGCGGGCAGTTTTATGAATCTGTGCCGCTCTCCGGAAATGGCCTGTGAGGTTACTCTGCAGCCGATCAATCGATTCGAGTTAGACGCCGCCATACTATTTTCGGACATCCTGACCATTCCTGATGCAATGGGTCTGGGCTTGGAATTTATCGAAGGCGAAGGTCCGCGCTTTGCGCGTCCATTGCGCACGCTGGAATCCATCGCGGCGCTTGGCGTTCCTGATCCGGAGGTAGAATTGCGTTATGTTCCCGATGCGGTGCGCTTAATTCGGCGCGAGCTTAACAATCGCGTGCCACTGATCGGGTTTGCCGGCAGTCCTTGGACTTTGGCCTGTTATATGGTTGAAGGTGGGCCGACCGAGCGTTTTGCGCACATCAAAGGCCTAATGTGGGATCACCCGCAGGCATTACATCAATTACTTGATGTGCTTACTCAATCGGTCAAACTCTATTTAGAAGCGCAAATTCGCGCTGGCGCTCAAGCCGTCATGTTATTCGACTCCTGGGGCGGCGTTTTGGCACCCGGCGATTATCGTGAGTTTTCGCTGCCTAACCTTCGCCAACTGGCGCAAAGCATTGACCGCGGCCCAGAACAGGTGCCCATCATCATTTTCAGCCGCGGCGCCAACGGTCACCTGGAAGCGCTCGCGCAGACCGGTGCCGATGCGCTCGGCATCGATTGGACCGTGTCGCTGAGCGAAGCGCGCGCCCGCACCGGCGGTCGGGTTGCGCTGCAGGGCAACCTTGATCCAGCCGCCATGTACGCGGCACCGGAGAGCCTGCGTTTGCAAGTCGATCTGTTGTTACGCGATTACGGCAGCGGGCCTGGACACATTTTCAACTTGGGCCACGGCATCACGCCGGACGTTAATCCGGAACAAATGACCGTGCTGGTGAACGCCGTTCATGAGTTTGGCAAACGGCAGGAATTGCTGGCCTAGGGAGTTCCGCGCGTGGCGGCTCACGGGCCTTTCGTTCAGATGGATCGCCCACTGCGCGCATCCCCACGGGACGCCGTTTTCTTGGTGCCCCTTTTCTACCCACATTTAGCCCCTACGGGCCTGAAGCCTGCAGGTCACTCGCTTTTGCGAGGCGCCACCCAAAGCTCGTGTTGGTCCTGGTCGCGTGGGACTTCCACCCATAACAGCGCGCCGCGATGGAAACGAATGCGGCCGATGCGACGCTGTTGTCCATCCGCGCTCACGTCAAAGTTGTAATCCAAACGCCAGCCAAACTGGCCGTCCTCGCGCGCCCAACGTAGTTGCTGCAAAGCGACCGTCGAATCGAGTAATTGCAGCCCAGCGTCACGACAACTGCTCACCGCAATCCCGAGTGCGCGTTCATGCAGGCCGCGCAAAGACAGCCAAACCAGCACGGTGCTGGCGACTAGCAACATGCCTATGAGGGTCGCTGCGCTGCTCATTTCAAGGAAAGTACACGTTTGGGGCGCGCGATCATCGCATCGCCTTGCAGTAGTTGCACGCAGGACGGGTTCTGCGGCCCGTGTTTGGCTACAATGCGTCGTTCTAACATGAGCGGAAATGACCTCTACGTGGGGCCAATATCTATACCAGGCTACGCAATTGAGCGCGAACTCGGCGTCGGCGGCATGGCGCGCGTCTATCTGGCGATCCAATCGTCGTTAGAGCGTCGTGTCGCGCTGAAAGTGATGGCGCCGGCGCTCGCCGCAGATGCCAGCTTTTCGAAGCGTTTTTTGCGCGAAGCACGCACGATTGCGTCATTAACGCATCCGCATATCGTGGCGGTCTATGAAGTCGGTGTGACTACCGACCACATGCATTATTTTTCGATGCAATACCTGCCGGGCGGTGATTTTGCGCACCGTATGCGCAAAGGAGTAGAGCAATCGGAAGTGGTTCGGGTGCTGGCGGGAATCGCCAAGGCACTCGGTTTTGCGCATTCGCAAGGCGTGGTGCACCGCGATGTGACGCCGGGCAACGTCATGTTCGATAGCACCGATACCCCGATCCTGACCGATTTTGGCATCGCACGCGCGTTGAGTGGTACTTCGCGCATTACCAGCACCGGTGTCAGCATTGGCACCAGCAACTATATGAGTCCAGAACAAGCGCGTGGTGGCGAAATCGACGCGCGCTCGGATTTGTATAGTCTTGGGGCCTTATGTTTTGAAGCGCTCACCGGTCGGCCGCCGTTTCAGGGGCCAGATGGTTTCGCGGTCGCCTACGCCCACGTATTCGAACCCATCCCGCGCGTGGCGCCAGACCTGCAACACTGGCAAGCGTTTCTCGATAAGGCGCTGGCCAAAGACCCGGCAGACCGATTCGCCACGGCCGACGATTTCATCGTGGGCATTCAGGCGGTCAAGCTTGGCTCAACCGCAATCCTGGCGCTGCCAAAGAGCGATATTCAGCAGAAAAATAGTACGACCACGCTGATTGAAAATCTGGCGCGCCAAGTTGGACCGCCAGCACCCGGCCAGATCCCGTGGGCGCGGCTGGCGTTGGTCGTGGTTTTGGTGTGCGGGCTGGCGGCCGTTGCCTATGGCCTGTGGAAACGGCCCGGCGGCGTTCCGCCACCCGTTGTTGCAGCGGTGACGACACCCGTCTCCACTGCTCCGTTGGTGCCTAGCCTGATCGCCACTACTGACGATCCGCAGGATGTGCTGTTGCCACCAACAGATCTGCCGACGGATGGGACAGACGGGATTGATCTGCCCGCTGACGGATCGCTGCCAGCAGAAGGCGATCCCTTAGTGGCAGCGCCTGCGGCAGCTGAGTTCACCGTGGCCACACCGCAACAACGTATCGCGGTGTTTTTGGAACTTGGACAGGCTCTGCTGCGTATGCAACGTTTGCAACTGCCCCAGGAAGCCAATGCCACGCTGTTTTTTGCGCGTGTGCTGACCTTGGATCCTAAGAATGAGTCGGCTAAAGCAGGCTTATCATCGGTAGTCGATGCCTATTTGACGCTGAGCGATGCCGACCTCAATGCCGGCCGGATTGCCGAAGGTAAAGATCGCTTGGACCGCGCCAAACAGGTCTCCGCGACGCCGGGCCTTGATACGCCGGCGCTAAAAGCGCGTATTGACGAGCGCTGGAACCAGCGCCTCAACAAACTGCGTGAATCGGCTCGCACCGCGATGGAACAATGGCGCGGAGACGATGCAAAAGTCGCTATCGACGCCGTCCTGGCGCTGGAGCCAAATGACCAGGAAATGAAAAAGTGGCTGCGCGAGTCCACCACGATCGGCAAACCTGGTTATCGTTTCAAAGATGCCAACGGACCGAATCTGTTGATCGTCGGTGGTGGATCGGTCATGTTGAGCGGCGCCCGGCGTGGCGGCGACTTGCGCGTGCCAATCGCGGTCAATTTTGCGGTGGCTTTGCGGGAAGTCACTGTTGCTGAGTTCAGCCGTTTTGTGGAATCGGCCAAACACAGCGTGGCGCGCGAAGGCTGCAGTAATCGAGAAGGCGGATTTTTCTCCAAATCACGGGACCGAAATTGGCGCAAACCGGGATTTGATCAGGGTAGCGACCATCCTGTGGTTTGCGTCAGTTTCGACGATGCCAGCGCTTACGCAAAATGGCTGTCGCAAAATACCGGGCAAAACTATCGCCTGTTGTCCGAGGCCGAATGGCAATACTTGGCAAGTCAAGTGAAGAGTAAACCATGTGTCAGTGGCAATCGCGCCGATCAAAGCTACAAGAAGGCCGAAGGTGGCAACGGTGCCTTGAGTTGTGACGACGGCTTTGCAATGACCGCGCCGGTTGGAAAGTTTGAGGCCACAGCAGGCGGGCTCTATGATATTGAGGGTAATGTTCGGGAATGGGTCGCCGATTGCGCCAATGACGCCCATGCTGGACGCAAGGCCGATCAGCTCGCCCGCAACGGCAATTGCGGCGAACGGATGATCATGGGTAGCGCTTGGCACAGTGATAACGACGAGGCTGCGGTAGTCTCGCGTCGAGCAGCCAAGCGTACTTGGTTGACAAATACAATCGGGTTTAGAGTGGCACGCGATCTCGCGCTGCCAAGTAACGCGCAGCAATGAACATTTGCGAGCGCGCGATTAGGTCTAATTTGGGGGACAAATGAAGCTTCTTTTTCCTAACGGAGAGCATGCACCAGTCGAACTGGATGCCGGACGCGCATTGCTGGGCAGCGCAGCCGAAGCCCAGGTGGTGCTGTTAGCGCCAGGGATTGCGCCGCGCCATGCAGAGTTTGAGGTGAGCGGAGCGGCGGCAAAGATTACCGTGCTGCATCCCAGCAATGCCGTGACGGTCAACGGCAAGACGATCACCACCACTAGTGAAATTAAACCAGGCGACTTGGTGACCTTTGCTGGCGTGCGCGCGCGCGCGGTGGCGGTCGAGAAAGCCAGCAGCACGCCAGCAAGCCGTCCGCGGGCTGATGAAGTCCCCGATGATGGTCGAACCAAAGTGCGTATCGCCCTACCCCGCTTTGTTCTGCGCGGCGTTTCTGGGGTCACCTTTGGCAAGATCTACCCGGTGCAGGGCACGGTGGTTATTGGCCGGCAAAGTGAATGTGAGGTGTCGATCCCGTCGGAAGAGGTTTCCCGCCGCCATGCCGAACTTCGTGTTACGCCGGAAGGCGTTATGGTCGAAGACTTAGGCTCTTCGAACGGCACCTATGTGAATGATCGCCGCGTCACCCGCCAAATCATGAAGGCAGGCGACGAGTTACGGCTAGATACCATCCGCTTCTTGTTGCTCGCACCCGGCCAAGAGATGGGTCAAGGAACGCCGCGCGTCGAAGCGCCCGTTGCTACCGCCGCCAACCGCCCCGCAGCCGGCGGCAATAAAACCGCGATGATGTGGTCAATCGTGGTAGTCGCTACGCTTGTTTTGGGCGCGCTGGTGGCTAAGTTAATGGGCGCGTTCTGAGCTTCCCCGCTCGGGCGGGCCAGATTCGCACCCGGCCCAAGGGTCATGCGCTGGCCTTGCGCCAGCGCAATGACAAGTCGATCGCCCGTAGATGTTTGGTTAGCGCCCCGATCGAAACAAAATCGACGCCCAGCGCACAAAGGGCCGCCAAACTTTCGCGGTTGACGCTGCCGGACACTTCGAGTTCGATGCCTTGCGGCCGCTCGGCGACTGCGGTGCGCATATCGGCATGAGAAAGTTCGTCCAGCATAATACGATCGGGATGCGCCGCCAAAGCCTCGCGATACTCAAGCAGATTTTCGACCTCAATTTCGATCAGCAGATGCGGCCATAACTGGCGAGCGCGTTGGATAGCGGGCACGATCCCACCAGCGGCCAGGATGTGGTTTTCCTTGATCAAAACGGCATCAAACAAGCCCATCCGATGATTGCTCGCGCCGCCCACGCGCACCGCGTACTTTTGTGCGTAACGCAAACCAGGCAAAGTTTTGCGCGTATCCAATAGGCGTGTTTTGGAGCCCGCGGTTTGTGCAACAAAACTCGCCGTGGTGGTCGCCGTGCCTGACAAGGTTTGCAGGAAATTCAAAGCGCTACGCTCGGCACTCAGCAAGGCACGTGCATTGGCGTGAATCGTGCAGATTTGCCGATCCGCTGCGATGGAATCACCGTCCTGGTAATTCCATTCGATCTTGCAATGGGCGTCTAAGCTGCGGAAACAGGCATCAAACCAGTCGCGGCCGGCCAACACCAGGGTTTCGCGTGACCACACATCCGCGTGGCCTACGGCGTCCACATCAATCAAGGCGGCGCTCACATCGCCGCCAGCGATGTCTTCGGCCAGCGCACGCTGCACATCTGCCGCCACCCTATCGGCGCATGGAGCGCCGACTATGGATTCGGCCGGCAAGCTTGAAGGCTGCTCGTTCATCTCAGGCGCGCTCAATCGTCGGGGGATGGCAGCATACGCTCGCGATGGGAAGTCGAGGCCGCTTAGACCGGTTCGCCGCCCGAGCGGTAGGTTGCCGACGACGAATCAACAACTGACTACCTGACTCGATTAACCTAGCAGCCTGTCGGACTTTCATCGCGAGTGCGCGGGAAGCGCTTTTGGCGCACAGCGGTGACGAATATTCCGGTAGTTTTATTGCATTTTATTCATATTTCTGCTCCGCAGTGCGCCAAAAGCGCTTCCGGCCCTTCGGGTTGAGCGTCGCAACGGCGTCTGCGGCGTTGCGACCCTTGCCAATGGAAGAGCCATTGGCTGCGAGTAGCGCCTTGCATCCATCCGTTCAGCCACAAAACGCATCTCACGCCGAAAGTCCGACAGGCTGCTAGGGTTAAGCAGTTCATCCACTGCCGGGCCGTATTGGATCAAAAACGCCCTGGCCGCCGGCACGCAAGCGCGCCACCAATTGCTCACGGCCAGCCTGAAACTGCTCGATACTGCCCTGCGGCCAGTAGGCATCGATCATGGCTTGTTCGAACGAGGGGTAACCGCAAAGCAGTTCGTGTAGGCAGGCCAGATACATCGCCGGCGATTGCGGGCCGCAATCGGCGCCGAGATCACAGGCGGCGAGGCGCCACACGGAAGCCCCGCCCTCAGCTCCAAGGACATAAGCGCCGAGATCAGCGCCGCTGCGACTCATCCGCTCAGCGACAGTCATCAGCAGCTGGAAATCGACGACGTTTGGAGCTACGAGCGCGGCGCTCAGCGACTCATCCAGCAGTTGGCGCATCTGCGGGAGCTGTACGCGTTTGGGATCCTGATCACGCGTCGCCTCCCACAGCCGCCGCAGCGGATCACTTAG
>CAZLSB010000156.1:0-9867 GCA_964561825.1 uncultured Xanthomonas sp.
GGCGGGCGCGCGGCGGGCGCGCGTGGCCGTGGAGCCGGTGCGGAAGAGCGCGGTGCGGACGGGCGCGGGGATGGCGCGGGCGACGTTGCTGGCTTGCCCCACGGCCAGTTCAAGGTCCAACCTCCCTCCTGCGCCGGCTCTGGGGCAGGCTGTGGCTCGGCGCGGCGTTTGAGCTCTTCATAAGCCGAATCGCGATCGATCGACTGATCGTATTTGCCGCCGATCGGGCCATTGGCGCGCACCGCCAAGCGTTCTTCTGGAGTAATCGCGCCAATTCGGCAGCCGGGTGTCAATATCCACGCGCGTTCGACCATCGCTGGGCGACCACCTTCCTCCAGAAACGAGACCAAGGCCTCGCCGACGCCTAACTCGGTGATGGCTTTGACTACATCCAAACTCGGATTAGCGACAAAGGTCTCGGCCGCGGTTTTCACCGCTTTTTGATCACGCGGCGTAAACGCGCGCAGCGCGTGCTGAACGCGATGCCCCAATTGACCCAAAATATCACCGGGCACGTCATCTGGATTTTGACTGCAGAAATAAATGCCCACACCTTTGGAGCGAATCAGACGCACCACTTGTTCAATACGTTGGACTAACGATGCCGGTGCGTCATCGAATAACAAATGTGCTTCGTCGAAGAAAAACACTAACTTCGGCTTATCCAAATCGCCGACCTCAGGCAATTGTTCGAATAATTCCGACAACAGCCACAATAAGAAACTCGAATACAGTTTTGGCTTCAAAACCAACTGTTCGGCGCTCATGATGTTGATCACACCGCGACCGCTAGGATCGATACCAAAAAAATCTGGTAATTCAAAAGCCGGTTCGCCAAAAAACTCGCGCGCGCCAGCATCTTCCAAGCCCAATAATGCGCGCTGCACCGCCGCCACCGAGGTTGACGACACCAAACCCAACTCCGCCGAGATCGATTTGGCATTCTCCGACACATAATTGAGCATGGCGCGCAAGTCGGCCAGATCAATGAGCAGCAGGCCTTCTTGATCGGCTACTCGAAATACCACGTTTAACACGCCGGACTGAACTTCGTTCAATTCCAGTAGGCGTGCCAATAACAGCGGCCCCATTTCGCTCACCGTCGTGCGCAAGGGGTGACCATTTTTGCCGTAAATATCCCAAAACACCACCGGATTGGCGCCGGCCTGCCACGTGTTTTCGATACCCAATAATTTTAATCGATTACGTAATTTATCGCTGATCACCGCAGCTTGCGACAAACCCGCCAGATCGCCTTTGACATCGGCTAAAAACACGGGCACACCCTGCCTGGAAAAACCTTCGGCCAGATGCATCAGCGATACGCTCTTGCCGGTACCGGTGGCACCGGCGATCAAACCATGCCGATTGGCGTATTTGCACAACACCGACAAGTCGCGGGCGCCACGTGCAACAGGAATCAAGCCGGGTTGGATGGTCATAGTTTTACGTGGCGTCTGGGAAGCTTCTAGGCTACTGGGCTTGACGGCGCTGGGGAAGCATTGCGATACGCCAGGGCGGCTTTGAAACCCGCCCGTACGCGAGTTGGCGATTGATGCCACTCACGGCATGGTCAACTTGTCCATGCAAGATCGTGTGTTGTTTGGTTCATAGGGCGCCAAAACCGGGTACCAGCGAATCCGTTGACAATCATCGCCGGTGTCAAAAGCCATCCATTTGATGGCGTTGCTAAATTCCAAACGCAAATCCGCGCTAGGCAAGTTTCGAAACAACGCGGTCCACACTTTCAGCGCGCCGGTCGCACCACTGAGTTTGGTTGGTCCGTTGTCGTCGCGGCCCAACCACACCACGGCCAAGTGTTCGCCGGTGTAACCGGCGTACCAACTATCGCGCATATCGTCGGAGGTGCCGGTTTTGCCGGCCGAATCCAAACGCACTCCGGCGCCTTTGGTGAGGCTGCTGGCGGTGCCAGACAGCGTGGTTTCGTTGAGCGCCACAGTGACCAGTTTGACCACATCGGCGCCGGCGGCATTGGCCGGCGGTCGCGCGAATCGCGTGAGCGCGCGGCCCGTATCATCGAGCACCGCGCGCACCGCCACGACCGGCACTGGCTGGCCGCCATTGGCGAGGAGCTGATAAAGCTGAGTGACTTCGATTGGACTCAAATCGATCGACCCTAAAATCATCGACGGCTGTGGATCTTTGGGCACCGGCACACCCAGACTGTGGATCAAATTCGCCAGCGCTTTGACACCCACATCAATGCCCACCCGCGCGGTGGCCAAGTTGTAGGAACGCGCCAGCGCATCCACCAACGGTACAATGCCGTGCGATTTGCGATCGTAATTTTTCGGCGACCAAGTTTTGCCGGTACTCAATTTCAGCGCGATCGGCTCATCGGAAATCAGGCTGGCCAAGCTGTACCGATCAGGCTTGGACAGCGCCAGCAGGTAAACGAAGGGTTTGAGCAAGGAACCGACCGGTCGCCGCGCGGTCATCGCGCGATTAAATCCAAAGGAGCGCGGATCACGCGCGCCAATTAACGCCAACACCTCGCCATCCTTGGCGCGGGTCAGCACCAGCGCCACTTCGACTTCTTTGTTTTTGTCGATCGTCGATAAACTCGTCGTAACCGCCGCTTCGGCCAAAGCCTGAGCGCCTGGATCTAGGGTGGTCAGGATCGATAATCCTTCGCTCTGCAATCGCGACTCGTCGTAATCGCGGCGAATCTGCGCTTTGACCAACTCGATAAATGCCGGGTAACGCAGCCGCGCCGGTGGCCGTGGCACCACCGCCAACGGCGCTTTCAGCGCGTTTTCGTATTGCGCCTTACTGATTAGCTCGGTTTCCAGCATTTGGCCGAGCACCACGCGGCGCCGGATGATCGCACGCTGCGGATTGCGGCGCGGATCGTAAAAAGACGGCCCTTTCACCAAACCAATTAGCAGCGCAATTTCGGCTGGATCTAGCGAATCCAGCGGTCGGCCAAAATAAAACTCCGCTCCGGCGCCGAAACCGTGTACCGCCAATGCACCATTTTGGCCGATATAGGCGCGATTAAGATAAGACTCCAAAATAACGCGTTTTTCAAAGCGTGCATCGATCATCAGCGCCAAAGCCATCTCACGCAGCTTACGGCGCACGTCGCGCGCGTTCGTCAACAGCGTGTTTTTAACCAATTGTTGGGTAATCGTGGAGCCGCCTTGCACCCAGCGCCGCGCTTTCACATTGGCCCACATCGCGCGGGTAATGCCCCAAAGATCAATACCGGGATGGTCTTTGAAGTTACGGTCTTCTACCGATTGAATGCCGGACACCAATAACACCGGCATTTGGGAAATCGGCATGGGCAGGCGTTCAATATCGTCGGCTGGCTGAATGGTGCCGATGCGCGCGGGGTCCAAACGCTTACGTTGCAGCGCTTTACGATCAGCCAAGCGGCTTAAACGGCTGATTTTGCCGCCATCAAAGGCCACTTCGATGCGCTCGCTGCGCTCCAAACCATCGCCAAACGCAAATTCGCGGGTGTGAATTTCAAAACGCTGGCCGTCGCGCCGATAACTGCCCGGCGAACTGGCGCTCACATCGCTGCGATAACGCGCTTCGGCCAGTTCGATCAACAACATATCCGCGCTGAGCCGCATGCCCGGCGCCAGCAGCAAAGGCCGCGCATAGACACGGCTGGCGACCGCTTGTTTGCCTAAATCGAAGCGCGCGTCGATCAGCCGATTCAAATAAATGACACTCGGGCCCAGCGCGCCGAGCACGAAGCCTAAGGACAACCAGAAGATTCGCCAAAACCAGATTCGCATGGCCGCGAGCATAGTCGGAAGCGCCCACCACGGCAGCGGGCGAATGGCGGGCAGGCGCTGGGCTGCTTGCAGCACTTTCGCCACGCGAGCCACTGACCGATACTCCGCCGCCCACGAACAGCCAGCCGCCTTATGCGGTTCACGGCGTCGCCACTCGATTGGATTGGATGTCCGACACGCACGTTCTTGCGCTATCGCGCCCAGCTTTGCTGGTCTTGCTACCGACTGGCAGCTGCAGTGATGCGGTTTTGGCGACTTGCGGCGCTGCCGCGCGGGTAGAACAGCGCCCGCAAAACGCCGATTGGCGTGCCGAATTGTTGCAGCTACGCGCCGAGTTTCCGGGCCAGTTGCTGTTACGGGTTAGACACGCCCATGTGTGGCTGGCCGACGATGCGATCGAAAGACTGATCAAGGCAGCCTTGCTGGCCGCCGGACCAGTCGCGCCGATGAGCAATACCGATGTGGCCTTGACCGCAGCGTTAGCGGATGGCGATTTGGGCGCGTTTGACGCGGCCTCGATTGATGCGGCTAGTCACGCATTGGGATTGCGGGCGCTATTTGACGTCGCTGCCAGCGATCCGCCGCTGTGGGTGCTCGGTGCGAACGCGAATCCCCACGCGCCATTGGCCGTGTTGGATCACGTTTATGTGCACGCGCCTGACTTGGCGATGCGTGGCCTGATTACGCCGGCCGATCGCCGCGAACGCGCGCCGGCGCACCCATTGGCCGCGCTGCGGCGCGCTTTGGCCCTGAGCGGGCCGCAACCGGCCGCGCGATGGTCGACGGCCGCGCGCGATGCTCGGCCGGTCGTGTTGCACATCTTGCACGGCTGGGGCGGCGGCGCCGAACGCTTCGTGCGCGATCTGGCCAACGTCGACACCGCACATCACCATTTGCTGCTGCGTGCGATGGGTAATCCCAGCCGCAAGCAGCATGGTGAGTTCCTGGAACTGGCGATGGCCAACGGTGGGCCAGCGCTGCGCCGCTGGCTGATGACACCGGCGATCGGCGCGATTTGCGATAGTCACCCCGTTTATGCGCAAGCCTTGCAGCAGCTGATCGCTGATTTTGCGGTTGAACAGATTTGGGTGTCTTCGCTGATTGGCCACGCGCTCGACGCCTTGCGCTGCGCTTTGCCGCTGCGCTGGATGGTGCACGACTATTTTCCGCTGTGGCCCAATTTGCATCGCGATTTTGGCGCGCCTGACGCACGCTTTGATGCCGAAGAACTCAGCGCCGACCTACTACTAGGCAAAGGCGGGCCATTCGCTGAACACGATCCGGCCTGGTGGACAACGATGCGCGCTAGCTGCATCACGCTGTTGTTGTCCGCGCAGGCGCAATTGGTCGCGCCCAGTCAGTCGGCGCTGCGCAATCTGAACAAAATCGCCCCAGCGCTAGCCGCATTGCCACAACGTTGCATCGCCCATGGCACCGCCGGTTGGCCAAGCGCGGCTTACACGCGCGCTGCTATCGGCCGCAAGGACAAGCTGCGAATACTGGTGTTGGGTCGGATTAACGGGGCCAAGGGTTTGGATTTATTGCGCCAGTTGACCCCACAACTGAGCCCCTATTGCGATCTGTATCTGATCGGCGCTGGCAAAGCAGCGGAAGCGCTGTTTGGCGTCGCTGGCGTGCATATCCAGCTCGATTACGCCTATGCCGACTTGCCGAGCATCCTCGGCCGCCTGCAACCGCACGCCGCTTTGTTGCCAGTGACGGTATCGGAGACCTTTTCTTACACGCTGAGCGAACTCTGGCGTTTGGCCATCGCGCCGATCGCGACCCGCATGGGTGCGTTTGCGGAGCGCATTGAACATGGCCTCAGCGGCCTTTTGGTGGACGCCAACGCGGCGGCCATCGTGGCGCAGATCGCCGCTTTGCAAAGCGATCGCCGGCCCTTGCAGCGCATTCAAAAAGAACTGCAGCGCAGAACGCCGCGCTCGCTGACACCGATGCGCAATGAGTACATGCCACTGCTGCCCAGCGGCGATCGCCCACCACTACGGTATGCGGTCACCCAGGCGGGGCCCAGCGATCTGGCGCGCGCGCTGCTGGCAGATACGCTGAGCGACACGGAAATGCGACTCGCCAGCGCCACGAAGCGGCTGCGCGAACAGGAGTTGGAACTCGCCAAACGTGCCGACTGGGGACTTGAACTGCAAGAGCAGCTCAACGAACGCACGGCGTGGGCGAGCAATCTGCGCCAGCAATTGCAAGACTTGGAATCGCAGCTGGAATCCGCGCACCTTCAGGAACTTACCGACGAACTGGAGCGACGCGCCAGCTGGGCGCTTGATCTGGATCAGCGTTTGGCCGAACGCACCAGCTGGGCATTAAATCTGCAGACGCAGATCGGCGCTTACGAAAAACAGCTCGCGCAGGCCGCGCAGCGCCTGGGCGAACAAGACCAAGAACTGGCGCGTCGCGCACTGTGGGCCACGGAACTGGATCAACAACTGCGCGAGCGCACCGCTTGGGCGCGGCAACTGAATCAGCAAATCGAGGACCAGGAAAAACAACTGAGCGCGGCGCAGGCGCAGTTGAGTGAGCGCGATGCTGAGCTTAGCCGCCGCACCACCTGGGCCTTTGAGTTGGATGCGCTGCTCGCACAACGCACCCAATGGGCGCTCGACCTGCAGCAACAAATGCAAGACCACGAAAGCCACCTGCTTGAGCAAGACGCCCAATTGGCCGATCGCACCCGCTGGGCGCACGATTTACAGCAACAAGTACGCGACAACGAGGCGCAGTTACAAAGCGCCGCCGCCCAACGGGTTGAACAAGAAACCGAACTGGCAGCACGCGCGCAATGGGCGCAGCGCCTGGACCGCGAACTGACTGAGAGCACCCGGTGGGCGCAGCAGCTTGATCAGGACCTCAGGCAGAGCGTGGCAGAATCGCAAGAGCAGCGCATTCACTTCGAAAATAGCGTATCTGCACTTCGCGCAGATCTCGAAAAAAGCATGGAAGAAGCCAAGCATATGCAGCAGCAGTTGATGTCAAGGATTGATGAGCTACATGCAGAAAATGTGCGACTGAACCTAACCGGTGCCGATCTGCAAGTGCAAGTTTCGACGCTGGAACGCGAACGCCAGACGATGCGCGCCGAGATTGAGCGCTTGAGCGCGCAACGCGCCGAAATTCTCAGCAGCAGCAGTTGGCGCTTGACTGCGCCCTTACGCGCCGTCGCCAATTTCGTAAAACGGCTGCGCGCATCCTTGCGTTTTCGCACTGCGCGCTTTTTCGGATTGCTGCGCCGCGTGCGCGGCAGCGTTGCGCGGCGTGGATTTGGCGGCACCGTGGCGCGCATCCGGCAGGAGTTTCGCAGTTCACCGCAGAGCATTGCGGCACCGGTGCTCACCCAAGCACCCGTTCCAGCGGCGGAATATCAGGGCTTTGTGCTGCCGAGCAGCGACACGCCGGTGGTGTCGATCATCGTGCCGGTGTACAACCAATTGCACCACACTTGGAATTGCCTGAAGGCGCTGGCCGAAACCGCTGGCAGCGTCAGCTTCGAAGTGATTGTCGTTGATGACGGCAGCAGCGACGACACCGCCAGCGCGGTACCGCGCATCGACGGCGTGCGTTTCCACAAAAACCCGCAAAACCTGGGATTCATCGGCGCATGTAACGCCGGCGCCGCGCTTGCGCGCGGCAAGTATCTGTTTTTCCTGAATAATGACACCGCAGTACAGAACGGTTGGCTAGAACCCTTACTGCGCACCTACCAAGAATTTGACCGCGTAGGTCTGGTCGGCTCGAAACTCATCTACCCGGATGGCCGCTTGCAAGAAGCCGGTGGCATTGTCTTCAAAGACGGTTCGGGTTGGAATTTTGGCCGTTTCGATCACCCGGACGACCCGCGCTACGATTATCCGCGCGAGGCAGATTATTGCTCGGGCGCGGCGATTTTGATCGAAAAGAGCCTGTTTGAGCGTTTTGGCGGTTTCGACAGTCTATACAAACCGGCCTATTACGAAGACACCGATATGGCCTTCAAAGTGCGCGCCGCCGGTTTGCGAGTGATGTATCAACCGGCCTCGCGAGTTGTGCATTTCGAAGGCATCAGCAGCGGCACCGATCTCACTAGCGGCATCAAGCGCTATCAGGTGGTCAACCAAACTAAGTTCCTGGATCGCTGGCAAAGCGAGTTGCTGCTACAACCAGAGCCCACCGATCACGGCGGGATATGGCGCGCCGCCACGCATCGGGCGCGTGGCCGAATTTTGTTGATCGACGCAACCACGCCGACGCCGGATCAAGATTCCGGCTCGGTGCGCTATATCAATTTGATTCGCGTATTGCGCAGCTTGGGCTGGCAATGCACGTTTTTCGCCGACAACCGCGCGTATTTCGGGCGCTATAGCGACGATTTGCGCGCGCTGGGCGTGGAAGTGCAGTTCCACCCGTGGTTATCCGATCCGATCAGTTTTTTCCGCGAACGCGGTAGCCAGTTTGATGCGGTGATGTTGAGCCGCCACTATGTCGCGGCGCCCTATGTGGAGCTGGTGCGCGAGCACGCGCCGCAAGCGCTGTTGTTGTTCGACACCGTCGATCTGCACTATTTACGTGAACAACGCGCCGCAGCGCTGTCCGGCAGCGAAGCACTGGCCCGGCAAGCCCACGCCACGCGCATCGCTGAGTTGGATTTGATCGAGCGCTGTGATGTCACGCTGGTGGTCAGCCCGGTCGAACAACAGCTGCTGGCCAGCGAAGCGCCCGGCCAGCGTGTCGAAGTGCTGTCGAATATTCACGAAGTGGCCGGACGGCGTGCCGATTTTGCCGCCCGCAAAGACATCTGGTTTGTCGGCGGTTTCCAGCACACGCCCAACGTCGACGCGGTGCAATGGTTCGCCGCCGCCATCTGGCCGCGCATTCACCAAGCCTTGCCCGATCTACGTTTCCATATCGTCGGCAGCAAAATCACCGCCGACGTGGAGGCGCTGGCGGGCAATGGCATCGAAGTGCACGGTTTTGTCGAAAACATCGAACGCTTCCTGGATGGCTGCCGAATTTCCGTTGCCCCGCTGCGCTACGGCGCTGGCGTGAAGGGCAAAGTCAACCAAAGCATGGCCTTTGGCCAGCCGGTGGTGGCCACGCCGATCGCCGTGGAAGGCATGGAAATCGAAGCCGGCAGCGAAGCCTTGGTTGCCGAACACGCCGATGAGTTCGCCGATGCGGTGATCCGCCTGTACCAGGATCCCACGCTATGGCTACGACTGTCGGACAACGGGCTGGCCAACATTGAAGCGCATTTTTCGTTTGCTGCAGCCCGCGTCGCGCTTGATCGGATTCTGGCGCGTGGATGATTTCTGCCATGGATGACTACAAATCTAAACGCGCACGCAATTGCGGCGCGATGCGCGCCAGTTCGCGCAACGGTGGATAGTCCCAGGTGGCCGCAGTTGCACCGAGTGGCCGCAGCCGGCCCGATTCCACCAGCGCGCGGTGAAAGCGCCCAAGCTTGCCGCTCGGCACACCATCGCACCAGCTGTAGACGGGACGAGCGGTCGCCAATGCCTCACTTTGCATATTCACCGAATCGGCACTGACGATAAATCGATCGCCCCACGCCAAGGCGCCGCGATAGGGGTTTTCGCCATCTTGCGGTCCAAACCAGCGCAGTTCGACATCCGGTAGTTGCGCGCGCAGGCGCTTTTGCCAAGCAAGCGGCGTACGACGCGATCCGAGCAGCAAAACACTGCCGCCGTCGCGTTTGCGCCAGTTCGCTAGAACGGCCGCCAGATAGGCGAAACTGGCATCACCCAACCCCACACTGCGGTGCCGCCCACCCACCAAAACCACGGTGCGCGGACCAGCTAGACGCCGCAGTGGCACGTGCGCCAAACGTTCGCGCGCCAACCAAGCGGCATCGATAGCATTCAACGAGCCCTCGATGGCGATCACATTGGACCCCAGCAATTGATCATGCGCAGGCGCGATCAACAGGTCGAAGCGCGCCGGCGCAATTCGCGGATCAAGAATCTGCACTGTGCGCGTATGCCCTGCACTAGCCTGTTTGAAGGTCAGCAGAGCTGCAGCGCCAACCCGCCCCGCCCCAACCGCCAAATCGGGCCACGGCTCAAGCAAA
>CAZLSB010000157.1:0-9809 GCA_964561825.1 uncultured Xanthomonas sp.
TGGCAATTCAATCGTGGTTTTCATATGGGTATATGGGGCGCGAAATACGGTAACCTACATTGCCGTGGCCGCCGGTTTTTCGCAATCCGCATTGCCATTTGAGCCGGCGATTAGCTACCTTGCAATTGCGCATAGTCGGCGTCCAGAGCAACCACTTTGTGCTCATCGTCACGAACGATAAATTCAAGCTGGGTGCCGGCGGTGATACCGAGTCGCCTGCGGATGTCTGCCGGCAGAGTGACCTGGCCCTTGGATGAGACGGTTACGCTCATACGTTTTGCTCTGATTGCTTACATCGACCCCTTACATGGTAGCGCAAGCAGGCACTTTGGGCCAAAACCCTGCGGGAGCGGCTTGTATGGCGGCCTGTGGTTTCGCGCATAAACGCTGAAAGTCCGACAGGCTGCTAGCGAGCCAGTTGTGCGTCGTGGGTCAGCAGGTGCCGCAGCTCGGTCTGTGCGTCGCTGAACTCAATGACCTGGGGATGAGTCTATTCTGATCCGAAAAGTTTGCGTGATTGCGGAGACATCGATTGGAGCACGCCGGGCGATCACCAGAGCGTCGCCACGCCAAATGCGCCCAATGCGGGATCATTGCTGATGAGGGTCGCGTTTTCGAGCATTGCCTGGGACGCGAGCATGCGATCAAAGGGATCGCGATGTTCAACCTCGAAACGACCGGCCAGCAACGCATGGCGATGGGTTATTGGCAAGCGCACAAATCGATCGGCGTCCATCAGTTCGTCGAAGTTCGACAGCAGTCGTTCTACGCCCGCCAGTTTGCCAATCCGCGCTTTGGTCGCGATTTCCCAGGCGCTGGCGGCGCTGACCAGCACTTCGTTCGCACTGAGCGCAATAACTCTGCGCGCTTCAGCAGAAAGCCTCTGGTCATTCGCGCACTACCACAACAGCGCGTGCGTATCGAGCAGCAGCCTCATTCGCCGTTCCAAGCGGCAAGCTCAACGTCCGGCAGCGCGTCAAAGAATCCAGAATCATCAATCTCCGGCACGCGGCCTGGCCTGCGGCTGTCGTCAACCTGAGCCAGTGGCATCAAGCGCGCGTAGGGTTTTCCGGCTTTGGCCAGAATGATTTCCTTGCCCAGATGCGCTTCCTCAAGCAACTTGGAAAAGTTCGTTTTCGCTTGGTGTACGTTGATCATCATGTGGACGGACCGCTGAGCCATGTGGATGTGGACTTAGTCCATGGGCCAAGTCCGCTGCTTAGGGTAGTTCAAGTTGGCCGCTGCGTCCACGGAACTGCTTGCTGGTGCGTCCAGCTTGGCCTGCCAGCAGCCCAACCAGCGCCCTCATCACCCTGCCGGGCACTTGGAATACCGGCAGCAGCGTTGCTTGCCAGTTTTGACCTAGAAACCTCAGTTGACCGCTTCCCCTCACTCATAACGCGATGATTTTTTTTGCGACTTTTCAGCACTTTGATCAGTTCACCTATAGTGTGAGTACACTACGGGGCAGATTGCACGGTTCTGGCTGCGTTGCAACTCGTTGGAATGGAACAACTTACCCGGTCTGGCGGCGCAGCCGCCAGCCGTTCAAGCCGGCGCGCGGCATGCCGCGCAAGCTTGCCGGCTTTCACCCGCCTCATTGCGCTTATGCCTGCACACCCATAACCCGCACACTCTACCCCGTCCAACTGAGGCCTCCAGGATGATCGAAACCGAACGCTTAATCTTGCGGGTGCCCACGCTTGACGATCTGGATCGTTGGGCGGAATTTATGGCTGATCCGGTGGCGACGCGCTACATCGGCGGTGTGCAGCCGCGCACGATGGCATGGCGCAGTCTGATGGTGGCGGTGGGTGCCTGGACTTTGACCGGCATTTCGGCATTTTCGGTGATTGACCGCGGTGGTCGATGGGTAGGCCGGGTAGGTCCTTGGCAGCCAGATGGCTGGCCGGGAAGGGAGGTGGGTTGGGGCTTGCATCCCGATGCGCAGGGGAAGGGCTACGGCATCGAAGCGGCGACCGCAGCGATCGACTACGCCTTCAATGTGTTGGATTGGGATAAGGTGATTCATTGCATTGATCCCAACAACCTGCCGTCGCAGTTGCTAGCCAAAAAGCTGGGATCCAGTCTGCTTGGGCCTGGACAGATGCCCGCACCCTATGACGCAGAGCCCTGCGATCTTTGGGGGCAAACGGCGTTGCAATGGCGGCAACGTGCTCAGGTTTGACGGCGTAAACGTGTGCGAGCACTTCAAATCGAGGCGCTGCTTGTGCACACTCCCCTGACTCCTCCAGTCGGGACCTTTCATGACAATTCGGGTTGCTTTGGTCGACGATCACGCGCTCGTGCGAGCGGCCTTTCGTTTCATGTTGGCGAGCTTTGGTGATATCGAAGTGGTGGCCGAAGGTGGCACGGGTGAAGACGCGCTGCGCATCGCGCGTGAGCTCAAGCCGGATGTCATATTGTTAGATGTCAGCATGCCGGGCATGAGTGGCATCGAAGTGACGCAGCGTTTGGTCAAAAGCGGCTCCAAAGTGCGCATTGCGATCGTCACCATGCATGGTGATGGACCGTTGCCCAAAATGCTGTTGGGCGTTGGCGCCAGCGCTTTTCTGACCAAGGATTGCAGCGCCGACGAAATGATCCGCGCGATTCGCAGTATTGAGCGCGGTGGTCGCTACGTCGCGGAAGTCATCGCGCAGCGCATGGCGCTCGCCAATGCCAGTGGCAATGCATCGCCCCTGGACAGCTTGACGCCGCGTGAATTCGAAGTGGCATTGATGTTGGGGCGCGGTGACCGCCCGGTGGATATCGGCGACCGTTTGCACATCAGCGAAAAGACCGTGCATACCTACAAAACGCGGACCTACGCCAAATTGTCGGTGCGTAACGAGGCCGAACTGACGTTGTTGCTGGTGCGCAATGGTCTACTGACCGAAATGTGAACCACTTGGGAGCGCACCTGCTGTGCGCTCCCAAGGTACACCTTCGCGACTCTTTAGATGTGTGCGCTGTCGACCTTGCGGTCTTCCCGCGCTGAGCTGGCCATGGCCTCATCTTCTGCTTTTTCGATCTCGCTGCTGGTTGATTCAGCAACTGGCGCGCCGGCGGGCTCCGTGCTTGCGGCTTCGACGCGTTCTACAAGCGCTGTTTCGCCAAGTTCGACAACCGCTGCTTGGACAACTGATACAGGCGCTTCGATCACAGCTACCAGCACTTCGACCACAGCGACAGGCGCCTCGACTATGGCCGCAGGTTCTTCAACAACCGCTAGCGGCACTTCGACGACAGCGACAGGCACTTCGACGACAGCGACAGGTACTTGAACCACTGCTACCGGCACTTCGACAACCTCCACGACGGGTGTTGTCACACCGACTAAAGGGGTTGCAAATGCGGCGGCGACCCGCTCTGAAGCCTGGGCAAACAAATCGCCCGAACGTGGCAGGGACGAAGCCGGTTCAGGCGTTTGCGCAGGCGTCCCAATAGCCGTCAGCGCTGGCTCTGCAGGCTCGGCGGGCGTTTCGAGCAGCGCGCTCGCGCTGTCCAGGTCTCTGTGCGGTGCGGCTTGCACTTCAATGACCGTGTCGCTGATGACAACGGCAAGGTCGGGCAGGCTGGCTTCCACGATGGCTGGCAACACGGCGAAATTCACCCGCTTGATCGCCAATGACGGCTTCGTTGCAGCTTCAACGGGCTCGCTCGACGCTGATTCAACCGGCGCAGTATCCAAACTGTCGGCGGCCGTTGGCTCCTCGTCGTCATCGCCTTCCGCTTCCCAGTCGCCCTGGGCGTCGGCGGTGGCTGGCGTACCATCGGCGTTCGCCGCGCTGTCTTCGCGTCGACCACCCCGTCGGCGGCGACCGCCACGGCGACGACGCTTACGAGCCGGACCTTCCGCATTGGCTGCCGGGATGCTGCCGTCAGCCGCTGCACTCGGCGCCGCTTCCGCGACCACCACTGGGATATCGCTAGCCACTATCTCATTGACGGGCGGGGCAACATCGTCCGTAGGCACGGCGCTCACCAGCACGACGATTTCGTCGGGGCTCGGTTTTACCGGTTCCTGGCGATTTTGCTCGTGGCGCTGACGCGCGGGGCGCTCGGGGCGCTCGGGGCGCTCAGGGCGCTCAGGGCGCTCAGGGCGCTCAGGGCGCTTAGCCTGCGAGTCGCGGCCCGCTTGCGTGGTTTGCGCCGGGGGAGTTGCGATTGGCGTCGGAGCCGGCGCCACCGGCAACGCTACCGGTAGTGGCGCCACGAATGGCTTGGGCTTTTGTTGCTCAGGTTTGGGTTTGTTGTTGTCACGCAGACGCTGCGGGCCACCGTCGGGTCGGCGATCAGGGTTGCTGGCCGGAGGTGGCGTATTTGCCAGTCGCTCCGGACGCTCGCTGCGATCCTGACGCTGCTCGGACCGATCGGTCCGTTCTGGCCGATCCGGACGACGATCTGGCCGACGATCGCGGTCTTGCCGATGGCCACGGCCGCCGTTGGCATTCCTGTCGGTACCGGAAGCGGTCGGCGGCGTAACAACCGGAGCTGCCGGCGGCGGCGCGCTCTGACCACCAAACCAGCCCAGCATTTTGGTAAACCAACCCTTGGCCGGCGCCACGCTGGTGAGCGGCGCGGGTGCGGGTGCGGCGGCGACGGCAACCACATCTTCTTTGATGGGCGCCGGGGTCTGCGGTTGAATACGGCTGACCGCCGGTTGTTCGGCGGGCGTTTCCGTGCCGCCGCCAGCAAGCGCTTTCTCGGCGTCCGCCGATGCAGGTTTGTGCACCCGCAAATAGCTGGGACGCGAACTTTCATCCACATCGCCCGAGCGCACGCGCTGGATTTCGAATTCTGGCGTCTCGATGTGCTCATTGCCGATGACCACGATCGGCGTTTTGTGACGCAGTTCGATGGCGTTGATCGCACCGCGTTTTTCGTTGAGCAGATAGTTAGCCACCGCGGTCGGTACTTGCACCACCACCTGGCCGGTGTTGTCTTTCATCGACTGCTCTTCGATTAGCCGCAAAATCGACAGTGATAGTGATTCGACACTGCGAATACGCCCGTTACCACTGCAGCGTGGGCAAACCATCGCGCTGGATTCACCCAAAGATGGGCGCAGCCGCTGGCGCGAGAGTTCTAACAAGCCAAAACGCGAAATTCGGCCAATTTGTACGCGGGCGCGGTCCAACTTCATCGCGTCGCGGATGCGATCTTCGACTTCGCGCTGGTGGCGCTGGCTCTCCATGTCGATGAAATCGATCACCACCAGACCACCGACGTCGCGAATACGCAGTTGACGCGCAATCTCTTCCGCCGCTTCCATGTTGGTATTGAACGCGGTTTCTTCGATATCGCTGCCTTTGGTGGCGCGCGCCGAGTTAACGTCGATCGCGGTCAAGGCTTCGCCTGGGTCGATAACCAAAGAACCGCCACTGGGCAATCGGACTTGGCGACCAAACGCGCTTTCGATTTGGCTCTCAATTTGAAAGCGGGTAAATAGCGGAGTGGCGTCGCGGTAGAACTTCAATTTGCGCAGATTCGGCGGCATCACCTGCTGCATGAAATCGCGCGCTTCGTTGTAAAAATCTTCGTTGTCTACCAAGATTTCGCCGACATCGTTACGCAAATAATCGCGCAGCGCTCGGATGATCAGCTTGCTTTCCTGGTAAACCAGAAAGGGCGCAGCCTTGGCTTTAGCGGCATCCTCAATGGCCCGCCACAGTTGCAACAGATAGTTCATATCCCATTGCAGTTCTTCGGCATCCCGACCCAGGCCAGCAGTGCGCACGATCAAGCTCATGCCATCTGGCACATTGAGCTGATCCATCGCGTCTTTGAGCGCTTGGCGGTCTTCGCCTTCAATACGGCGTGACACGCCGCCCGCATTTGGGCTGTTGGGCATGAGTACCAAATAGCGGCCAGCCAAGGAAATAAAGGTGGTCAGCGCCGCGCCTTTATTACCACGTTCTTCTTTTTCGACCTGGACCAGAATCTCCTGGCCCTCGTGCAATACCTCGCGAATATTATTCTTGAGGCTAGTGCCTTCGGTGAAGAACTGTTTGGAGATTTCCTTTAGTGGCAGGAAACCGTGCCGATCGCCACCGTATTCGACAAAACACGCTTCCAGACTCGGTTCAACGCGGGTAATTCTGGCCTTGTAAATATTGGATTTCTTTTGCTCCTGAGAAGGGATTTCCAAATCTAGGTCATACAGCGCTTGCCCATCTACGATCGCTACACGCAGCTCTTCTTGCTGCGTGGCATTAATCAACATTCTCTTCATTGTTTTTTTATCCCGTGCCGCTCGACCACCGCGACCGGTCAATGTCTTTCGAAAACTCTCCCTAGGGTGCCGTAAAGCATCCTTGTCGGAGCAATCTCAAGAGTTGACCAGAACGGCGGGAGCGCGCTTAAAAATCCTTGGGTTAAGCAAGGCCCCATGCGGGACCTCGGGTCCTCCGTCCGACGGCCCTATACTGCAAGCTCCCTGAACGGTTCCTCGCGTGGTCACCAGATCGGTAACACACGCGCGGATCGCCCGATGATAACAAGCTCCGGCGGCGGAAAGCACCCCGCGCGTGCGCAACTTGCAAAGACTGTGTTTGCCACCCAGAGAATGCGAGCTATGTATCTGTCAAATAAGGAAAACGGCCTTGCGTAAATCCTCTAAACGTGGCGCCGCCAAGGGCCCGAATGCGGCGCTAGGCAAGCCAAAAGCGCGTTCGCCGCGCGCCAAGACCGCAGCAATCGCACCGCCCAGTCACTCCGTCAAGGCGCGCGGGCAGTCAACTACAGCTGGATCAAGAAGCAAAGCGGCCGCCACAACAGCGGTTTCCCGTCAGCAGACGCGTTCCGCATCGGCGGTCTCAGGGCATAAGCTGGCTCCCGCAAGAGCAAAATCGCGACCGAAGATCGCCACCACATCTGCAGTCTTACCGCACAGAACGGCTATTCCTGCCGTCGCGCCAGTGCCGATTCCGACCGCGCCGATTGAAGTGCGGATGGAAACGGTGGACGCCGAACGTGCCGGCCAGCGCATCGACAACTTTTTGGCGAGCCGTTTAAAGGGCGTGCCGAAAAGTGCGGTGTATCGGGTGTTGCGCACGGGTCAGGTGCGCGTGAACGGCAAACGCGCCAAACCGGAAACCAAGTTGGAAGCGGGCGATGTGGTGCGCATTCCACCGATGCGGATTGCCGAGCCAGGCGCACCGCTGGCGCCGTCAGAGTCGCTGCGCGAAGTGTTGACGCAGCGCATCGTTTTCGAAGACGCGCAGTTCCTGGTGATCGACAAACCAACCGGCCTGGCGGCACATGGTGGCAGCGGCGTATCGCTAGGCGCAATTGAAGCACTGCGCGCGATCCGTCCGCAGCAGGAGCTGGAACTGGTGCATCGCCTAGATAGAGATACCAGCGGTCTGTTATTGCTGGCGAAAAAACATAGCGCGCTGCGCAAACTGCAAACCTTGATTCGCGAAAGCCGGGTGGAAAAGCGCTATCTGGCGCTGCTCATGGGTTTGCCGGCACGCGATCAATTTGAAGTGAATGCCGCTTTGCGTAAGAACCAATTACGCGGTGGCGAACGCATGGTGGAAGTCAACGAGCAAGATGGCAAAGCATCGCTATCGCTTTTTCGAGTGCTAAAACGATTCGTGGATAGCGCGCTAGTCGAAGTCGAGATCATCACCGGCCGTACGCATCAGATTCGCGTGCACGCGCGGCACGCCGGCCATCCGCTGGCAGGTGATCCCAAATACGGCGACGAAGCCTTCAATAAACTGATGAAATCGCGCGGCCTGAAGCGCTTGTTTTTGCACGCCCACAGCGTGCGTTTCCCGTGGGGAGATGAGGGCGAACACCAATTCAACGCCGCGCTGGGCGCCGATTTGCGTGCGGTAGTGGAGACCTTGGCCGGCAAGTAGTGCCGCCAGCGCAGTCGCGATCCGGCTGGGAGCGCGCCGCGCTGTGGCTTTGCGCTCTTCCGGGTGTAGGGGCTTGCGGAGTACAACTCGGCGCTCTAGCAGCCTGTCGGACTTTGCGCGTGAGATGCGTTGTGTGTGCTTAAGCGGATGGATGCAAGGCGCGGCGCGCAGCCAATGGCTCTTCCATTGGCAAGGGTCGCAACGCCGCAGACGCCGTTGCGACGCGCAACCCGGAGGGCCGGACGGACTTTTGGCATAGCGCAGACTCGAAAGTAGAACCCAAGCCTTCAACCTAGAAACCTCAGTTGACCGCTTCTCGACGTGCATAGCACCATGATTCTTTTAGCTTTTCAGCAATTTCGCTCTTTCACCCATTGGGTGAGTACGCTACGCGGCAGATTGCACGGTTCTGGCTGCACATGGCTGCGTTGCAACTCGTTGGAATGGAACAACCATTCACCCCGGCCTGCAAGCACAGCTTGCGTTCGTTCAAGCCGGCGCGCCGCCAAACTGGAGGTACCCGCTGGGGTGACATACATTAGCCGCGAGCGTTGACCGGCCGCGGTGACTGCTTTGGGCTTATTGCAGCCGCCAATACTCACTCCGCACCACAGCGGTTCAATTAACGCGTTGATTTCATCAAAGGCAACATCGTCGCGCACCAATAGGAACGAGCCGGCAATACGCTCGGTGCAGTTTGCCCACCAAAACCTGGTGGTGCATCGCGACCTGAAGCCGTCGAATATCTTGGTCGATGCGACAGGTGAGCCGCGCTTGCTGGATTTTGGTGTGGCCAAGCTGCTGGATGCCGGCAGCGAACTGACCGCCTCGCAGGCGCCGCTGTCGATGGCCTACGCCGCGCCTGAGCAGCTGCTGGGCAATCCGATCACCACCGCCACCGATATTTATAGCCTGGGCGTCATCTTGTATGAGCTGCTGACCGGCAGCCGGCCACACAAGTCGCGCGGAAATGGCAGTCTGGCGCTGTTGCAGGCGATCACCGATACCGATCCGCTACCGCCCTCGCGCGCGGTCGGCGGCGCGACCACCCGCGAGACCAGGCACTTGCTCCAGCGACCTCGACACCATTGTGATGACTTGCCAGAACCGTAATCTGGCGCGCCGCTATAGCTCGGCGCAAGGGCTGGCCGATGACATCGATGCCTACCTCAAACAACTGCCGATACGGGCGCGGCCGGAATCCTGGCGCTACCGCAGCGGCAAGTTCATCCGTCGCAATCGCGTTGCGGTGGCCCTGACGACACTGGCGTAGGGATCGGGCGTCGCCGCCCTCCAAGCTGAACAATCTGTCCTCGCTGCAACAATGCAAGCTCGGACGCTTCGACGCGGCACGCGCCAGCGCGCTGGATGTGCAGGCCAGGCTGGAAGGCAGTAGCGAGCGTGGGTTCAACCAACGCCAGGCGCATTTTCGCTTGGCGTTAATCGCCCACGCCACCGGCGATATGGCCGAGCAGGCCAAGCAGGCGCGCTGGATACTGGCAGCGCTGCAAGACGCGCCTATGCCAAATGTGGAGGAGCTGCCCGAAGCGCTGGGTGAACTGGCCATTGCGCAGAGCCGGCTAACGCAGACTGATGCCGCGTTGGCCACCGCTCAGCGCATGGAGACCGCCGCGCGTCAGCAGCTTGAAGTGGGCAGTGAGATGTTGAGCAAACATCTGGCGCGGATCGCCTGGGTTGCGCTGGAAGCCGGCCAGATGGAACGCGCATTGGCGCTGAGCAACGAGGCCCTGGGCATACTGCCGATCGCCGATGCCAGCTGGAACCGCTTTGCCATTCGCACCGCCGCGCTAGTCCGGCTGCGCGCGTTGCAGCAGCTCGGCCGCAGCTCAGAGATGGCCGACTGGGCCAAGCTGGTCGCCCAGCAGCGCAAAACCGCAACCGTCGACGACGCGATGCTGTGGAAGGCCGCCGAGC
>CAZLSB010000158.1:0-9688 GCA_964561825.1 uncultured Xanthomonas sp.
GGCCAGTGGCACAGCGGCATGGCGCTCGACACGCAGCCCTTGCAGGGGTGGATGTGGCGTCCGTACTCCGAGGTGACGTGGCTCAGGTCCAACACATCGGCTTCAACACCGGCGTCCTGCACGAGCTGCTGGGCGATTTCGGTCAAGCGCCAAGTTTTCGAGATTTCCCCAGGGCAGGTGCCGTCGTTGCGGGCGCTGCCGCAGACCAACAACACGCGCGACTTTGTTGCGGGGTTGCCCCAGGCCAGCTGCGCTTGGTCAATGGCTTGGCGGGTGGCCAGCCACTCCACCGAAAGCGCGTAATTCGGGTCGGCGTAGCCCGTTCCAGCCGGACGCGTCAGCGGCGCCTTGCGGCCCTCGTCGTAGGCCAACCAAGCAATCTCTTCCAGACGCGCAATCGCGTCTTTCTCAGCCGCGAACGCTGGGTCTACAAAGCTGGCTCGGTAGCGTTCGCCGAAGGCTTGGCGCGGCAGCGCCGCAGGCGCTTGGCCCTTGCGAATTTCAGTCATCCTAGAAACCTCAGTTGGACGGGGTAGAGTGTGCGGTTATGGGTGTGCAGGCATAAGCGCAATGAGGGTGAAAGCCGGCAAGCTTGCGCCGCATGCGGCGCGCCGGCTTGAACGACTGCAAGCTGTGCTTGCAGGCCGGGGTGAATAGTTGTTCTATTCCAACGAGTTGCAACGCCGCCATGCGCGGCCAGAACTGTGCAATCTGCCCCGTAGCGCACTCACCCAAATGGTGAACGAGTCAATCTGCTGAAATGTCACAAGAATCATTGAGCTACGCCACTCGAAAGCGGTCAAGTGAGGTTTCTAGGAGCATCTTAGCGATTCCGGCGAAAATGCGACTTCATAGGCGACAGCCTGCGGCAGCAGACGGCCGATGGTCCGTGCGCAAAGCCACGCAGAACCTCGATGATGTCTAGAGACACCGGGCGATAAGACGACCGCGTCCATGGCTGACTTGGTCTTCCTTGCGCAAACGGATGCAACTGTGCGACGCCGGAGAACCGGTTATGCGACCGGCCTGCAGGGCAATGCCGTCCCAGGTCAGGCGCTGCATGAACGGCGTCGGCTCGCTGTCATAGAGATTCGAGTAATGCTAGCGACGCTTCTGCAGAATGCGCTAGATGCCGCTCACCAACGGCCCTGCGCTCGCCAATTCCGACAGCCACAGATATTCACCGGGCTGCAGCGTGATCGAGGAAATTGACTGCGCACCGGCGCCGCTCACCCGCATCAGCAGTGCCAGCAGGCATTGGGCGATCGCGTTGACCGCGGATTTCATTGGGGGCCACCTAATCGCCGTTGTAGACGGCAAGATCCAGCTCGCCCTCGCTCTGGGCGACGATGCAGGCCACTGCTGCGTCGCCTGAGGTATTGACCAGCGTGCGCGCCATGTCCAGCAATCGATCCACGCTGAGGATGATGCCAATGGCCTCGACCGGCAGTCCCACCTGCGCCAACACCGAGGCCAGCATGATCATGCCGGCGCTGGGAACGCCAGCGGTGCCGACCGCGGCCAGTGTGGCCATGGCGACGATGGTCAGCAGTTGCGCGGCGCTGAGATCAACGGCGTAAAGTTGGGCAATGAAGACGGTCGCAATGCCCTGCATGATCACCGTGCCGTCCATATTGATGGTGGCACCGAGCGGAATCGAAAACGCGGCCACTCGCTTCGAAACTCCAAGACGCTCCTGGCTTACGCGCAGATTGACCGGCAGCGTGGCGTTGCTGGACGAGGTGGAAAAGGCAAACAGCCACACCTCCGACATTTTGCGCAGCCAGATCATCGGGTTGAGTCGTGCCACCAGCTTCAGCAGCGTCGGCAGTATCACGAACAGGTGCAGCGCCAACGCTACCAGCACCAGCACGAAGTACACCGCCAGCTTCTTTAGCGTGTCGAAGCCGAATTCGGCCACGGCCCGGGCCAGCAGTGCGAATACGCCTATCGGTGCGAACTTCATGACGATGGTCACCAGTTGCAGCACCACTGCGTTCCAGTCATCCACCATCGACGCCGCGCGTTTGCCGGCCTCACCAGCCATGGTGATCGCCAGACCCAGAAGGACGGAGAACACGATGATCTGCAGCATCTGCATCTCGGCCATGGCCTGGACCGGATTGCGCGGCACCATATTGGAAATGACATCTGCAATAGGCGGTGCAACCGGCGGCTCAAAGCTTGCTGCCACTTCCACCATGCCGGAGCCAGGCTGAACCCAGACCGCCAGTGCCAGGGCCATGCTCACCGCCATCACCGTGGTCAGGATGTAAAGACCAATGGTCTTCAGTCCCAATCGACCGAGTTGAGAGGGTTCGCCCAGCGAGGCCACGCCCGAGGTCAGAGAAAAGAACACCAGCGGCACTACCAGTAGCATCAAGCCATTGCGGAACAAGTCTGCAATCAGTTTGAGGATGCCGGCGGTGACATAGGTCTGCAGCCAGGGTTGGCTGGGCGTGAAGTGATTGAGCACGGCGCCCACCAGCGCGCCCAGCACCAGTCCAATCAGAATGTGGTGCGTCAGGCGCACTGCGGCTTTGGATGAGTCGCTCATGATCCTAGAAACCTCAGTTGACCGCTTCCTATCACCCATAACGCGATGATTCTTTTGACTTTGCAGAACTTTGATCAGTGCACCCATTGGGTGAGTCCGCTACGGGGCAGATTGCACGGTTCTGGGGGGTGAGAACCGGCGGCTGGCGCCGCATGCGGCGCAAGCTTGCCGGCTTTCACCCCCCATAACCGCACACTCTACCCCGTCCAACTCAGGTTTCTAGGATGATGGCTTCCGGGTAACAATCCTGTTGCTTGTAGCCTACCTGTCAGAAGGCATCCGCGGCTCATAGTCAGCGCTCTTAGCTTTGCGCTCTTCTGGTGCAACCGCAATCACTCACGGGCCTGAGCTATTCGCAACAGCTGCCTGCGCTTCACCCACGCATACAGCGCCGGGATCACCACCAGCGTCAGCACGGTCGACGACAACATGCCGCCGACCATCGGTGCGGCGATGCGGCGCATGACTTCCGAACCGGTGCCGGTGCTCCACATGATCGGCAGCAGGCCGGCGATGATCGCGGTGACGGTCATCATCTTGGGGCGCACGCGCTCGACCGCGCCTTCGACGATGGCGTCGATCAGATCGGCTGCCGTGAGTGTTTCGCCAGCGGCCTTGCGTGCCGCGGCGCGTGCGATCAGCGCGTGATCGAGGTAGATCAGCATGACCACGCCGGTCTGCGCGGCGACACCGGCCAGCGCGATGAAGCCGACCGCCACCGCGACGCTCAGGTTATAGGCCAGCGCCCACATCAGCCAGACGCCACCGACCAGCGCGAACGGCACCGAGAACATCACGATCAGCGATTCGGTGATGCGCCGGAAATTCAGGTACAGCAGCAGGAAGATGATGCCCAGCGTGAGCGGAATGACCACTTTCATGGTCGCCTGGGCGCGCTGCATGTACTCGAACTGGCCGCTCCAGGTGGCATAGGTGCCGGCCGGGAAGCTGACGTGTTCGGCAACGGCTTGCTGCGCGTCGCGCACATAAGCACCCATATCGCGACCGCGCAGATCGACGTAGATGTAGGCGCTGAGCAGCGCGTTCTCGGTGCGGATCGATGGCGCGCCCTGACTTAAACCTACCCGCGCCAGTTCGCCGAGCGGGATCTGCGCGCCGTCCATGCTGCTCACCAGCACTTCGCGGGCGATGCGCTCGGGCGAATCGCGCAGTTCGCGTGGGTAGCGCACGATGACGCCAAAGCGCTCGCGGCCCTCGACCGTGGTGGTGACCATCTCACCGCCGAGCGCGGCGGCAACCACATCCTGGATCGCACCGACCGACAATCCATAGCGTGCCAGTTGCGTGAGGTCGGGCTCGATGTCGAGGTAGAAGCCACCGGTCAGACGCTCGGCATAGGCGCTGGTGGTGCCCGGCACGGCGCGCACCACGCGCTCGATATCGCGCGCAACGGACTCGATCTGCTGCAAGTCGTTGCCGAATACCTTGATGCCGATCGGCGTGCGGATGCCAGTCGATAGCATGTCGATGCGCGCCTTGATCGGCATCGTCCAGGAATTGGCGACACCGGGAAATCGCAACGCAGCATCCATATCCGCGATCAGCTGGTCCTGAGTCAGCCCTGGCCGCCAAGCAGATTCCGATTTCAGGTTGATCACCGTCTCGAACATCTCCAGCGGCGCCGGATCGGTGGCAGTCAGCGCGCGCCCGGCCTTGCCGAACACCGATTCAACCTCCGGGAAGGTCTTGATGATGCGGTCTTGGGTTTGCAGCAATTGCGCGGCCTGGGTGACCGACATGCCCGGCAGCGAGGACGGCATAAACAGCAAGCTGCCCTCGTTCAAGCTCGGCATGAACTCTGATCCAAGCCGACTCGCCGGCCACACCGTGGCAATCAGGATCAACACCGCTACCGCGATCACGCCTTTCTGGAAGCGCAGCACGAAGGCGATCACCGGTCGGTAGATCGCAATCAGCGCGCGGTTCAGTGGATTACGTGATTCGGCGAGGATGCGGCCGCGGATGAACAGGTACATCAGCACCGGCACCAACGTCACCGACAGCATTGCGGCACCGGCCATTGCAAAGGTTTTAGTGTAAGCGAGCGGCTTGAACAAACGGCCTTCCTGGGCTTCCAGCGCAAACACCGGCAGGAAGGATACGGTGATGATCAGCAGGCCAAAGAACAGCGCGGGACCAACCTCCTGGCAGGCATCAATGATCAATTGCAGGCGCGTGCGCCCTGCCGCGCCGCGCTCGATGTGCTTGTGCGCGTTTTCGATCATGACGATCGCCGCGTCGATCATCGCGCCGATGGCGATGGCGATGCCGCCCAAGCTCATGATGTTGGAGTTCATGCCCAGCGCGTGCATCGCCAGGAAGGCGATCAGCACGCCGATCGGCAACATGACGATCGCCACCAGCGCGCTGCGCAGGTGGAATAGGAACACGATGCAAACCAGCGCGACGATCAGACTCTCCTCGATCAACGTGGTCTGCAGCGTGGCGATGGCGCGGTGGATCAGGTCGGAGCGATCGTAGACGCTGCGGATGGAGACGCCGTCCGGCAGGCCGCTGCTGATCTGCGCGATTTTGTCCTTCAGGTTGTGGATGACCGCTAGCGTATTTTCGCCCGAACGCGCGATGGCGACGCCGGCGACCACCTCGCCCTCGCCGTTCAGTTCGGCAATGCCGCGGCGCTCGTCGGCCGCCAGTTCCACGCTGGCGATATCGCGGATCAGCACCGGCGTACCGTTTTCTGCGCGCAGCACCAGTTGCTCAATGTCTTTGATGCCGCGTAAATAGCCACGGCTGCGCACCATGTATTCGGTCTCGCTGATCTCGACGCTGCGCCCGCCGACGTCGCGGTTGCTGGCCTTGATCACCGCGCCAACCTGCATCAGCGGCACGCCGAACTGGCGCAGTTTGGCCGGGTCGACGGTCACCGAATACTGGCGCACAAAGCCGCCGACGCTGGCCACCTCAGCAACGCCGTGTGCCTTGGTCAGTTGATAGCGCACATACCAGTCCTGGAGCGCGCGCAACTCATCGAGCGAACGATTTTTGCCTTCCAGCACGTACTGGTAAACCCAGCCGACGCCGGTCGCATCCGGGCCCAGCGTCGGCGTCACCCCTGACGGCAAGCGGCCGGCGAGCGTTGTCAGGTATTCGAGCACCCGCGAGCGCGCCCAGTAGAGATCGGTGCCGTCCTCGAAGATCACATAGACGAAGGACGATCCGAAGAACGAAAAACCGCGCACCACTCGCGATTTCGGCACTGACAGCATCGACGTGGTCAGCGGATAAGTGACCTGATCCTCGACCACCTGCGGCGCCTGCCCGGGGTATTCGGTGTAAACGATGACCTGCACGTCGGACAGGTCCGGCAGCGCATCCAGCGGCGTGCGGCTAACCGCATAGATGCCCGCCGCGCTAATGGCCAGCGAGCACAGCAACACCAGAAAGATGTTGCGCAATGACCATTCGATGATCCGGGAGAGCATGGGTCAGCCCTCCGGATGCGGGTGCGCGCGCGCCGGCACCTCCCGTGCCGCCTCGGCCGGCTCATCGCCGCGCTCCTGCTTCTCCTCGTGCCCCGTGCCCGGTGCCCCGCGCCCCGTCTCTTCTGGCGCCCCCATGCCCTCGATCGCCGCCCCTAGGTTGCTCTCCGCATCAATCAGGAAGTTGGCCGCTGAAACCACCGACTCGCCTTCCACCAAGCCGTCGGTGATCTCGACCCGATCGCCGCTACGGCGGCCGATGACCACTTTTCGCGGCTCGAAGCGCCCGGCGGCCAGTTCGACGAACACCCGTTGGCGCGTGCCGCTGTCGAGCACGGCCGAACGTGGCACCGTCAGCACCGGCGCACCGGCGTCCGCGGTGAATTCGACATCGCCGTAAAGGCCGGGCCGCAAGCTGCCATCGGCATTATCGAGTTCAACGCGCACGGTCAGCGTGCGGCTGGCCTCGTCGAAGGTCGGTGCGATGAAGCTGACCGCACCGTCGAAGCTGCGACCCGGCAAGGCGGTCGAGCGAAACTGCACGGCCTGGCCGAGCGCCAGTTGTGCCGAGTCGCCGGCCGGCACATTGGCCACCAGCCAGACGCGCGATAGATCGGCCAATGACAGCAGCATTTCGCCCGCCATGAAACGCATGCCCTGCACCGCGGGTTTATCGGTGATCACCGCGTCGGCCGGTGCCGTCAAAGTCAGATAGGGATCAATCTGGCCCTGTCTGAGGCGCTCCAGGCTGCCGCCACCGATATCCCAGTTACGCAGACGCGTGAGCGTCGCGGTCGACAGTTCACGCATGCTGGCAGCGCTGGCCGGATCGGCTGCGGCCATGCTAGCGGCGGCGCGCTGGGCGATCAGGTATTCGTTCTGCGCCGAGCGCAGCTCCGGGCTGTAGACGCTCATCAACGCCTGTCCGCGACGTACCGACATGCCGACCTGGTTGGCGGCAAGTGTCTGCACCCAGCCTTCGAATTTCGGGGCGATCACCCACTGGCGCGCACTGTCGATCGCGATGCTGCCGCTGGCGCGCAAGGACTGCTGGAGGACGCCAAGTTGGACCTTGACCGTGCGTACACCGATCAGCTGCACCTTCTCCGGCGACACCACCACGGTGCCCGGCGTCGCTGGCGCGGCGCCCGCGTAGACCGGCACATAGTCCATGCCCATCGAGTCCTTCTTCGGCTCCGGCGAGGTGTCGGGCAAGCCCATTGGATTGCGGTAGTAGAGGATCTGTGGCTCTGCCGGTTGCGGCGTTGCTGCCACGCTGCCGGTTGCCTCTGGCGCGCCAGCGCGGCCGATCCACCAGCCGAGGCCGGCGCTGGCCAGCGCCACGGCGACGATACTTACCGCGATGCCCTTGTTCATTGCATCTCTCCCTGGATTGCGCGGATCTCGCTGGCGGCGATCAACTCGTCGCGCCGCGCATCCAACAACATCAATTCGGCAGTGCGCGACTCGCGCGCTGCCCCGAGCAGACTTTCGAAATCCACACTGCCGACCTGATAGCTGCTCAGCCCCGACTGCAAGCTGGCCTGCGCCTGCGCCAGCAGCGTGCCTTCGATCAACTGGCGCCGCGCCATCGCCGATTGCCAGCGCGCCCAGGCCTCGCCCACCCTGCCGCGCAACTCGTCCGCGGCGGCCTGCTGACGACTGAATGCGGCCTCGCGTTGCAGCGCGGCCGCGCGTTCGCGATGGCGGCGCGCGCTCTGCTGTAGCGGAATATCGACCGAGAACATCAGCTCCCAGGCTTCGGCACGACTGCCCATCTGCACCAGCGCCAGACCGACATTGATATCCGGATAGCGTTCGCGGCGGGACAACTCCGACATCGTCTCCGCGGCATTGACCATCGAAGCCTGCGCCAGCACCGTCGGATGCGCAGCGGCAAGTTTACCGAGCAGCTCGTCGAGACTGCCGTTGACCACCAGGGTCGGCGCCGCGCGCGGTTGTGCGAGTGCGGCGTTCGGCAAACGCCCCAACAACGCATTCAGTCCGGCGGCGGCCTCGCAGCCGATCGCCAAACGCTCGATACGCTCGACACCCATCCGGGTGACTTCCAGCTGCGCTTTGATTGCGTCCTGCTGCGGCGCCAAGCCGGCCGCGTAGCGCCCCTGCGTCAGTTGGCGCATTTCATTCATCAAGGCGATCACGCGATCGAGTGCCTGCACCGACACACCGGCGTGCCAGTAGCGCAGGTAGGCGATATCGACCTTGCGCACTAGGTCCAGCCAGGCGGCATCGCGCAGCAGTCCGGAAGCCTGGGCTTCGAAACCGGCGATGTCGCGCGACAGCGCGCGCTTACCCCACAGCGGGAAGCGCTGTCGCACGCGGTAAACGGTGCTGCCGGTCTGCCCGGGCAACAGCCGCGGCCGGTCGAAATCGATGTCCATCAGCTCGATCTCGGCCATCGGATCGGGCAAGGCGCCGGCCGGCTGGATGCGCTCCGTGGCGGCCTGCGCGTCGAAAGTCAGCGCCTGCAGTTGCGGGTTGTGCGCGCGCAGCCACAGGTGGATGGACGCAAGATCAGCGCCGGGCGCAGCGCTCTGGGCCTGCAACTGCGTGGCCACGGACAAGCCGAGCACTAGGGCGACTGAAAAGAGCAGATCAACAGCGGCCGCGCGTGGCTGTGCAACTGAGGCATTCATAAGGAGCTACCGCTTCGAGCGTGGCGACACCGCCACTTTGGTTGGCGGTGGAGGCTCGGAAAGCGATAAATCGTGCAAACCGGCGCTCGACCGTCCCGCATCAACCGCTGGCGACCAACAGCCAGCAGCGCGAGGCGATCGCAGCCCTAGATCAGCAGTACGCAGTGGTCGTCGGGTCTTCCCGAATGCACCGGATTCGGCGCATGCAGCGGCCGGATGCAGTCCAGCGCAAACAACAGCGGGCGCAGTTGCGCCATCTCGGACCCATCGGCGACCAGATCGGGCACTTTGACCGGCGGCACATCGTGCGTCTGTTTGTCAGCGTCGCTGCAATGCGCCGCGCAGGCGCTGGCATCGGTGTCGCTCAGGCTGATTTTTTTTGCGCTATCAGCGTGACAGTTTGGCGGGGTGCCGTCTTCGACATGACCCAGGGCTGCCCGCGGATTTTCGCCGTCACTATGCAGGCACAGGTGCTGCGCCAACGTGATCTGGTTGAACAGCAAGGCGAACGCAGCGAGCAGTGCGATCCAGCGCCGTTGGCGTTTGCGCATGCCCTGCAAGCCCGATCGCACCATGATGCACTCCGATGAACCCGCTTTGAGCTTAGCACCTGAGCGGGGCAGCGCATTGATCGTGGTCATTCAACCTAGCAGCCTGTCGGACTTTCAGCGCACTCGTGAGGAAAGTCTGACAGGCTGCTAGAAACCTCAGTTGATCGCTTTCGCGTGGCGTATCTTGCTGATTCTAATGACATTTCGGCAGATTGACTCGTGCACCATTTGGGTGAGTGCGCTACGGGGTAGAGTGATGTGGATTCTCTCGCACCCGAAGAGCGCAAAGCCAAGCACGCCGACTACAAGTCGGCGATCCGGATCGTCCTGTGGATCGCCAAGTTGAACTTCGCTGGCACTGACACCAGTGGTAGGCCGGGTCCTCGCGTCGGCCAAGCTCGTCCATGGAGAGTCCCGGTCGCCCCTGCGCGCTTATTCGCGCATCAAACTGAGTGGGACTTT
>CAZLSB010000159.1:0-9474 GCA_964561825.1 uncultured Xanthomonas sp.
GGGCACTCACCCAGCTGGTGACCGAATGAAATTGCTGAAAAGCCAAAAGAATCATGGTGCTATGGTTATTGAGAAGCGGTCAACTGAGGTTTCTAGCAGCCTGTCGGACTTTCAGCGTGAGATGCGTTGTGTGGCTTAAGCGGATGGCTGCAAGGCGCGGCGCGCAGGCAATGGCCCTTCCATGCCTAGGCGTTGCAGCGCAGACGTCCAGACGCGCAACCCGAAAAGGGCCGGGCCTTTTGGCATAGCGCAGAGTCGAAAGTGGAACGGGAGCCTTCAAAAATCAATCCGAGAATGAGTAGAAAACCATCGCCAAAAGGCCGTACAGCGCATTCGCTAGGAAAGCCCGACAGGCGGCTAGGTTGAAGATATGCACCGCGCAGTACACGCTATCAGACAGGAGGGCCGAACTGCCGGTGAAGCCGGGCACAGTCAACTTCGTGAAAGCAGTGGCGACGTGAGATCGAACGCGCCATCCATTGCCAGATTGGAGTACGCCATGGCGGCAGGCAGGCTAGGTCCTTGGCGCGGCTCATGTCATGTACCCCAGCGCCCAGCGGCCCGCCGCCGCTGCGGCGGCGGTGAGTACCGTGCCAAAGGCGATGTCAACCAGGACTGTGCGCAGCGGCCAGCCGCGCAGCGTGGCCATGTTGGTGAGGTCGTAGGTGGCGTAGCAAAAGAAGCCAAACAGAGCGCCTGCCAATATCACCTTCGGCCACGGCACCAGTCCCAGCGCCCCAGGCCAAGTAATCGGTGAAACGGCAAATAGTATGACTCCGACCGGGTATAGCAAATAGAAAACCCCGCCCGCCAGCAGATTGGGTGGATCTGCCATCAGATGCCCGATGCTATCGCGATAAAAGGACTTGGCGACGAAACCAAGCCAGACGATATCGACGGCCAGCATCACTAGCGCAATGGCGCCGTATGCCGCTAAATAGTTCAACATCTTGAATTCATCCTGCTCGATTTGCTGCTGCGGGAGGCCGATTGGTGCTGGGCGACTTCAGCTAGTCTTTGCGGTGTGGTCGGAAATGAGTAGTGATGTTGACCAAGCCGACCGCATGTATCTGTTCGGCGTCCAACAGAGGTGGCGTCGCGGCTTCCGGCGCGTTGGCCGCAGTCTGGGTCGCGGCGCAATCTGAGGACTGCAAGGCGCGGCGGGGCGGGATCTGGACACCGCCTATCGACTCAGACAAGATATTTGACCTACCCGGATTGCCCTCGACGTCGACGGCACGGCACTGACTTCGTTTCGACTGGAGAGAAAATGCGAAGCCTAAACTTGGTTATGTGCCTGAGCTTGGTGGCACTGCTCTTCGCGACTCGCCTCGGGCTGGCAGCCGATGCCACTGGCACTTTGTTGCTGACCAGCAATCAGGCATGCGAGCTTCGGGTCAACGGTGGTGATGCCGTGCTGTTGAACGCCGGTTCCGCGCGGCGCGAAGTAGTCCTCGCCGGGGAGGCCCTGGCCTCCTGCACATACAACAAGCGCACTGACGAACGAATTGTCGCCATCGAGACCGGTCGTCAGTCGATCGTCCAATTTGTTTGGGCGGTTGGACCGAACGGGGATGTGCCAGCCAAGCCCGCAGAAATCGGGAAGGTGAGCGATGCACCCGCCCAGCCGGCAAGCGCGCGCGGCGCGATTGAGCCGCAAATGGTGGTGATCGCCGCGGGAACCATGAAGATGGGCAGCCCGGGTGACGAGGCCGGCCGGGAATCAAATGAAGGCCCGACACGGATGGTGAGAGTGCGTTCGTTCAAGCTGGCGAAATATGAAGTGACGGTGGGTGAGTTTCGTCGGTTCGTCGATGCGACGGGCTACCGGACGGATGCGGAGCAGAACACGCCAGTGCCGGGCCAGGATGGCGCTGTGGGCTGTTTCGCTTACAAGGGCGCAACGGACCTCGGGTGGAAGGCTGGCACGAGCTGGAAGGATGCAGGCTTCCCGCAAAGCGATGACCATCCAGCGGTATGCGTGAGCTGGCGCGATGCGCAGGCGTTTATCGAATGGCTGAACCGTCAGACGGGAAAACGCTATCGATTGCCCAGCGAAGCGGAGCAGGAGTACGCGAACCGCGCCGGAAGCCTGGGCACCTATGCCTGGGGCACAGACGCCAATCAGGCCTGCGCCTATGCCAACGTGAGCGATTCGAGCGCGAAGTCTCGAATGAGCGGGTGGACTGCAGTGAGCTGTGACGACGGAGCGCTATTCACAACGGCGGTGGGCCGCTACAAGGCGAACGCGTTCGGACTGCACGACACGATCGGTAATGCGTCGGAATGGGGCGCGGACTGCTATGGGACATACAAGGGAGGCGCGCGAAACAGCAGAGCAGTAGATGCAACCAACTGCAATTACCGTGTCTTGCGCGGCGCGGGGTGGGACGGCTTGCCCGCCACCTTGCGCGTGGCTGACCGCAGCGGGTTCGCGCCGATGGACCGTTACTACGCCATGGGTTTCCGTTTGGCCGAAGACCTCTGACGGCTTGATCGTCAGAGGCAAGGCAGGTCGGATGGATACCTTAATGAGGCCCCACATAATCATTTTTATTACAGACTTCAGAGGAATTGCCGATGCAGGAACACACTAACCCCGCCGCCGCACCTAATCGGTGGCGCACGCGAGGCGCTATTGCTCTATTCATCGCCGCGATGTTGGCGCTGGTGGTGCTGAATCTTCCAAGGGGTTTTGATACAAATCTAAGCAAAATTGGCGCAGGCAAACCGGCCCTAGTATTTGTCTACGATTCGAATTTGGTCATCAGTAATCAGCAGACCGGGGAAATGGACAAGGCGCGAGAAATCCTGGCGGAGGAGCTGCATTTTTTGGTTGCGGATATCGGCCGGCCGGAAGGGCAACTTTTTATGCAACAGTATCAAGCGGAGCGGGCGCAGACCTTGTTGTTTGCGGCCGACGGCAGTTTGCTAAAACGGACCCAAGGCTTAGTGACCGCGGAACAGCTTTTAGTGCTATTTAATGAATCGATTGCCCCTAAATAAATAACCCGCGTAAGGCGGGTTCTCACTGCCGGCTGATTTCACCTCAATGATCTCGAATGAAGCACCTTTGCGACGCAGCGCATCGACGCGAACCCGCACGTTCTGATGACTGAGTGTGGCCTCGAACACATGCCGCGGCGGCTTCGATTTCTGGATCAACTTGGAGGTCTGCGCGACCGCCGCCGGCATGTCAGGGCCACAGTCGATCAGGACGCCCGGTCCGAGCAGTTCTCGCGCCAGTTCGCCGAACGGCCGTGCCCTGCGACAGCCAAGCCATCTGGGCGTCGTCCCACTCGATGAGGTCGGGGCGATGGATCTCCAGCCAGAGTCGCTTTTCGCATTGACGACCGGCCATGTACTTGGACTTAGAGAGTCGAACCTTGGTGCTCATTAATTGTCCCTGACAGGAATCAGTGACCGAGCCCGGCCTTTTGGCGCCCAAGCAGCGCTTTCATCGACAGGCTGATCGGGCACAGGACCGGTTGCGGGCGCGGTAGTGTTGATGCAAAAGCTATCGCGCGAGGCACGTAGTAGCGGGTCTTCGTTCGCTTGAGCAAGCCGGCGGCGATCAGCGCTTTCGCGTTGCTTGTCGTTGCTGCGACGTACTGCGCGCCCCTCGCCTTTGGGCGGAGATTCATGGCCAATCGGTACCACTGCGCAACGACTTTGCGGCCGCCTTCGCTGTTCATCAACGGGATGATGGCGGTCAGCGCGTCGGCACTGAAGTGGATGGTGTTGTCTGTGGGAAGCTCAATCATGCGTTCCTCCTTGCGCTCCTCCGACGGCGGAATGCCGTATCGCCATGGTGCGCTCCGGGGGCGTACAAACAGTTCCAGCTTGATGGCCCTTCGAGGGCTCACAAGCTTGCACTGAAAGTTCCAGGTGTGCGCGCATCCTTGCAGTCACCACCACGGAACAGGAGTCGCCCAAAATGTCCCTGAAACGAGCCCGCTGTGAGCTGCATTGGGAACGGCCAGAGAACGAGCTTGGCTTGCATGCTGACCTAACCATTGCGCGTATGTTGCTGGCCTTTCCGGCGCGCTGGAAGCCGGTTGCAATGCGGCCCGATGCGGTCGGCAACCATTGGGAGTTTGTGCGCTTGGCGCCGGGTCTGCGACCGCGTGCAGAGCGCGGTGCCGCGCCCACGCTGTGGGTGCACCTTGGAACTCGGGAGAGCGAGGCCGGCGAAGACAACTTTGATGAGATCGATTTTGACGACAACGTCTCCGAAGTCTTCTGGCCCGGCGCCCGCTGCCTGCGCGATCTGGTGACCGGCGAGCGGTCGGCCGCACGACTGCAGCGCTTTTTGCGCGCGGTGATTCGTGATCGCGAGCAAGCATTGTTGCGCCTCGACGAGCGACCCTTCCAAGCGCGTCTGCTCGGCATGCAGCGGCGCCTGCATCTGAGCGCCACCGATGTCGCGATCCTGCGTTTTTGCGCGCTGGTGCGGCATGATCCGGATGTGCGCGAGGTGGCCAGCAACTTCCAGAGCATGCGCCCTAGTGCGCGGGCGGTCGCCATTGCTGCGACGGTCGGGGCGCCGCTGGCCGAGTTCCTCAACGCGACCCGCTCGCGCTCCGTCCTGTCACGTTTTGGCCTGCTGGATCGCACTACGCCCGATGTGACCGAGGTCGACAGCAACCCGCTGGCGTCGCTGCTCGATGGTCTGCGCGATGAGAGCCGCGACGGCCGCGATCCGCTCGCCGGAATCATGGAACCGGTGCCAGCCAGCGAGCGCGTGGATGCTGACTTCAGCCATTTGCGTATCCCCATCGAAGCGCTGCAGGCGGCGATCGAGTTGGCGTGGGCCCCGCGTCAGCGCGGCTGCAACCTGCTGCTGCACGGCGCGCCGGGACACGGCAAAACGCAGATCGCCCGCCTGCTGGCCGGCAATCTGGCGGCCGCGGCCTTCGAAGTGCCAGTCGAGGATGAGGACGGTGACCCACGACCGGGCCAGTCCCGCGCCCGCTCGGCCGTGCTGTGTCAGCACGCGCTCGCCGAATTGGAACGGCCGCTGTTGTTGTTCGACGAGGCCGAAGACTTGTTCCCGGTGCCGTCGCTGAGCTGGCTGTTCGACGCCCGTTCGCGCCCGCAGAAGGGCTGGATCAACAGCCTGCTCGAAGATACCCAGGTGCCGACCATCTGGATCGCCAACGAAGTCGGTCACATCGATCCGGCCATTCTGCGCCGCTTCGACCTGATCCTCGAAGTGCCGGCGCCACCGCGCGCCACCCGCGGGCGCTTGCTCGATAGCGCCTTGCCGGCGGCGTTGGTGAGCGCACGCTGGCGCGAGCAACTGCTGGCGCTGGAGGACTTGTCGCCCGCCGAACTCGAAAGGTTATCGAAGGCGCACGCCTTCGCGCCCAAGGGTCAGCCCGTGGAATCCTTCCTGCGCAGCGTATTTGAGGAAGCCCGCAAGGCCGCTGGCCAGTCGGTGCATGCCGGCGAAGTGCTGCTGCCTTCGCGCTATTCGCTGGATACCGTGAACGCCGACGCCGATCTGAACGCGGTCGCCAGCCAGATTCAGCGCACCGGTCGTGCGCGGCTGTGTCTGTATGGCCCGCCGGGCAGCGGCAAAACCGCCTATGTGCAGCATCTTGCCCAGCGCTTGGCGCGGCCGCTGCACGTCAAGCGCGCCTCCGATTTGCTCGGCTCGTATGTCGGGCAGACCGAGCGGCAACTGGCGGAAGCCTTTGACAGTGCCAAACGCGGCGGCGCGCTGCTGTTGATCGACGAGGTCGACAGTTTCCTGCAAGACCGCGAGCGCGCCGAGCGCAATTGGGAGGTCACCGGCGTCAACGAGTTGCTGACCCAGATGGAACGCTTCGAGGGCGTGCTGGCGATGTGCACCAACCGCTATTCCATGATCGACTCGGCAGCGCTGCGGCGCTTCGATCTGAAGATTCGCTTTGGCTGGCTCAACGCGGCGCAGCGCGGCAGGCTGTTCGATGAGCTGGCGCAATCACTGCAACTACCCGGCAGCCCAATGCAATGGGAAGCGACCCGCGCGCGGCTGAGTCGCCTTGATCGACTCACCCCAGGCGCGTTCGAAACCGCCGCGCGCCGACACGAATTCGCACCGTTTGTGAATGTCGTCGGGCTGGTCGACGCCCTTGATGCCGAGCAAGACCCCGAACGCGCAATGAGCGGAAACTGAGCATTTCTTGTGGCAGTTATGACTCGCATGGCTGACCGGGAAGCTGGAGCGCGGATGCCGGGACCGGGGCCAAGAGCTGGCGGGGGAAAAGTTGTCCCGGCGTGCCAACCAACCCCGTCCTGATGTGCGACTATCGTGAAAACGCCAAAGCCGATGTCCCGCCGCAGGCAAGGGGAGGCCGGATGAGCTACCAGACCATGATCCGGCTATTGAATGCGCTGCCATGCGGGGGCCAACACTCGGCGCCCGCCGTTCAGGCGCTCATGGAAAGCGATGGCGGCAGGTCGCTTACGGCGCGCGGCGTGGCTAAAGCTCTCCATGCCATCGCGAGCGCCCCCGGTTCGCCGATTGAGGAACTCCACAGGGGCCCCGGAATCGCTACCCAATGGAGGTGGCGAGAACAACACCCACTGCGTGCACTGGCGTTCCGTGACGCGGAGTTGCTGCAGAAGACCCTGCTGTACCAAGTTGCGCGAAGGCTGATTCCCCCCTCCATCGCTGACCATCTCGAACGCGACAGCAAGTGGATCGCCAGCGAACTTGCCGCGCACCCCGAATCACAGGTGTCCTGGTGGTTGGAGCACGTGATCCACCTGCCCGCCGGCCCGCCGCGCTTTCCCAAAGCACTCGACGAAGCCGTCGTTCAGGAAGTCAGCAAGGCTCTGTGGAACCGCCGGCAACTACAGGTGGAATACCGCCGCGGCGGCGCACGCGTCGCCGAGTCGATAGTCCTCCATCCACAAGGGCTGGTTCTAAATGGGGAGGTGCTGACGCTGATCGCAGTGTCCAATGACTATCCCGACCCTTACAGATTCTACCTCATGCGCATAACCCAGGCGCAAATGCTTCCTGGTGACAGCCGCAAACTCGAAAACTTCGACTTCAAACAGCACGTCATCAAACAGTTCCGCTGGCCCTATGGCGAAGCCAAGCAAATAGAGTTCTGGGTACACCACGAACCTAAGATCGAGTTCGAAGAGATGCCGATCAGCGAGGATCAGAAGATCGATTCTAAACCCAATGCGGACGGTTATCACCGCGTGACGGCCACGGTGGTGCCGAATTTTAGGCTGGATGCGTTCTTGATGAGTTTTGGGAATAGAATCTACCGAGAGGATTAAGCGATGAACGCACCATTGCTCCTATGCAGGGTCGGTTACATGACGGCATACGACGGTATTGGCCATATCGTGAATGGGGGTGCCGAAATCGAAAGACTAGGCATGGGCGGCGAAATGTGGAATTTTCGTGTCGAGAACAGACGATGCTATGGCTATGCAATGTCGGTTGGTTTTGCCGGGGTTAATCTGAATCGCCTTTTGGGCGGTGTTGCCCGTAGTCGAGGAGACAAGGGGACTGGGATTGACGTCATATTCTTCGCGACAAAGCCTGGCGTTGGTCAGGTTGTAATCGGCTGGTACTTGAACGCGACAGTCTTTCACACGAAATACTACGTGCGCAAAAAGGCGCCTGTGGACGGCGATCGGGCAAAGAAAATACACTACTTATGCCGAGCAGATGCCAGGGACGCGTTCTTGCTAGCGGAAGAAGATCGTACCTTCAGGGTACCGTATGCGCCCGCCCATGGCCGGGGTTTCCCAGGAATGTCGAATATTTTCTACCCTGACTCTGACCGGCCGGAAGTCATGAGATTTCTTGGGGATTTGCAAGATTATGTAAGAACAAACACTAAGGCGCGCAGGGGCAACATATTTTTGCGAAGAAGGCCAATTACGGTCTTTAGTCACGCCGATGCTAAAAGGAATGCATTAAATGCCGCCGAATCGCATTTGACCGCGATTGGCTATGACGTCTATCCTGGCACAGGAGACAACTGCGGCTGGGACTTGGAGGCCCTGCGCGGAGAGGAAAGGCTGTTGGTATCGGTTAAAGGGCTGGTCGGCAATACCATGAATTTTGAACTGACGTCCACAGAATTCGCAGAAATGCAGCGGGACGAGGTAAACTACAGAGTTTTCGTGCTGCCCCGGGCTCAAGATTCGACTGAACTGCAAGTTTACCTTCCGTTAAAAGCAGATGGTGAATTCGAGTTAATTCAGGAAGACGGCGATAATCGAATTCGGCTATTCCTGCGAATTGCCGCCCGTGCGTTTCTGTTAGATAGAGTGAGAGCCTCACCTTGGTGTCGTGCAATAAATCAAGGGCAGGCGTGAGAGTGGTTCAGACCGTAGCAGTTGCCGACCTCCACGGTCACCTCAAGCAGCTTCGAAGCTTGCTCAAGACGATCGACGAGGAACTCGGTGCTTACCGGCTCGTCACGCTCGGCGACTTCGTCGACAACGGACCTGATATCCCCGGCCTGTTGGACCTTCTGATCGAGCTGAAGGCGGAACGCGGCGACCGATTCGTACCGATCATCGGTAATCACGACCTTGCGTGCTTGCGAGCCCTGCGCTGGAACGACTCTCTTGAGCATTATATCTCGCAGGGAAAGTTAGGACCCGGCGGGATCGCTGGGTCGGAGTCCCGATTCGTCCTAGGCGGGAGGCGAGCCTCATCTTATCTATCCAATCCGGTAAGCCGCCGACTAGCATCTCAACTCGATCTTGGCTATCTTTGGTTAGGTCGATAGAACGCGAATGACCGGGTTTAAGGAAATTGCGGAGGCGCCAAGCTCAAGGACTTCGGCAGGCACCGAGGAGCTGTTCTCAAACTCACCAAGCAATTCAATGGTCTGCGCTACAGCGGCAAGCTTCATCGTCGGATCTCGCAGTGTCAGGGCGCGGAGGAGCTTGGGTTTCATCGTCTTGAGTACCGCGCTGAAGTCATTGACATGAATTGGAAACCAAGCGGCAACTGACGCCGAAGCTAGCGAGGCGGCGTAACCCTTCAATATGGTCGCTATCGGACGCTTACTGTTGTTTTTCTGGCGCGGATGACTTCGTTGCGTCGCTGCCTGCCGCGGATGTCGCAAACCTCGATGCGCCGATGGAAGCGCCCCAGGACGACGCCGACGAGGCTGCATTAGACCTCGATGAATCGCCCGAAGAATCCGCAGTCATCGATGAAGCGGCTGCAGACGAATCGGCTTACTCGTTCTAAGAGAGAATGCTCTTTACTCGTTCCAAAAAAAATGGCTGTTCACTCGATTCAAGAGAAACCGCTCTTCATCCGCTTCAGCACCGTACCGCTCTTCAGAGGCCTAACGCCATGTTAAGCCGCCGCGGCGTGACAGCAGAGATACGGGCGAACTGAACCCATGTGGCGTGGTCGAGTATGGGAATTTCAAACGCCCTTCGACAGTCTGGCGAGTAGGCGGTGGTCGCGCAAGCGCTGGTTTGGGCGCAGAT
>CAZLSB010000160.1:0-9418 GCA_964561825.1 uncultured Xanthomonas sp.
GAGCCATTGGCTGCGCGCCGCGCCTTGCAGCCATCCGCTTAAGCCTCACAACGCATCTCACGCGCAAAGCCCGTTTGGCCCGACGGACGGCAGCTGCATCTAGCCGCTTGGCTTTGGCGATTGGCTAGCGCAGCCGAGCTTTCTCCCGCCCTCGGAGTGGCCGGCTTAGGTTGGAAAACGCACAGTCGGCTCCGGTAAATTTAGGTAGAAGAATGCTTACCGGCCGCCCCGTCAGCGGCTGCGCAAAAGGAGGGGTCATGTTGCGTCCGATCATGCTGGTGCTCTGCGCTTTGCTGCTGGGAGCCTGCGCCAGCAATCCCAAGGGTGGGTCAGACCTTTACAAAAACCGCATGGGCAGCGAGATCCCGGCGTCGCTGCAGCGGGCAATGGCAGACGGTTACGCGCTGCCGTCTCCGTATGACTGCGGCGGGCTGCTCGCCGACATGCATGGGCTAAACGAAGTGCTGGGCGAGGACATCGATAGCCGCGGTGGCGAGCCGGTGGATGAGAATTTCTTCGCCAGCATGCTGGTCGGCGCGCTCAAGGGCTTGGTCCCTTATCGTAGCTGGCTAACTCGCTTGTCCGGCGAGGACAAGCGCGCGCGGCGCGGTCTGGCCGCGATCGCCGCGGGCAGCATCCGTCGCGCCTATCTCAAGGGTCTGGGCGAATCGTGGGGATGCCCGCTTCCAGGCCACCCGAAGCGGCCGCAGGTCAAGGCCAGTCCGGGCGACGTTGATCCCGCCGCGCGGATTCAGCCGCACGCTTAACGCCTGCGGCAAGTGGCGGATTCCGCTCGATAAAGCGGATTCATGCTGCCGATCGGAGCAAAAGACGCCCCCAGCTTCATGCGCGAACAAGTGCAGCGGGTTGGACGGCTGGCGGCTGTGCCGCCAGACCGGACAGGGCGCGCAATTAACCTAGTCGCGGACATTCGAAGATGAATACCGTCGGTTTCTCAAAAATATGCCGTGGCTTTCGATGAGCGCTTTGTCTGCCATTACCGATGGAGCGGGCTTTGGGCCCTTGGCTTTTGTTGTCCTGAAACCTGGGGGCGTTGCCCCAGGCTGGTATGGCTCCGGGGCTTTGCCCCTGGTAGTCCAAGAAACCTCAGTTGGACGGGGTAGAGAGTATGGCTATGGGTGGTGAGAACCGTGCAGCGGTCAACTGAGGCTGCTAGTCACTAACCAGTTCAGTCTTGACAAATCATGCGAAGACTTTTGTGTGTTTGGCCCCCGCTCGTCCGGCTTAGGATTAACCTGGAGGGAACCCGTTTGCAGCTCTACTCCAGTCCATCCTGCAGCAAGCCGTCGATTTGTCCGCGGATCTGTGCCGACGCGGTGCCTGAATTCATCTGTGCGTACAACAGGCCGGAAAAATAACCGGCGACCTCGGACTGCGACAGCGATATGGCGATATTCACCAAACGCAATGCGGTTACCGGCGGCAGTGGACTTGTGGAGATCACCGCGCCGACGGCTCCCGGGCTGGCGGGCCCTTGCAGCGCGAATGCGGTTATCGGTGCCGCCATGCTGGCGACGGTGATTTCGCCGAATGCCGCGATGTGCGAATAATCGATGTAGATGCGCAGCAAACCACGCCCCGTAGTTAGGTTGGGCGGGACATGCTGACTGCCTTCGATAACCGCAAACACCGGCATGCCCGGCCGCACCTGGGCGCGGATTTCACCACCGCCGAAGTTGCTGGAATGCACGTTGAAATAGGCCAGCCCGGCGCGCATCTGCGCCAGTTGCAGCCTGGAAATCGTTCGCGTGGCGCGGACCTCGCCCTGCGTGACAGCGCCTGCAGCGGTTCCGATATTGATGGCAACGCCTGCCGTGCCATTGGCTAGCGCCGGCGCATGAATGTGCGCCATGGTCTGCGCTGAACTCAGGCCGGCGAAGGACAATACGATGTCGACGCTGGTCTCATCTTCGCTGAGCAGCACTGATCCGAATCCGCGCGCCGCCGGGCTGTTGATTGCCGGCACTTCCTGGTCTGCGCTGAGATAGGCCGTGAAGCGCGGTTTATGCAGCAGGATGCGGCCGCGGATTTCGCCGCCAGGAAAGGTCGCGTTGTGAATGTTGAAGTACCAGCGACCCGCCTTGATGTCGGCCACCTGCGTTGGGGTGACTACCTGCGCCTGCTCCGCCAGCACGCCGGTTGTAGAACCGGGCAACGGCGCGAAAGTAATGATAACCGGCCCGTTGACACCGGGATCGGCCGGACCATGTACGTGGGCGCCCGTTGGCACACCGGAGAGCGCGAAGTAATCCGCCGACACCGTGACCGAATTTTCCGCCGCATTCAGGATCAGCGTCCCGTTACCGAGCGCCGTCGCCGCGTTGGGGGGCGCTTCCTGAGTTCCGGTGAGCACCGCGCTGAAGCGCGTCTGTGCGTATGCGGAGGAGCTCAAAGCCAGCAGCAAACCGATTAACCAAAACCTGCGCTGCGACATGACCCGTTCTCCTGCTTCCCCAAGGGCCGCCATGTTGGCAGATTTTTTGCCATTGGTGCAGGCCGTGGCGCAGATAGGCCCGGTTTGCCAAAGCGCACGGCGTAATCGACCTGCGCCAACCCGCCATTTCGCCAAATCTGCAACACTCCAGGTGCCTGTGCTGTGCTGAAATGCGCCATCGCGACATCTGCGTCGCTCGGTGGTGAACTTGCGTCATGCGTATCTTTACGAAGCTCCGATCGCTGTGGCTGCTGACGTTCTTGGTTGCGCCGCATTTGCAGGCGCAGGCTTTTGATTGCAACACGCCGGCCACGCCGAGTTTGAGCAATCCGCTGGTGCTGGGTAATGGCACGGCGGGCAGCGTCACGCGCCTGCAATTGCAGGCCGCCTTAGATGCCGGTGGGGCGATTCGTCTGAATATCGGTGCTGCGACTTTGCAGTTGGATGCCAGCTTGCAAATTAGCCGCGCGGTGCAGTTCGATGGCGGTGGCGCGAGCCTATCGGGTTTGATGCAGCGACGCGTGCTGGAAATCCGAAACCCCCAATTACTCGCCAGCTACGACATCGTATTGATGAATATGACCCTGCGGGACGGCGATGCGCGTGGCGCCATAGGTAATGAATTTGCGCGCTCCGGTGGCGCCATCCTCAACGATCACGGCAGCGAACCGTGGCGGGCGGTTGGCCTGCGCGCTTTTGATGTGGTGTTCCAAAATAATCGTGGCATTGACCTTGCCCAAGATGGCGGTGGTGGCGCGGTTTATTTGATTGGTCATCGCGAGTTTGTCTGCGTGCGTTGCCGATTTGAGACTAATCAAGGCAGCAATGGCGGCGGTTTTTATGGCCTGGGCACGCAAAGCATTCGCTTTTATGACAGCATATTTATCGCTAATCAGGCGATTGGCGATGGGGGTAATCCCGGTAATGGTGGCAATGGCGGGGCGATCGCCGTAGATGGTGATACGCGCGAATTGAGCCTGTGCCGCAGCACCTTAGATGCTAACCGCGGCAACGCGTTCGGCGCCGGGCTATTTACCACGGTCTACGATCAAAGCAGTGTTACGCGCGTCTGGCAGTCCACCTTCATTGGCAATATCCAAGATGGAACGGACCAACATACCGGTGGCGCCTACATTCAAGGCGGTCCAGTATCAATCCGCGATAGCACTTTCGCGAACAATAGCGCGGTTGCTTATGGTGGTTTGGCCTTGTTTGATCATCAGACGAATAATGGGTTGATTACGAGCGGTGGGGAAATCGTTTCCAGCACCTTTGCGGGCAATATCGCGCGCAATGGCCTGGGTGGCGCGATGAACCTGCAAGGCACCGCGGCGTTGTTGCTACAAAATCTGACCATCGCTGGCAATCGCGCGCCATGTGGGGTGTGTTTTGCAGGTGGCATCGCCAATGGCGCGGGCCGTCCAATTACGCTGCGCAACTCCATTTTCTTCGATAATACCGGCGGTAATGCGTTTAACCCGTGGGCACTGCTGAATGCCGTGCAGGGTGGTTCCAATAACATCCAATTCCCACAAATCAGGCCGAATAGTTTTGGCCAGCAAGAAGCGCGAGTCACGCCCGATGCAATCTACGCCGATGCGCTGCTCGCAGCGCTGGATAACAACGGTGGCCCAACCGCCACGATGGCCTTGCTCACGGGCTCACCGGCGATCAACGCCGGCAGCGCGACGGGTGCACCAGCGAGCGATCAGCGCGGTTTCGCGCGCGTGGGGGCGGTGGACATCGGCGCCTACGAAGAGCAGGGCGGCAGCTTGTTCAAAAATGGTTTTGAATAGCGGGAACAGAAAGCTGGGGTACTCCGCACGAAAAGCGACACCGCTGCGCTGCTTTACGCTTCTCCTCTCGTACTCCAAGCCGATCTAAGCTAGGAATACTGCTGTAAACCTACTAGAAACCGCTTCTCATCGCCCACGGCGGGTCGATCACTGTAGCGCCTGTGCCCGCTTAGCTGCGAACTGACATTGCAGTCCAGCTAAGAAATTGGCGAGAAAAGCTCGCAACTTAAACTGGTCAACCCGGCATGAAAAGCTGATGATGGCGCTCGCCATTTCACGCCGGAGCGTCGGCGATGACCGTTACGGCAGGCTTCCAACGCAACACATGCAAGCGAACTCCGCCTAGCGTGAAAGCGCTGAGCGGCGGGCTCGCTTTTGGTGAGTTTGGACTTGTCCGAACGCTTCTGCCTTGGCTGTTCCCGCGTGCGATAAGCGTGGCGGGAAGCGCTGGTGGGACCACGTTCGCCTGCTGGCGTATGCTCAGCCGTGCGCTTTCAATAGGCTTATGTTTGCTCTGTTTTGCATCGACTGGCGCTGCGGCCACAGAAACAGTGGTTTACGGTCGGCCGACTGCGGATATTGATCGGGTCGCCAGTTATCAAGTCGATTTACTCAAATTGAGTTTGTCCAAATCCGGCCGCCAGTTTGTTTTGCGCGCCAGTGCCGAACCGATTCCGCAAGCACGCGCGATTTTATTGCTGCAGTCCAATAGCGTGATTAATGTGCTTTGGACCGTCACCTCGCCAGAGCGCGAGAAACACTTATTGCCTGTACGCATTCCCATTGATCGGGGCTTGTATGGCTGGCGCTTATTTTTGATTCATCGCGATGCGCAACCACGCTTTGATGCCGTCAAAAATTTGCAGGATTTGGCAGCGCTGGAAGCGGGCCAGGGCCACGATTGGCCCGATTTGACCATCTTGCGCGCCAGTGGCTTGCGGGTCGGCGCCGGATCGAGTTACGACGGTCTGTTTGAAATGCTAGCCCGCGGGCGGATTGACTATTTTCCGCGCGCGCTGCCGGAAGTGTGGGCAGAATTGGAGCAGCGTAGCCAATTGCCGCTGCAGATTGAAAATACCTTGGTGTTGCATTATCCTAGTGCGATGTATTTTTTTGTCAGTCAAAATAATCCGCAGTTAGCCGCTGCATTGCAAAGAGGATTACAACAAGCCATGGCTGATGGCAGTTTCGCGCAGCTTTTTAATCATTATTTCGGTGCGGCGATCAAGCGCGCCAAACTGGCGCAGCGGCGGCGGATTGAGATTGATAATCCGCTGTTGCCGGATGCGCTTCTACCATCTGAATCGAGCTATTGGTTTATTCCGACGGAGCAATAGCAGATGATCTGGCGCAATCTCCTCAAGCCAGTGCGCGCCTTGCGCAGCAATATGCGCGATCAGCCGCTCAGCTATCGAGTTTTGGCGTCAACCTTGTTATGGAGTTTATTGGTCACCACCGTGGCGGTGGGCGCGCAACTGTATATCAGCTGGCGCGCGGACTTGGCGCAAATCCAAGCCCGTTTGGACGAAATCGAAAAAACCTATGTGCCCAGTTTGGTCGCTAGTTTGTGGTCGGTCGATAACGCCCAAGTGGAGTTGCTGTTAGACGGTATTTTACGCTTGCCAGAAATCAGCGCAGTTGCTTTAACCTCGCCGGACGCTGCGCCGATTGTCCGTGGACAAACAGAGGATGTGCTGCTGCAGCGCAGTTATGCGCTCAAACGCGACGGCGAGCGTGCTTTTGACCTGGGTCAACTGCAGGTCAGCGCCGGTCGCGCTGGCCTGCTGCAGGGTCTGCGCGAGCGCGCGCTGGGCATTGTGGCGAGCGAAGCGATGACGATTTTTTTGGTCTCGATGTTTGTATTTGCGCTCATTCAGCGCCGTGTCAATCGCCATTTACGCTTGATGTCCACCTACGCGCGGCGCTTGGATGTCACTCGCCTCGGCGTGCCGCTCATCCTTGATCGGCCGCGCGCCAGCGGCAATCCCGATGAAATTGAACAAGTCGCCGATGCGATCAACCGTATGCGCGAACGCTTGCACAGTGACATCGAAGCGCGCTCACGGGCGGAAGCCGAAGTGCAGCAGCACCGCGATCACCTCGAAGAATTGGTGTCGATGCGTACCGCCGAGTTACAGTCGAAAACCCAGCAATTGGAGCTGCAATCGGATGAACTTCGGCAAGCGCGTGACCGCGCCGAACTGACACTGGCGCGCTTGCAAACCGCGCAACAGCAATTGGTTGAATCCGTGAAAATGGCCTCGTTAGGCCAACTGGTGGCCGGCGTTGCCCATGAAGTGAATACGCCGCTCGGCGTTGCGCTAACCGCGAGCAGTTTCCTGGAAGATCAGGCGCAGGATATGCGCCGCGCAATGCTTGAGGGAGCGCTGTCGCGCGGCGCGCTAAATGGCTTTGTCGACACCATGGCCAAATCCTCGGAACTGATTCAGCAAAATTTGCAGCGCGCTGCGCATTTAATTCAGAGTTTCAAACAGGTATCGGTCGATCGTACCTCGGATGGTCGCCGGCAATTTGAAGTGGCGAGTTTCGCTGACGCCTTAGTGGCAAGTTTACGTACGCTTTGGCGGCACCGACGCATTGAGGTTCGCGTGCATTGCGAGGCTGAGCTGAAAATGGATAGCTTTCCAGGGGCGCTGGGATCGGTATTAACTAATTTGATCCAAAATGCGCTGGTCCATGCATTTGCTGCTAACGATGAAGGTGTCATCGAGATGCAAATCGAAGCCCATGGTGCCGAACGCTTGTTATTAACCGTGCGAGATAACGGCGCCGGAATTGAGGCGCAAAACTTAAACAAAATCTTCGAGCCTTTCTACACCACCAAACGCGGCCAAGGCGGCACCGGCCTTGGCCTCCATCTGGTGTACAACCTAGTCACCCAGAAACTGGGTGGCCGTGTCGAAGTGAGCAGCGTCAAAGGTACTGGCTCGTGTTTTCGCGTTGACCTGCCGCGTTGTGCGCCTCTTTCGTAGCCCCTGAGCCTTTGGTGGGTTCGATCTGTGATCGAACGCTTCTCCCGCGCCACGCAGGACAAGTGAAAAGCAACCGCAACAGCGCTTGGACCAGTCCAAACCCATCGAAGCCGCGCGTCCTTAGCGATCAAATGGTGGATTCAAACGCGGATCCTTAGGTCATTGGGCGGTTGCCGCCTCGCGCAAACGACATGGCGGGAAGGGAGCAAAAGCGCGATCCTGAACGACGTTCACGATAAGCCTCAGCTCATGGATTGCATCTATCGCAACGACCTGGGTCCGCCGTGGCTTCCGTTGTCGCAGGCCGCTCAACGCGATAACGGCATTGTTTGCAGGACAGCACCTCGGTCTGGATGACTTGCGTTGGCTCAGCGCACCAAGCGCACGGTAGCCCAGCGATGCGTTCGGTCACGTCAAAACCAGGCAAAGTGCAGGCGGGACACTGGCTCACATAGCGTCGCACGAGATCCTGCGCCGCCCGCTTGATCGCGGCCATGCGGGTGGGGTTGCGATGCGCGCGCATATCGGCTTCGACAAAGGCTGCTCCGCACAGAGCGATCGCCCGTCGAACGGCGCTGTCGAGTGAGGTCAGATCGACAATATCCTTGATCAGCAGGCGCTGCGGATCGGGCTGTTCGCCGTCGCAAGCCATCACGATCAACCCATGATCGGGAAAGCCTGCGCGCTCGGCGAAAGCTATCGCAGCGTCCAGAGTGGAAACGATCGCATGGCCGCAGTTGGTGGCGGGACTGGCGTCATGCCCGGTTAATTCGAGGCCGCTGTCGCGGTCGATCAGAACGATAAGCTCGCGGCCGATCGCCAGAAAGGGAATGAACGGGTGTGGCCCAAAGCTGCCCTCGCTGGCCAGACCCACGCGCGCCAAGGGAGCGTCTGCAAAACCCGCGGCAATCTTCGCTCTGGCCGCGTCGAGTGGGGTGCCGATCCGCTCGATATCACGACTGAAGGTCCCGAAGCGGTCGGTGTTGACCCCGATGGCCAAGCCAACGATGAGGCCCAGACCTTCATGCAGGACGGGCGCAATAACGGCGTCTTTACCGTGCATAGTGGTCAGCACGGCGACGGTGTTGCGATAGGGAAGCTCAGCGTTGGCCATCAGAAGTAGCCTTCGCGTTTCTTCTGTTCGAGCGAGCCGCCATCCTCTCCATCGCTGATGCGGCCCTGACGCTCCGAAGACGACGCGCGCAGGGTTTCGTCGACCACGGCCCGCAGGTCGGTGGCGTCAGACTCGATAGCGCCGGTGACCGGCCAGCAGCCGAGTGTACGGAAGCGGACCTTGCGGGTTGAAATCTGGTCGCCGGGCGCAAAGCGCATCCGGCTCTCGTCGTCGACGACGATGAATGCGCCACTTCGTTCAACCACGGGCCGCGGCGCGGCGTAGTAGAGCGGCGCCAGCGCGATATTGTTGAGGAGGGCGTAGCTCCAGATGTCGATTTCCGTCCAATTGGACAGCGGAAACACGCGCGCAGTTTGGCCCTTTGCGAGCCGCGTGTTGTAAAGCGCCCAGAGCTCCGGACGCTGCTGGCGCGGATCCCAAGCGTGGCCGGCGCCGCGAACGGAGACAATGCGTTCTTTCGCACGGGATTTCTCCTCATCGCGCCGGGCGCCGCCGAAAATGATGTCGTAATCGCCGGTGTTGAGCGCCGTCTTCAGTGGCTCGGTCCGCATGATCGCGGTGTACCGATCCCCATGGTCGAAGGGATTGATGCCTGCGGCGCTGCCCTCTTCATTGGCATGGGCGATAAGCTTGAAACCGTGTTGCGCTGCAAACGCGTCTCGAAAGGCGATCAGCGATTGGAACTCCCAGGTGGAGTCGACATGCAGCAGCGGGAACGGCGGTTTACTCGGAAAGAAGGCTCGGATGGCGAGGTGCGCCATGATCGTTGAATCCTTGCCGGCCGAAAACAACATGACCGGGTTGCGGGCCTCGGCGACGGCCTCCCGGATAATGTAGATGGATTCCGACTCAAGCCTGGACAGATTGCTTCCGCCTACCCGCATATAGCCTGCTCCCAGTTGAGATTGGATTGAAAACCATACCGCCAGTTTGGGATGGCGCACAGCCTCAGTGATAGGAGAAGATAATGGCATCGATCAGCCCGAACTTCGAGCTGGGTGATCAGCAATGGGTGCGAGTCAAAGTAATCTGGTGATCC
>CAZLSB010000161.1:0-9394 GCA_964561825.1 uncultured Xanthomonas sp.
GATCACCCGCCGCCGAACGCATCCATATCGATGCCGCTGGGCTAACGCAGGGTTTATTTTAAGAACCCGAGTCTCTGGCATGGATTCGTCGTTGCGAGGTCTTAAGTTCCCGTCGGAAACTGCCCACCTGAACCCACCAGACGCGTCATTGCGAGGGAGCCTTCAGCGACCGCGGCAATCCAGCGACCTTGGCCTGGCCCAGAAAGTCACTGGATTGCCACGGCATGCGCGGTAAGTTCGAACGCGTTTGTCGCTTCGCGAGGCGCATGCCTCGCAATGACGAATCAGTTACGTAGTGGATCCATGCTGTGCGCCGACTCTTCCGCGCTCCAGCGGCTAAAAAGCGTTCGACCGATGAAGCGCAGGTCGAACCCACCACGGCTCAATCCATGCCGCCAGGCCCCTGCGAGGCTTCAAATTCACCGTCGCACACTTGCCACCTCAGCTTCGCCCAGAGCCGTGCAATCTGCCCCGTAGCGCACTCACCCAATGGGTGAAAGAGCGAATGCTGAAAAGCCAAAAGTATCATCGTGATATGGATATTAAGGAACGGTCAACTGAGGTTTCTAGGTTTAATGCCTTGGTCGAAGCGCTGCAGATCGCCATGCAAAAACGCGGCATTCCAACCCGCGCACAGAATAAGTTACTCGCGAAACTTGCGTCGATGCATCGCGAGATTATCAATCGCTGAGTCCACAAAAGCTGAGCGCCATTGCCGATCAATGCCTTTCGGGATATTGGGAGACAACGGTGCTCGCTCCGCGGCTTTTTCCCGTGCCACGACTGAGCGCCGAACTCACCACCGACCACTGGGCAAAAAATTCGCCTTAAGCCGGGCCAATTGCTCACGCACGCCTGCGGGCAACATCCGAATAACTGCCTTGCGTACGCGGAACAAGCTCGGTGAAATGTCTTTCAAAGGTTGGTCTTCGGGCACTCTAGTTTCAGCAATGGCCTTGGGCAATGCGCCTGCATAATCACGGTGCGCATACAAAAACATATTGTAGCGGTACCAAAAAGATATCGATGTATCACTGGCAATTGCTGGGCGTATGCAATCGTAAGCATCAAACCCGAATAGCACAAACTTGCGCCGCCAATAATCGTAGACTTGTTCGTTAATGTGGAACTCACCACCCTGCCCCGGCGGCGCTGCCGAAAACAGAATTAAACCGCGGCTGTGCCGAACCAAGTTTTCGACAAAAGTATCGGCGGCGGCAGCGTTGATATGCTCGGCAACCTCTAGCGTTTGCACCAAATCAAACTTACGTTGCAAATCCAGAGGTTTCGATAAATCGTGTGCGGCAAAACAATGCTGCGCAATTAATAGATCCTGGCGCTGTATATAATCGCCGTCCACGCCCTGAATATCCGTGGCGCCCAGTTCACGCCAGGCATTTAACCACGTACCCTTGGCGCAGCCTACATCCAGCACGCTGCTGATATTGAGTTTAGCCATTAACCCTTGCGCAACCGTGCGTGCCGCGTGTTTGGACGACGTATCGGCGTATTGCATGAACTTGCTGTCGTAAGCGTGGCTCATCGGCGGACTGCCGTGACGCGGTGACCGCCAAATTTCCAAGAATTACCGTTGCGAGCGATAATGTAGGTACTAGACTGATCGATGCCGGCGGTTTCCGATAACCACTTTTGCACTTCTAACCGGGACAGATAGACCGTTTGTGGCGTGACCAACTGATCAAAGGCTACGTGCCGGAAAAATAGAAATCCGCGCTGCGCAATCCATAGCGAATAATCAAATAGCGGCAGCTTGGCCAGTATTTCGCGCGTACTTGGAAACACCTTAGCTAGCCAACTTAGTGTTTTTGCGTAGACAAAATAAGGCACGACCAAGGGCGTTGCAATCAAATATTTGGTGACCCACCAAGGCAGGCGCGATGCGATTTTGCGAATGGGATCAACAAGATAAATGACGATCGCATTACCCTCTCTGGCATACACCCAACAGTGAAATTTCCCACCCGGTTGAGTATTTTCAACCACCGATACAAATCCCGCCTGCGGCGCTTTAAGATGATGCAAGACGCCTATGCAGTAAACAATCTCAAAGCCGATTGACCGGTAACTGACTAAATCATCTTGCTCAATTTTCGCATAGGGATAAACGGCCACATTGTGCCTCGCCGTTTGCACCGATGCGCCTAAGTCCACTCCGACGATACTGGCGGGCCGCCATTCGCAGGCATGCACCAGCAAGCTGCCATTACCACAGCCCAGTTCCAGCACGCGAGCTTGCGCAAAGTCCTTTGTCGTCAACGGTGCCATCCAATCTTCAAATTGCGCCCGCGTATACACCGAGCCACTCGGCAAATTGTTCCAAGAGTTAGCAAACGCTTGCGCGGTTGCAATATCCTCATTTTTCATTCGAAGCTACTCAGGCTGGCAGATTGTCGTTCACTGTACGCATCGAGAATCAACTGGCTCCACAGGTAAAGTCGTTCATCAGATTTGCCCGCGCGGTGTCGCGCTAAACGCTGCCGCCAGAATTCTCCGCCGGCACTGACGCCCGCATTAGCTGCTGGTAACAAACCTTGGGCAAACCAACTGCCAACCGGCACCGCAAAACCCTGTTTGCGACGTTTAAGAATGGCTGGCGGCAGCAGATCGCGGGTCGCCTGCCTCAGCAGCCACTTGCCGGTCGATCCATGCAATTTGAGATGCGCAGGCACGCGCCGCAGAAAATCGACCACGTTGATGTCTAAAAATGGCGAACGAACCTCAAGCGAGTTCATCATGCTGGCGCGGTCCACTTTGGTGAGGATGTCGTCTTGCAGATACAGATCGACGTAAAAACAGGTTGTGCGATCCACATCATTAGCCGACGGGCAGCGTTCCCAAGCCTGGATGGCTTCGCCAAACAATAGCTCGGTATCCACCGGTTGATGTAAAAGTTGCTCTATTTCAGTTGCTTGCAATGGCGACATCCAAAGAGGCAGCCACAGTTTGGGCGCCTGATCCAAACCGCGCAGCGTGCGTTTGAGCTTAAAGTCCAAACTCATATAACGATGCGAGACCGGCCAGCGCGAGACGACTGCGCGGATAGCCTGATGCAGCGGCGCTGGCGTGAGCGCCTGATAAGTGCGCGCATAGCGCAAGGCTTTGAAGGGATCGTAACCGGCCAATAATTCATCCGCGCCATCACCCCCAATGGCCACGGTCACTTGCTGACGTGCGTATTTGCAGAGCAAAAAAGTCGGCAATAACGAGGCATCGGCAAGCGGTTCATCGAGCCGATCCAGGATGACCGGCAAGGCTTCGCGTAATTGTTCAATCGTGCACTGCTCAACTTGGTGCGCGGCGCCGATGTGCAATGCAACTTGCCTGGCATGCGGCGACTCGTCAAAGCTGTCGTCGGCGAAGGCGATCGAAAAGGTCTTCAGCCGGTCGCCGCCGACATGACGCATGGCCAGTGCGGCCAGCGTCGACGAATCAATGCCACCGCTTAAAAACGCACCGACCGGCACATCGGCCACCAAACGCATCTGCACCGCTAAGTCCAGGCGCTCGAGTAGTTCCTGGGCCAGCTGGTCCGGCCGTGCGCCAAGCGCGTCGTCTGGCTCCGGCTCATAGCGCCAATAACGTTCGACGCGCGTGCGCAAATCACGTAAATCCACCGTCAAATGATGCCCGGCGGGAAGTTTATAAACATCGGCTAATAGGCTGTGCGGCGCCGGGATAAATCCGTAGGCGAAGTATTTTTGTAATGCAATATCACTGCGCTGATTCGGCGTAGCCGGATGCCAACGCAGCGCGCTTAACTCTGATGCAAAAACAAAGGCTTTTGCGCCCGCGTGATAATACAGCGGCTTTTTGCCAAAGCGGTCGCGTGACAGCAGCAATTGTCGGCGCTTTCGATCATGAATCGCCAAAGCCCACATGCCATTCAGGCGCGTAAACATTTGCGTACCCCAATGTCGCCAGCCGTGCAACAATACTTCGGTATCCGAATGATCACTGACAAAATGCGCGCCGGCGCGTTCCAGCTCCAAACGTAATTCGCGAAAATTGTAAATCTCGCCATTAAAAATGATGCTGATCGCTTGATCGGCACTGCACATGGGCTGATAACCGCCGGCCAAATCAAGCACGGCTAATCGCCGGTGCGCGAGATTCACGCTGTCGGGGCCATCCAATAATAATCCTTCGCCATCCGGCCCACGATGAGCGAGCTGATTGGCCATCGCGCGCAGCGCCCCTGCATCAGGCGCGCCGACAAATCCGGCGATACCGCACATGTCAGCGCGCCTCGCTACGCACAATGCGGCCGACGCGATACACGGGTTTGGACTGAGACTCGTGATAGGTGCGGTTGAGCATCTCGGCCAATAATCCCATCAGAATACTGAGAATGCCGGTCACCGCCAGAAATACGCTCAGCAAGGGCAGCGGCGTTTGAATCAAGGATGTGGATTCGAACAATTTGAGCGCAATGGCCCATATCCCCGCGCCCAGGGAACCGAGCAAACTCAGCAAGCCGAAACCGCCGAACACATAAATCGGTTTATCGGCATAGTGGAACAAAAACTTGACGACAATCAAGTCCAAAACCACCTTGATGATGCGTTCCAAGCCATATTTGGATTCACCGTGCAATCGACGATGGTGAAGGACCGGTAATTCTGAGACCCGCGCACCATTCCAAGACGCATAAATGGGCACGAAACGGTGCATTTCGCCATACAATTTAACGCCAGCAAGCACTTCACGCCGATAGGCTTTGAGTGAGCAGCCATAATCATGCAAATGCACACCCGACACCCTGGAAATCAGCGTATTGGCAACGCGACTGGTAAAATTGCGTTTAATCGCATGATCCTGCCGATCTTTGCGCCAACCGGATACCACATCAAAACCCTCATCGAGCTTGGCTAATAATCGAGCAATATCGGCGGGATCATTTTGTAAATCACCATCCATCGGCACGATAATATCGCCACGGGCTAAATCCAAACCGGCCATAAACGCAGCCGTTTGGCCGTAATTGCGACTCAAATGGGCGACGACGACGTTGGGATCGCGTGCGGCGATTTCGTCCAACCTTGCAGAGGAGCCATCGGTGCTGCCGTCATCGATCAAGATGAGCTCCCAGCTGCGACCCAGTGCATTGAGGGCTGCTGCCGTTCGATCGTACAGCGGTTGCAAGTTGTCCAGTTCGTTGAAAACCGGAACGGTGACGGTCAGCTCAATTCGACCCGCTTCGCTCATTACTGCTCCAGAAGAAGGTGAGTGCGCGACGCTGGCGGCCGCGTCGCGTGAGTCTAACTGCTCCACACGCCCCTGCCGTCACCGCGTCAGGCGACGTGAGGCTCTATGGTGCCACCATAACCGCACATCGCCAGCCAACAGAGGTTTCCAGTTTGAACCGCATCCTATTTGTCTGCACCGGCAATATTTGTCGCAGCCCAGCGGTCGAAGGCATCGCCCGCGTGCGTGCGGCGGACGCCGGTCTGCTCCTGCACTTCGATTCGGCAGGCACGCACGACTACCACATCGGCGAGGCGCCAGATTCTCGGACGCGTGCCACCGCGCGCGCCGCTGGCACGCCTGTCGATGACCTCCGCGCGCGGCAGGTGAGCCTGGAGGATTTTCGCCAATTCGACTTGATTTTGGCCGCCGACCACGGGCATTTGCGCATTTTGCAGGGTTTACAGCGCAAGGCTACGTCGATCGCAGCGCAGCAAAGTCTGGCGCAAGTCGAGCTGCTGTTGCCTTGGTGTGGCGTGACTGCAGCGTTGGAAGTGCCAGATCCCTACTACGGCCCGCAGGCCGGATTTGTGCAAGTGCAGCGCCTGCTGGAACGCGCGGTGGACGGTTTGCTGCGCCGGATTCGAGCGCAGCAAGCTCACTCAGGTAGCATCGACGCGTCCAAAAATGCAGGTGGTGGATAGTCATGGCGACCGTACTCAATGGCAAGTTGTTGGGGTCAGCCCTGTGTGCACAGATTGCGGCGCAGGTTGCGTCCTTGTGTGCTGCTGGGGGCCGCGCGCCGGGTTTGGCGGTGGTGCTGTTAGGTGACGATCCGGCGAGCCAGGTTTATGTGGGCTCCAAAGTCAAACAGACCCTTGCGGTAGGCATGCGCTCGATTGAACATCGGCTGCCCGATTCCACCACGGAAGCGCAGCTACTGGCGCTGGTGGCGCGCCTCAACGGCGATCCCACGGTCGATGGCATCTTGGTGCAATTACCACTGCCGCCCTCAATGGATGCCAGCCGGGTGATTGAGGCGATAGATCCAACCAAAGATGTCGACGGATTTCACCCCGTTAATGCCGGGCGTTTGTCGATCGGTTTGCCTGCGTTAGTGCCGTGCACACCGCGTGGCTGCGTGAAACTGGCCACATTGGCCTGCGCCGATCTGAGCGGCTTGCATGCGGTGATTGTCGGGCGCTCCAATATTGTCGGCAAACCGCTGGCGCAGTTGCTGCTGCAGGAAAACTGCACGGTGACGGTGGCCCATTCGCGCACCCGCAATCTGCCGCAATTGTGTCAGCAAGCGGATCTGTTGGTCGCTGCGATCGGCCGACCCAAAGCGCTGGGCGCCGCGCATATCAAACCCGGCGCCATCGTGATTGATGTGGGAATTAATCGGATCATCGATGGCGGCCGTTCGCGCCTGGTGGGTGATGTGGACTACGATGCCGCATTGCCAATCGTCGGCGCGATCACGCCGGTGCCAGGTGGCGTGGGCCCCATGACGATCGCCTGCCTGCTGGAAAATACGCTCACCGCATATCGTCGTCGGAACAGCGAAAGCACGCCGTTTCTGTCGGCAGATTAGGGATGCTCAATAAACCGGCGCCCCATACACCCGCCAATGCCACAGCAGCCCAGCCGCCAACGCCAGTATCAGCGTAAACAGGCCAAAGTGCATGCGGCGCCATAGCCCCCAACCATCGGCGACCCAAGCCGGCCAAAGTGCCAACAGCATGGCCAGCGCGGCAGCGGCGATCACCCAGCCGCCGTAATGCAAATGCAGCATGGCCTGATTTGGGTAGTTCGCTGCCATCGTGCTGAGGTCCAAGCTAGACAGGCTGATGAGCAACAGGCCGGTCACTACCGCAAAACCCAAAACACACAGTGATGCCAACAAGCTCACGGTGGCCGCCAGACCGGCCGCAATGCCGGCGCCATAGGCAGCGCCGCGACCCAAGCGCCAGCAGAAACCCAGCAATGTGCTGCATGCCAACAGCAGCGCTGCCAACAGCGCGCCAAACAGCGTCATTGGCGCGGCCAGCGGCCCCACTTTCTCTAGCGTATGCACACCGGAGCTATCGGCCAGCGCCACCACGCGACCGCCCTCGCGCACGAAGGCAATACGCGCTGCGTCAGCGGCTTCGAACAGATCGCGCTCCTTGCCCACCCGTTGATACTGTTTGACTTCATCGCCCATCGTCAGAATGAGCGTATCGGCCGAACGCACCGCGACACTTGCGCTGGCATCCAGCCCAAATAGCGCGGCAAACGTCGAAAACACCCGGCGATTCTGCAAATAGGTGCCGGCCACTTCGGCCAGCGCGCCCGGATCGCTCGCCTCCACCGCCAAACGCGCCTGATACGCGCCACCACGCAGATGATCGATGATCAACTCAGGCAATTGACCAATCGCCAAACGTGTCTGCGCGCTGTTTTGCGATACGAACACGCCTAGCCGTAGTTCAGGCACCAGCACCATATTGCTCAGAAATGCCGCGGTCGCGCCACCATGGCCCAGCACGCGCAGACCACGGAAAGTGCGATCTTGAAATCCATGCGCCAAATCCGGCGCGCCGATCCGATCGTCATAGGACCGCGTCCACATCTGCGCATGCGTTTGGGCGCGCAACAAACGGATGCCTTCAAGTTCACCGCCATTCAAATGCAAGCGCATCCAGCGCGCCATATCGTTGGCGGTCGACGCGATACCACCCGCTGGCCAATACGCGCCCAGCTGCATGTAGCCCTGCAAACCCAGCGCCCCCGCCTCGGTTTTGTAACCGCTCGCCAAGTCGGTCCGCTGTGCGGTGGTCAATTTGGCCGGCGCGGTCCACAGGGTGGCATGCATAGCCAGCGGCTCCAAGATTTCCAAGCGCAAAAAATCACCATAGGCCTGGCCACTGACATCCTCGACAATTTGGGCAGCCAAAGCCGCGCCCCAATTGGAGTAGGAGGTGCGCAGGCCGGGCGCATAGACCCGCTGCGGTTGCTGCTGCGTGAGCAACTCGGCGAGCGTGCGCGGATCGTCATCGGCCACCGCAAACAGCTGCAAACTGTCTTCAAATCCAGCGCGATGGTGCATCAAGTGGCGCATGGTCACTGGCGTACCAAAGGCCTGCGCGATACGCACCGTCTTCAAGTAGCTGTTGACGTCGGCATCCAAGTCCAACTGCCCACGTTCGACCAGCATCATCACCGCCGTCCAGATGAAGGTCTTCGACACCGACCCGATACGAAACAGCGTGTTGTCAGGCTGCAGCGCCCGCGCATCGGCCAAATCGGCCTGCCCATAACCCTTGGCCAACCACAGCGCATCGTCTTTGACCACTGCCATGCTGAGCGCCGCCAAGTTATGTCCACGCTGCAAGCTCAAAGCCACGCCATCGACATAGGTTTCTAGCGCGGCGAGCGCGGCGCTGTCGTCCGCCGGCAGGGGCGCAGTCGCGATGGGCGACTGCGCGGCGTCGCCGGCAACTGTCGGGTTTTCTACTGCCGGCGCGGCGCTCGTTGGCCTATCCGCCGGATCGGCAACCGCGTTTTCAGTGCCCGGCGCGTTGTCATCCAAGGGCGCCTCGACCGCAATTGGCGCTTCCACTTGCAGCGTTTCGGCGCTGCCGGGCGCAAGCCTAAGCTCAGTTTGAGCCGCCAGCGGCACTGCGAACAGCGCGCAAAGCGCCAGCAAAGTCAGCCAATTGCGCGCACCGTGCATAGTGAAAGCTCCAATCTGCGGGGGATCTACGATCGGCGCACCTTACACCAGCAGCGTTTGCACAACTGCGTGCTAATGCTCCCAGGGAAGCACTGTTGGGCACACTGCGCTTAGCCCAACCTACATCCGCCGAATACGAATCAATGACTTACGATATGTTTTCATGGGGAACGCCGTTTTTCAGCCCGCCAATGTACGTGAATGAACCTCACGGCGTGGATTGAGCCGTGGTGGGTTCGACCTGCGCTTCATCGGTCGAACGCTTTTGGCCGCTGGAACGCGGAAGAGTCCGCGCATAACGCGGACCCACCGTCGATGCTTCGCGCTACGGGCAATCAACAACTTACAACAAGGGTTCATGGAGAGTCCCGGTCGCCCCGGCGCGCTTATTCGCGCATCAAACTGAGTGGGACTTGCGCTCCGATCGGGAGTAAAAAAGTCGTAGGTCACGTTGCCCGCAGGGCTACGTGA
>CAZLSB010000162.1:0-9385 GCA_964561825.1 uncultured Xanthomonas sp.
AGAAGAAAGAGTTGGTCTTTATGGCTGACCAAAATCAAATGATGTTTTATGAAGACCCGATCACCATCGACAGCGTTGCACCGAAGGTCGCTGCTTTCTTCAAATCTTCGCAAACGATCTGAATAACGCACTTTGTACCCACAAGGAACCCACCATGAATTCAAGCGCAACACTCTCGCGCCGCCAAATTTTGCTGGGTGCTGCAGCGGTCAGGCTATCTAGCCCGAATGTTTCATAAATTGCACGCGCCCTCGCTTGCCTCTGCCGCACCCACGCCGGCGCAAGCGAGTCATCTTAATCGTCTCCAACGAAGTCAACCCAGGCCCTGCTGGCTTTCCCATCAGTTATTACCTGACGAAACTGGCCCACCCGTACTGGGCATTTCAGCAGCGTGAATACACCCATGGACATTGCTTCGCCGGATGGTGGTCGCGCGGTCCACGATGCCATGCGCGACCCAGAGGGCGGTCGCTTTGGCCCACCGCAGGATTTTTTGTCCATTGGTTTCAAGCATTCTCCCAAGGTCAAGCCCTTGCTAGATAACACCAAAAAACTATCGGATGTGAAGCTCTCTGACTACGACGCAATTTTCGTAATTGGCGGGCTCGGTCCTATGGTGACCTTCACCGACAACACCGAATTGCACAAGCTTTTTGCCAGCTTCTATGAGGTGGGCAAAGTGTCCGCCACCATTTGCCATGGCTCCGTGATTCTGCTGAAAACCCGCCTATCCAATGGCAAGCTGCTGGCAGAAGGAAAGCAATGGACCGGATTTTGTGATGCCGAGGAGGAAATCGTGGACAAGGCTTACAGCAAGCAGGTGCAGCCATTCCGTATTGAGCCGGAGGCCAAAAAAATCCCCAACACCAAGTTTGTCCAAGGCCCTGCGTTCAAGCCATTTGCCGTGCGCGATGGATTGCTTATCTCAGGCCAACAGGGCTCATCTGGTGGGCGTATTGGCGAACTCGTTATTCAAGCCTTGGAAGGTTGATCCATGAAATCAACTCGTCTCCCCAATAACTTTAGAAAGGCCATTTCATGTTTGCAATAACAGGCGCCTTCGGGCAAACCGGCTCTGCAGTCTGCGAAACCTTGCACGCGGCCAATCAAAAAATACGGCTGTTGGTCCGGCGCGATGACGCGCAAGCCGCCGCATGGAGAGCGCGTGGTGCAGAGGTTGTAGTTGTTGACCTCACCAACACAGCAATGCTGGCGGAAGCGCTAGGCGGCGTGGACGGTGCCTACCTGCTGAATCCCCCTGCCTACATGCACGCCGATTTGTTCGCCCATGCGCATAACGTTCATAAGAGCCTGATAGATGCTGCGAATATGGCTGAGGTGCCGCATATCGTCGCACTTTCATCGGTCGGAGCGCATCAATCCCAAGGGACTGGAAACATTCTGACCACGTGGGACTACGAGCAGCAACTTCGCCAGTTAAATTCAAGGTTGACGATACTGCGCGCCGCCAACTTCATGGAAAACTGGGCATGGTCAATGGCGCCTGTGCTTGAGAAAGGGGTCTTGCCGTCGATGTTCTTGCCCATCGAAAGGGCAATTCCTATGGTTTCAGTAGCGGACATTGGAGAAGCAGTGGCGACGTGTCTCACGCAGCCACCAAAGCGCAATCAAATTATCGAGTTGCACGGGCCGCAAGACTATTCGCCTGTGCATGCGGCCCTCGCATTGAGCGAACTGCTTGGGAAAAACATAGTTTCAGTCGTAGCCCCTGAATCCACTTGGTCAGAGGTGTTTCGTGGCAAGGAATTTCCGCCAGTGACGGTTCAAGCGTTTTGCGACATGTTTCATGGTTTTAACGATGACACCATCGTCTTTGAGGGTAGCCACACCACTGATCGAGGCACAACGGATCTAAAGACCGCCTTGGGCAAACTGCTAGCGCGTTCTCATGGCGGACATTGAAACAACGAAACATAGGAAACATATGCAAGACAAAGCACTGGGTACGGTACTACGCTCACAAAAGGGTACTGTTGCGCCTGCACCAACCCTACAAGAGCCCCTTCAAACCGTCATAGATGCAGTGGCTGGTTGGGCTGGCGTCACGAAAACGGTGCACTGGCATTTTTCAGATCAATCACGCGTGGACGGCGTCGATTTCTACGTTGCAGAAGTAGAACTCGGTCACGTTCATCTCGAAGGCGAAATACACCTCGCAACGAGCCAAAACCTGGCAAATATGCTGATTGCCGAAGGCGCAGCAAAGCCTTTCCGCTACCAAAGGGGCTGGGTACAGGAAGATATTCGGCGCATCGGTACGCAAGCCGCGGTTGCACTGTTCCGCCGAAACTATGAGCGGTTGCGGGCAGACAGCAACGCAAGTTAAATACGGTCACATTTACTCCCCTACGGTCCCCAGGCCCGCCACTCTCAGCTGTCCTATGCTCACCCATTGGCAAGGGTCGCAACGTCGCAGACGCCGGTGCGACGCGCAACCCGCAGGGCCGGACGGCCTTTTGGCATAACGCAGACTCGAAAATAAAGCGAAAGCCATCAAAATCAATCCGAGAATAAGTAGAAAACGATCGCCAAAAGGACTTCCGGCGCACTCGCGAGGAAAGTCCGACAGGCTGCTAGGTTGAAGCGCGCTTCCCAGAAATGCCCCTTGCAGCCATCTTCGCGATTGGCCCGACGGGCAATCGGCTCGGCTAGGCGGCATGAACCCATTGCCGGCGATGCACGTACGAGCGACCGCTGCCCTGATCCTCGCCGCACAACCAAGCCCGCCGCACGCAGCGCGATACGCAGTGATAGGTGCCAGGAGAACCGGGCGGAGCGAGGATGGAGCGCGCGTAGGTCATGGCGCCAGCATCGCGTCACCGCCGTCGGAAATCAGCCCGACAGCCGACAGCGTTTAGGAAATTTCTGAAAGTCGACTGTCCGGTGTTGTGTGGTCCGATGTTGTGTGTGCGCTCCTGTGTGTGAGCCCGACAGCGTGTAGGAAATTTCTAATACTCGACTGTTCGCTCTTGTCTATTCATGGGTGTCCGGTTTCGCCTCTCAGATGGTTGCTCATCACGGCGTAGCCCCAAACAGCGATGCCGAAAACATCGGCCAGCGCGTGCAAGCGATCTTCCACCCACTGCCGCCGATGCTCGAAGGACTTACCAGTGAAGCGATCCTCGCCACACAGAAACGCCCGCCGCACACAGCGCGACACGCAGTGAAAGGTAGCGGGTGATCCGGGCGGAATGAGAATCGAGCGGGCGTAGGTCATGGACCCATCATCACCGCCTCGCCGCAGCACGTCAGTCAGCCAAATGCCGGAAAACCTGTAGGAAAATTCTGATTGATGGGTGTCCGGTGTCGCCCGCGCTGGTGTGGATCGAAGCCTGGCTGGTGTGAGTTTGGACTTGTCCAACGCTGATATGGGCCAGCATTGGGCGGGCGCAAGTTGGCACCTGCAGGTCACCGGCCCTGCTGCTGTGTGTGGGGCTGGACTTGCCCAGACGCTCTTGGCGTGTCACTTCCGAGGCAAAAGCGTTCGGACAAGTCCGAACCCACATCAGCAGGGGATCGGCGCTGCCGGACCTGCGAGCATCGGGCATGCGGTCGTTGCGTCCGCGGTCCTGCACTTACTCAAAACCGTTGCGGAACGATAGTTCGGTCGGCAGCGTAAACAGGCTGACGATATTGCTCGCGGGGCGGCCGACCACGAGTTGTGCACGGGCGACGTCGTAGGCGAGCGTCATGGTGGCCGCGCCGCCTTGCGCCGTCCCGAGGACGCTGTTGGACGGCGAGATGGCGCTGGGCAGGCTCGCGCCGCCGCGCACCAGCGTCACCGCACCGGCGTCCTGGATCGTGCCGTTGTCCCACAGGCGGCTGAAGAAGGCCACGTTGCCGTCGCTCAACTGCAAGCCGCCCTGGCCGTTGCCGATCTCATCGCCAGGCGTCGTGCCGATCATGGAACTCGTCGGCGAGATCTGGCCGGTGAGTCCGGTGCTGACGTTGGCCAGCGTCACTGCACCGACGTCGGTGAGTGTGTCGTTGTCCCACAGGCGGCTGCGCACCAGATAGTTGCCGTTCGCCAGCCCATCGACGCCGCCGCCGAAGGTGCCCAACTGGTCCCCCGCCTTGGTGCCGATCAGGGAGTTGGCCGGAGAGACCGGCCCGGACAATCCGGTACTGCCGCTGGCCCAGGTCACTGCGCCCACATTCGCGATGAGACCGTGGTCCCAGTCGCGACTCCAGACCACGTAGTTATTGTTGCTCAGTCGGATGATGCCGTAGCCGACAAAGTCGCTGGTCGAGCTTCCCACCAGCGAGTTGGCCGCCGATACCACGCCCGCGCAACCAGCGGCGCTGCACCAGGTGACCGCGCCGACAGACCGTATCGTCCCATCGTTCCATAACGCGCTGCGAATGACATAGCTGCCATTGTCGAGCGCGAGCACGCTCCCACGGCCGACGTTGTCGAAGGCCGTCGAACCGATCAGCGAGTTGCTTCCGGAAACCACGCCCGACAATGGTGCACTGCCATTGACCCAAGTGGCGGCGCCGACGTCCCGGATGGTGTCATCGTCCCACAGGGGACTGGCAACCACGTAGTTGCCGTTTCCGAGCGCGATGGCGCCCTGCACACCCACCTCATGGTTGGCTGCCGTTCCAACCAGCGAATTGGCAGGCGAGACCGCGGCCACCAGCCCCGTATTGCCGTTGCCCCAGGTCACCGCACCGACGTTCAGCGTACCGGCGTTGTCCCACGCAGAACTGACGACGACGTAGTGGCCGTTGCTGAGCGCGGTCGCGCCCGGCGCGCCGTGGATGACATTGCCGCTTCCGACCTCGTTCCCAGTCGTCGTTCCGACCAGCGAGTTACCGGCCGCGACCACGCCCGTACGCCCAGTGTTGCCGTTGCCCCAGGTCGCCGCACCGGCATCCACGACGCTGTCGTTGTCCCAACTGGGACTCAACACGACGTAGTGACCGTTCGTCAGCGCGATCGCGCCTCGGCTGGCGACCTGGTCGCCGGCCTTCGAGCCGACCAGGGAGTTACCGGGGGAGACCACCGCAGCCAGGCCGGAGGTACCGTTGACCCACGTCGCGGCGCCAGCGTCGACCAGCGTGTTGTCCCAAACGGGGCTGAGCACCACATAGTGACCGTTGCTGAGCACGGTGATGCCCTGGCTGCCGACCTGATCGCCCGGGGTCGTGCCGATCAGGGAATTGGCCGACGCGACCACGCCAGCGAACCCGGTGCTGGCGTTAGCCCAAGTGACCGCGCCGACGTCGGCGCTGGTGCCGTTGTCCCACGCGTTGCTGCGCACGACATAATGGCCATTGCTGAGCCTGCTGATGCCATTGTTGCCCACCGCATCATTGGCCGAGGACCCGACCAGGGAATTGAATCGGGAGACCGCGCCCGACAGGCCGGTGTTGCCATTGACCCAGGTGACAGCACCGGCATTCATGGCCGTCGGGCTGAAGTCCCAGTTGGGGCTGCGAACCAGGAAGTTGCCATTGGCCAGGACCACGATGCCACCGCTGCCGATGCGATCGCCGGCACTGAGCCCGGTCAAGGTGCTAATCAGAGTTCCAGTCGGCGAGTACAGGTACACCGCGCCCTGAGTCGACACCGATCCGTTGGGATCGGTGACGACGATGTTGCCGTTAGGGAGGACGGTGACGCCGGTTCCGAACCCGACACTGCCCGCCGGTCCGTTGATATCCAGTTGCGCAGCATTGGCCGACAGTGCGACGAGGGCCAGCGCCAGGGAGGCGTTGACGCTGACGTGCCACCGCGCCGTCGCGCCGGTGAACGAGTTGGGCATGGCATTTCTGTTCATCTTGACTGCTCCGGGTCGCGAGTCGCGGCAAAGATGTGCCGCTTGATCCGTAAAGGCGTAAAACGCGCGCGCCGTGTCTCATCGAGCAAAACATTTTTTACGGCAGTCACCCTGGGTTCTGGGTGCATGCGACCCACCAGCCCCCAGCTCAATGCCATTAACTTAAGCCGTCTGCTTGTAAGCCATTGGATATCGTGTTGATTTGCCTCTAGTGTGATTGCGTTTGTAGCTTCTTTCTGGGCGATGTGCGTTGGTGTTGGAGACGATTCGGGCGATCAGGGGTTGCCGATAGTGGAAATGGACACCCATTTTTTGATGCTCGGCACCTAACTGCCCGCTGCCAACAACAGCGCGGATTTAATGAGCCCGAGGGTGTCACTGGAGTTGACCGCTTGGTGACGGGGCACCCTGAGCACAGGCTAAAACGCTCGGACATCGGGATCAGATGACATGGGTTCTCAACGGATGAGTGCGAATGATCGAGAACCTGTTGGCGCCGCTGGGGTGGCAAGAAAAAACGTTTGGCATTGCCCTGACCGCCGGTTTCTTGCCGGCTCTCGGAGCCCGACTCGACGACAAACAATGACTTGTGCAGTCAGCCATCAATTGGATGTGGTTCTCTACAATCTGGCGACGGCGGTCGCGGCACAAGGGGATGCGGTCGCTGCGATCCGCCATTTCCAGGCGGTGCTGGAGGCCGATCCGCAGGCCAAGGCCACGCTGGTCCGCATCGATGCGCGATTGAATATGGTGCGGCTGTACTGGGCCATGGAGGATATCGTCAGCGCCGAGCAGGCCTTGGAGGCAGCCAATCGCGAAGCCCTGCTGCTGCAAAGTGAGGTGGCCCTGGCCAGCGTGCTGGTAACCCGTGCCGATGGTGCCTTGCGCGCCGGGGCACTGACCGCGGCGCGTCGCTTTCTGGTGGAAGCCGGTCCGCGTCTGGCGAACAACGACAACTGGGAACTGACCCGCAATTGGCGCTTCCTGGACATATTGCTGCGCATCGGCGCACGCCAGTTGCAGCCGGCGGAAGTGGAAATCGAGCAACTGGAGGAAGCGGCCCTGGCGCGCAAGGACCAGTTGGCGTTTCAGCAGAGCCAACATGCGCGCATGTTTTTGGCCATGGCGCAGCTTGATATGGCCGCCGCCTACAGCGGTTTCCTCAAGTCTCAGGCTGGGTTGCCGCCTGCGACCGCTACGACGCCCAGCATGGCGTCATCATTGGCGGCTGCGGTTGATGCCCGGTGGCTACCATGGGCCACGCTCGCGCTGGGCGCTTTGCTGGGATGGACGATTTCCCGAATTCAGTTCTCGAAACCGCTGGCAAACAAGGCGTCAGACTGAGCACCGGCTTGGGCGTGCCAAAAGCCGCCGCGCAGGCTGTATCCGCCAGCACTGTTTAGTTCGGTCGCTGGCTGGCCTAGGGTCCCGCTGAGGTTTAGTCAAATGAATTGCGGAGAGCACTGCTAATTCGATGGTTTTGATGCTTCGACTTTATCTAGCGCGGATTCGATATCCGCTATTGGAAAGCCGGTAAGGTCTTTATGGATTTCCAACAAAATTCGGCTTTCAACTTCTTTGTGGTAGTGCTTTCGAAGCTCGCCCAGCGTGCGCGGCGGCGCGATGACCACCAACGCTTTGAAATCGTGATTCAGTACGCGCTCTTTTAAAAGGGTCGCGGCTTCAGCAGCGAACCGATCCTCTTCTATTTGGTGAAAATCAGATTGCTCCATTGAACTGCGTCGCGTACCGAAGCTTTGAAAGCTGCGGCCTGGCCGATCCGTACCCTGGTCGCGCGTCGCTGGATTTTTTTGCTCCTGATGCACTTCGAGCTGAAGATCTATCCGCGATTCATCGCCGTGGTTGCGCAAAAACAGCATTTTTCGACCGTCTGCAACGAGTACGAGGGTATTGTTTGGCAGCAACATGAGCGGTTTTTCCTGAGCGAAATAGGTTTATACGCTCAGTATCTGGGAATTGATCTTCGCGGTCGGTGCGCAGGCACACAGAAAAATCCGCTAAAACTTTGCCGCCCGTTTTTTCAGAAACGCCGTCGCACCTTCCGCGAAATCTGAACCGGCAAAACCTGCATCAAATCTCCCACGCGATAGCTCGGTTTCATGGCGCTGGCCGGTAGCTATCTCTGCGAGCGTGGCTTTAATGGCCAACATCGCGCTGCTGGAGTTCGCCAGCAGCTTGCCGCACAGCGCGCTAACTGCCGGCAATAATGTGTTGGGCGCGTGTACTTCATGCACCAGCCCGTAAGTCAGCGCCTGGTATGCCGACAACGGCAGCGCGCTCAGCAATAGCTCTTTAGTTCACGCTATGCGGACCAAATCAACGATGCGCGCGGTATCGCTTAAGCTGTAGCTGAAGCTGAAGCCAAGTTTGGCCGGCGTTAGCGCAAACTGGCAGTCATTTTGCGCGAATCGGAAATCACAGGCGCAGGCCAAACCTAAACCACCGCCGTAAACCGCGCCTTGCATCAAAGCAATGCTCGGGATGGTCAAACGGTGCAGCGCCAGCGCGGCGTTTTGCACGTCTGCATGATTGGCGCGCATCCACGTTAGATCCTGAATATTGGCGTGCAGCTCGGCAATATCTGCACCGGCAGAAAACGTATTGCCCGCGCCGCGCAAAATCAAAACCCGCGCCGCAATTTCACTCTGATGCAGCAGCCCAAGAAGCTGCTGCCACATCTGCTTAGTTAGCGCATTTTTCTTGTCGGCGCGATTAAGCGTCAGGGTGGCGACGCCATCGGCTATATCCAGTAACAAATCACTCATGGGTTATTTCCATTGCGACATCAAGACGACCCTGCATTCGCAATGAGAAGTGTGCTGCCGCAATCAACGATGCATAAACACCGCATTGCAAACGGCTGCAAGCGGCGCCCAATAAACCCCTAATACCACCACGATCAGCGTGTTGCAGGCCAGCACCCAGCGCACGTCAAGCCCGGCTATCGGCAGCACGTCGTTTTCCGGCGCATCAAAGTACATGACTTGGATGATTTTTAGGTAGCAGAACGCGCCGATCACCGCGCAAATAGCGGCAATTAACACCACCCACGCAAAGGTTTCTCCGAGCGCCACCGCTGCCATAATGACCTGCATTTTCGCCCAGAAGCCAACCAGCGGCGGAATACCGGCCAACGATGCCATTACCAGCAGCATTAAAAACGCCATCCAGGGCGAGCGCTGGTTCAGGCCTTTGAAGTCGTCGATCTTGTCAAATTCCAAGCCTTCCCGCGAAAAATTCATGATGACGCCAAACGCAGCTGCAGTCGTGAGCGCATAGACAATCGTGTAAAACAGCACGGCTGAATAGCCCTGCGCGCCGCCGTTTAACAGGCCCAGAAATATAAAGCCAACGTGCGAGATGGTGGAATACGCCATCAGGCGCTTGAGGTTGTACTGCGCCAGCGCGGCAAGATTACCCATCGGGAAGACCGGGGCAGTCTAAAATCGGAGATTTCCTACAAGCTCTCGGGCGCTTTTCCGATGCGGTTGAGGCCGGGGAGGGCCGGGGAGCAATGCCATTAACTTAAGCCGTCTGCTTGTAAGCCATTGGATATC
>CAZLSB010000163.1:0-9377 GCA_964561825.1 uncultured Xanthomonas sp.
GACTGGCGGATCGGGGTGGTGCGATCTGCGGGTCCAGAGATCATCCCGTTGCTGCGTCGCCTCAATGCCAGAAGAGCCGCGGATCGGCGCCATGCGTGGCGCGCGGCTCATTAGGTCATCCGTATAGGCGTCTGGATGGCCGGTGCCAAAAAATTGCCGGTGCGTGCGCATCACCGGGTGGCGGTCAGCTTGCGGGCGTAGCCGATTCCTTTCATTTCTTACTACTGGGCCGGTTTTGCGATGGTCGGCACATCCGGCAACTGAGAATCGTCCGGACCCGGCAACGTCTCACTGGCAGCCGGGATCCCTCGCGACCCGAATGCGGATAGATACGGATGAACGCCAAGCTCTTGAATGTCCTGCGCGCGGGTCTGTGCGCGCTGATCCTGCTGGCCACCTGCGCACATGCGGCTTGGCCACCAGCGACACCCAGCGATATCGTGTTGGAGCTGCGCAATGCCACGCCACTGGCGCGCGTGGATGAACTGGCAAGCGGCGGCGTGCCGCTGCCACGCGCGCTCAATCTGCGCAGTCTGCAGGGTCTGGCGGTGGTCGACACACAGGGCAACGCGGTGCCGGCGGGTTTCCGTGTGCTGGCTCGCTGGCATGCCCCGCGTGATGCTGCCAGTGCGCCGATCCAATGGCTGCAGGTGCGTTTTCTCGCCGACGTTCCAGCCTCTGGCAACGCGAGGTACCGTTTGCGTGTCGATGGTAGCGTGGCCAATCCGGCGCCGCCGCTGGCGCTGCAACTGATCCAGCTCGGCGCGCAGTACCAGATCGACACCGGCGTGGCGCGCTTCGTCCTCGGTGGCAGCGCAGGGGCTGTGTTCGACCGCATTGAGGCGCCGGTCGGCAATCTGCTGGTCGATTCCAGCACCTCGGCGGCAACCGTGGATGGCCAGTCGGCGGGCTTCGCCAGCATCCGCCGCATCGTGGTCGAGCGCGCCGATGCGCTGGGTGCGGTGCTTGTTGTAGAAGGCACTTACGCCCATCCGAGCTTGGCTGGCGGATTGATCAGCGGTGGCCGCCGGCTGGAATTCGCCGCCGGTTCCGCGGCCGTCAGCGTGCGTGAATGGATCGACTGGGAGGGCGATCTCTGCGGCTTGGGCACGCTGGTTTGCAACGGCACGCCGAATGCGCGCGAGTTGCAGCGTTGGCGCATCGCGCTTATCCCCGTGCTCAGCGGCGCACGCACGCTGATGCTGCAGACACAGCCGGGGCAGCCCGCGGCGAGCGCGCCGGCCGGCGTCGGGGTTAGCGCGCAGCTGCGTCAGTTGCGCCGCGCCCAGCGCCTGCAGCCACAGCAGTACACGCTGACGCTGCCCGGGCAACCGGCCCAGCAGGGCGTGCGTGCCGAAGGTGGCACACTGCTGCTGTCCGGCGCGCAGGGCCGGGTCGGCATCGCGCTGCAGCAGATGGCGGACTTCGAGCCGCAGGCGCTGCGCCTGCTCGCCGATGGCACGATCGCCGCGGATCTGGCCGACGACGGTGTGTGGCTCGGCGCGCGCCAAGGCAGTTACGCGGTGTACCGGCTGGGTGCTTGGCCGACAGCCACTAGCAGCGATCAGGCGCTCAGCGAACTGCGCCGCGGGCTGGACGACCCACTGTGGGTGCTGGCCGCGCCGCAATGGATCGCCGCCACGCAGGCCACGGAGGAATTTCCGGTGGGCACGCTGGCGCCGGCGCTGGCGAGCTACGACACGCTGCTCGACGATTTGATTGCGCGCACGCAGACGCTGCGCCGCGAGCGCGGCTTGGAGGGTCTGCAAACGCACGGGCTGTTTCCGCGCGAATGGGGCAATCCGGTCGGTGCTGACGAGATCGATTGCGGCAACGACCCGACACCCTCGCAAGACTGGGACGATCCCTACTGGTGCGCCAGCTGGACCGATTACCACAACACCAGCATGAGCGCCTGGGTGCATGCTTGGCGCCACAGCGACCCCGCCGCGCTGCGCCGCATTGCGGTTCCCGCCGCGCTGCGCATGCTGCATACGCAACTGCAGCGCTGCGCGCCAAGCGACGACTTCTTCCACTGTGGCCAAGTTCCCACCGGCTATGGCGGCTATCGCGCCGACAACAACAGCTCGCACCAGTACATCGAAGGCCTAGCGCAGTATTACTGGCTGACCGGCGACGACAGCGTGGTCGAACGCCTGCTGCACGGCGCGCGCGTGCGCCGCGGTTACCTCTGCCCGGCGCGTGGCAGCACCCCGCCCGGACCGATGTGCACGGCCACCACGCCGATCGCCGATCCCTGGGCTGCGCTCAACGACCGAGTCGCGGTGCAGGCCTACCAGATGTTCCGCTTGGTCGGTCTGACCGTCGATGCCAGTTTCCTCAGCGACTGGAGCGGCAACACGGCACGCGCCCTGACCCAGAACTTCGCGCTGTTACAGTCCAATGGCCAAAACCTCGGGTTCACCGAACCCTCCGCTGGCGGCAATACCAGCATCATCAACGGCGCCGGCAGCTACTACACCACGCAGCTGTGGATGGCCTCGGTATACGACTTCAACCAGCTGCAGCGCCTGCGCATCGACAGCAACGACGCTGCGCTCGGACAGCCGTTAATTAACCCGTCGGCGGCAATTGATGCCTGGGCGCGCACGCTGATGGCATCCGCCAGCGTGGCGCCGGGTGGCAACGGTAGCGTGTTCGGGGTGTGGCCGAACGAATTGCGCTACACCTTCAGTGGTAATCGGCTAGGCGGCACGCTGACATTGCTAGAACCCGGCTGGGCGCCCGCGGCGCCGCCGCAAGCTTGCGGGGACCGCTGTCTCTACGATTCGGGCAAGGCCAGCCTCGCCGCCACGCTAGCGCGCTCGGCCGATACGTTGGGCGATCCGGCGATGCGGCAGATGGCGCAAGACCTCGCGGCGCTGGCGCTGCAGGTGGTTGGGCAGCTGCCGCAGCCGATGAACAAAGCTACCGGCCTGTATTTCGGGCGCCTGCACGCGGCGGTGGCACGCTTGTCGCTAAGCAGTGCCAATCCGCCGCTGTTCGGCAATGGTTTCGAGTAAGGCGCGTGGCGCCGCAGCGCGTCTGCTTAAGGCGCAAATCCGAATAGCGTCAGGATTTGCGCATCGCTGACCGCCGCTGGGTTGCTCAGGTTGGCGCCGACATAAGCCGCTGGAAGCCGCGGGCGGTCCACGCGCAAGAACTCGAAGCTGGCGTACAAGTCTGGATCGGCCGGCTGCGGGTTAGCGCCGCAAGATTGCGTCAGCAGATTCAGGTTGTGGAACTCGAAGGTGCAGTTGGCCATCGTCGCCCAGTCGGTGTAGGTGACAAAACCCAGCTGCACGCGCTCGGGGAAATCACTGCGGAAAAAACGCCGTAGCACCTGCCAGCCAAACGTGACATTGCCGACCGGCGCAATCAACAACAGCACATGCGGCCCCACACGCACTAGCCGCAGGTAAGAGCCATTGGCTCCTGCCGGTGCATTGCTCACCTGCAGAGCGGAAATGCTGTGGGTCTCTGCGCCTTGCGCTACGCGCGTGCTTTTGACTTCAAACTGGTAGATGCCAGGGTTATGAGCGGCGCCCATCGACAGAAACACATAGGCCTCGCGTCCGCGCACCCAGTTTGCATTGCTGGCTTCGACATCGCGCCGCGGTGGCCGCAGCATCAGACCGGCCAACGAATACTCGCTGCCGAATGCGCCGCCGTTGGTACTGCCCGGCGGGCCGCTGCCGGTCGCGTTACGTGGATACACCAGTGTGGTGGCCACCACATCACCGCTCAGCTCCTTGTAGGTCAGCTCGCCGCGAAAATCCTCATACCAACCGGAGGAACGCGGCTGCATTGACAGCCGCCCAGGCAACTGGCCGATCACGCGCAGTTGCAGTTGGTCAAACGGCCAATGCTCGCGCTCCCAGATGCGCTGAAAATCAGCCAATGCCGCAGGCTCATCGAATTCATCCCCCAGCCAGCGGATGGACGCCTCACTGGGATTTTCTAAACCATCCTGAAACATGCTGGCGGAAACCGCTGGCGTGACCAGCAAGGCACTGAGCAGCGGCAGGGTGCAACGCACAAGCACAGCAAAGTTCTGAGCCATGGACATCTCCGTTGGTTGGACACGCCGGGTAAGTCCAGGCGCGTGCTGCCCGATCATTGGCAACACAGAACGGACGCAGCCGAAGCCCTCAGATTCTCAGCGCAAATAGCCGGGGCAGGGAAATGCAAGCCAGAGATTCATTCAAAGCCATTGGCATAGATGCTCTCGCCATCCAGCAGCTGATCCGCAAGTTGGTTCAAGTAACACTCGAGATTGGTGTAGCCGGCGATGCCGGTGAACGGCATCGATAGCGCGCTGCCATTGGCGTCGTTGCTGGACGGATTCAGGCCGAAGGCGGCGTTGGCGATCTCAAAACTGTCTGGCATACCATCGCCATCGCTGTCGATCGGCGCAAGAGGCGGATTGGCGGGGTTGAAGTCGAGGTCGAAAGTATCGTTGGCCAGCGGAGTGCCGTAGTCGATGCTCGGGAAATTGCCGGCCAACGTCGAATCTCGCCAGCGCCGATTCAAGGGGTCGGCGGGCAATGCGCCAACGCGTTGCGGCAAGGTGGTGATCAGATCCGCGCCGGCGAGGTAGCTGATCGGCGGGAATGGGTGTCGGCTGCCACGCCGCACGGCAGTGCCGGCTGCGGTATTCGGCGCGTTGCCGGCAAAATCGTTGCAGCAGTAGAACAATTGGTAGTCGGCGAAGCCAGGATAGGTCGACAGGCGGTTGTCGCTGACAAACAGTTCGTTGCTGGCGACATCGATCAGGTCGAACAGGAACATGCCGTAAGGAAATCCCGGACGCACCAGCATGCGGTTAGCAACCGCGTTGAGCCGCACGCGATAGGGCCCGGCGGCCGCGTTCTGGTCGACATCGCGGTTGTACCAGACCAGAAAGCCCGGGTCGGCATAGAGATTGTTGGCCAGTTCCAGGTGCAGCGGCGTGTTCTGGCAACTGGCGATCAGGCCCGGCTGCCCGTCGTAATTGCTGGCCTCGCAAGTGATCTCCGGCACCCGACCGCCAACCCGATACCAGAGGTTCTTGATCAGCGCGATGCGGTCCTGCGGGTGCTCCGAGTGGGAATAATTGAGCAGCACGCCGCCGCGATCGGCGTGCTCGCCGACGGTCTCGCCCAGCGTTGAGTTCTGCACGGTCAGGTCCGACGCCCAACTGATCTGCAGCGCTTCGTCAATGGCGTGCGCCAGCGAGACGTGGTCGAAGATCGCGCGGTTGATGCCGTCCAGGCGCAGGGCGTCGTCGAGGCGCTCGCCGCCAGCGGGCAGGGGCAGATTCCAGCCTGGTCGCGATCGCAGGTGGCGCACGATCAGGTTGTCGCAGGCATTGCGCTCGTAATGGCCATCGCAGATGAAGCCGCGCACGATGATGCCGCCGGGCGAGGTTTGGCCGGCCAGCGTTACATCGCCGTGCACGACATTGGCGATTCCGTGGATCACGCCACTCACCTTGAACAGAATGGTGCGCGGGCCGCTTTGGCGCAGCGCCCAGTTGAGCGAGCCCGGCACTGTGCCGGCCGGATCGGGGTCGAGCGTGGTGACGTAAAGCACCGCACCGCCGCGCCCACCGCTGGCGATGGCGCCAAAACCTTCGGCGCCCGGAAAGGCTGGAACTTGGGCAGCAACGGAAGAAACACCGGCAAATAACAGCGCGAACGCAAATTGACTAAAGGTCACGGCAACTCCTACTCAAATTTCGAGGCATAAGTTACTGCAAGGGTGCATCCGATCTGCCAGCGGCCGTTGGATGGGCGCGACAAAGAATTGACTGGGCGCCACAAGCGCAACTGGCGACGGTGCCATACAAACACCAGCGTGGCGAAACTGAGGCCCAGTCCGAGACTCCAGCCAGGGCTGCCGCCATTGCGCAGGGTTACCGTCGATCCTCGCCGAAAATGGGCGGTACGGCAGCACATGGACGATCTGCGCGCTTGCGACGGCAAGTTCAGACGTGGCCAGCAGTGCCAGCACAATTGCGATAGAAGGAAGGCTCATAGGCTGCTAGGTCCAAGCTCTATCTTAACGACTCCTTAGCGCTGATCCAATTCGTTGTGTATCAGCACTACACACTGTGAAGCGAACAGCATCTTCGGGCCGAGGTTGAGCTTTTTTGCCCCAAGCCGTTCCAGGCTGCTGAAGATGGCCTTGGGCATTGGAATGTGGTCGGTCAAGATGAAACAAGCATGCGCATCCGCAAACGCTTGCTCGCGAATGGGTGTGCCTTTCTTAGCCATCACAAATAGTGGGAATTGCTCCGCTAACTCCCTGACCAGCTTCTCAAAGCTGGTGGTTCGTACCGTGATGCCCGACTCCACGACACGCGTTTCTTCCTTTTGCATGCCCCGCGAAACGTCCAGTGCGCGGGCGATCTTGCTCAACCACGCCGCCTCGTGGAAACCGCTGAGATCAGAAATCTCGTCGGCGTGGAAAATAATCGTTCTGGAGTAGTCCTCGGTACTTTCCAGCACCAGATAGACCACCACATCCGGTCGATGCGATTGCGCGATGAAGATGGCGTTCATCAGCGTATGCGCCAGGATTTCGGTATGCGCCTCCTTGCCCACCGCCGCCAGGAGCTTCTGGCTGTCGGTCGGGGCGGATCTGGCTCTGAGTACAAAAGCGCGCATCAGTGTTCCTTGCGGTGCCTGTCAAGACTACACGTCGGGCCGCCATGCGCCGATCCAGAGCCTAAGCTTTTGGTGGGTTCGATCTGTGATCGAACGCTTTTCCCGCACGCTTATGCCTCGCCGCCAACCGTCTCGGTGCCAACGTTGTCCGTCAATCCTCTCTCTCCAGGCGCGCGCAGATCGTTTTTAGGATCTGGATGCGCGCATACAGTTTGTCGTTGGCCGGGATCAGGTGCCAAGGGGCGGTGTCGGTACTGCAGCGTTCGATCATGTCGCAAACGGCGCGCTCGTATTCGGGCCATTTCTCGCGATTGCGCCAGTCTTCGTCGGTGATCTTGAAGGACTTGAACGCGGTTTGCTTGCGCTCATGGAAGCGCCGCAGTTGTTCCTCCTGGGTGATCGCCAGCCAGAATTTCATCAGCACTGCGCCATTGCGGACCAGTTGTTCTTCGAAGTCGTTGATTTCATGAAAGGCGCGCATCCAGTCGGGTTCCGCGCAGAAGTTCTCGACGCGCTCGACCAGCAGGCGACCGTACCAGGACCGATCAAAAATCGTGGCCCGGCCGTTCAGCGGCAGGTGTCGCCAGAAGCGCCATAGATAGGGCTGCGCCCGCTCTTCCTCGGTGGGCGCCGCAATCGGGAGCACCTGATAATGCCGAGCATCTAGCGCGCCAGTGATACGGCGGATGCTGCTGCCTTTGCCCGCTGCGTCTTGGCCTTCGAAAACCACGATAAGCGAGCGTTCGCTGAACTGGCGTGTACGGGACAGCGTGCTCAGCCGACCTTGGTATTTTTCCAGTTGTTTCTTGTATTCCTTGCGCGGTAGAGACTTGCCGTAGTCAAGCGCGTTGAGCACATTGCGGTCGTCCAGTGGCGCCGCTAACGGCGCCGGCCCCACGCTTGGTGGCGGTGGCCCTGATCTGAGGCGTTCCTCCAATGCCTTCAACAATTGCATGCCGACCGTCAGATAGCGGTAGTTGGGATCGCTCCCTTCGACGATTAACCAGGGCGCGTCGCCGGTGCTGGTTTCGCGCAAGGTTTGTTCGGCAATCCTGCGGAATCGGTTGTAATGCTTGAAGCGATCCCAGTCGGTGGCAGTGACGCGCCAGCGCGTCTTCGGATCCTCAAAAAGTGCCACCAGCCTCAGCTTCTGATCTTTGCGCGACATGTGGAACCAGAACTTTAAGACCAGCGCACCCTCAGCCACCAGCATGCGTTCAAAGTGGCGGATTTCGTTGATCGATTGGGTGAGTTCGGCGCTCTTCGTCTTACCAAGCACGCGATCGACAATCGGCCCGGTGTACCAGGAACCAAACAGAATGCCGATGCGCCCTTTTGGCGGCAGCGCGCGCCAGAAGCGCCACATCGGCGGGCGCTGCGCTTCCTCGTCGCTGGGATCGCCGAAAGCGAGGGTGACGATATGGCGTGGGTCCATCCACTCATTAAGCAGATTGACGGTCTCACCTTTGCCGGCGCCATCGACGCCGCCAATGACGATCACCACCGGGAAGCTGGCGTCGGCCAGCAACTGATACTGCAGCTTGAGCAGCGCCTCGCGCAGGATGGGTTCCTGTTTCGCGAATTCGGCATTGCCGATCTGATGGCCTACTTCGGCGGATTCGAACATGCGCGCTCTCTGTTTGCTCTCTATTAAACCTAGCAGCCTGACGGGCTTTCAGCGCACTCGCGAGGAAAGCCTGACAGGCTGCTAGCCCTGGTGTTTCATCATTCGCGGGACGCGTCGCCGCTAGCGTGATCCGCCCGAAGCAGGCGCGTCTTGTTCCGCGTCAATAGCCGTGTTCATGCACCATCTCCGTGGTGACGGAGAGACGGCAGTTCGCAATCGTTGATGCTTACCCGCGGGGTCAACAACTGCCGTAATCGGGCCTCTATCGCGGGCTGAGTGCCGTACGGCGCTGCAACTGAACCCTGCAGCGGGCATGAATGTCGAAAATCTATGGCACACATGCTGCTTTGCCAACCGATGAAACATGCGGGTTACGTTTAGGCCGCAATTCACGCAGATGGTGATCACCATTCGACGAGGAGTCATTATGAATCTGCTTGGGCGTATCAACTCACTCCCGAAGCGCTTGCGTTTCGCCATCCCCATCTGGGTTGGTATCGCCCTTTTGACGATGGTGCTGCCAGCATCTGCTGTCGAGCGCGTCGGTTTGCTCGCTCACCCGTCGTTTTGGGCGGTTTTGTTGCCGCTGCTTGCTTTACTTCCTGTCCAGCGCCAACTGTTGTCACCCAGGCTGGCGCCAGCCCGCCTATTGCATACATTGCCCGCGCCCCCGCTCACTCATCGGGGATGACGAAGCTGGAACTTGCATCGCTCAAAACTCGCGCGACAGGCCGAGATGGGTGGTTTGGGGGATCTTGTAGGTATTTTGGCCCCACACGGTGTTTCCGTAGGCGGGAGCGCGCTTGCGCGCGGCGCTGATGAGATATGAAGGCCGGATCGCGAGCAAGCTCGCTTCCACACGCTGCTCCTCTCTCCTCTCACCAAACATATCGCAAGTTAATGATTTTAATGAATTTGTTCATCGTTGATTGGTAGGTCACGTTGGCCGCAGGCCTACGTGACATCGGAGCACTGTCACGTAGCCCTGCGGGCAACGTGACCTACGACTTTAAGCTTTGCTGCGCGAGCGTGCCGGCTTGAACGGGCGGCGCTGCCGCCAGACCGGATCGACCGGGACTCTCACCAACATAGCCTAAGGC
>CAZLSB010000164.1:0-9326 GCA_964561825.1 uncultured Xanthomonas sp.
GCCGCTGGCGCCGCACTTGCAACTGACGCAAGCGCCGGCTTGCTGCTCACCGCGCTGGCTACTTCGATCAGCGCGACCAGCGCGCCTTCGGACAGCGAATCGCCGACTTTGACCTTCAATTCAATGATGGTGCCAGCCACTGGGGCTGGCACTTCCATCGTCGCTTTATCCGATTCCAGAGAAATCAAACCCTGGTCAAGCTTGACTTGGTCACCCGGTTTAACAAGCAATTCAATGACGGGTACGTCCTTGTAATTACCGATATCCGGAACTCTTGCTTCAACGGTGGCCATTTAATCTCCCGAGCGACTGGCAGCTGGTGCAGACAATACAGGAGCCAGTACGCAGCCCGCAGGTGATGCTATCGAATGGCCCAAGTCTTGCCGACTTAGAACCGAACCACACCGGATGCCGAGTAGTTGTTCACGTTATCGGAAAAATCTGCGGCAAGATCGAACTGGAAGCGTGGGAACGCCCAGCCTAGGCCCAGCGTGTAGTGCAGTTCGTCGTCGCCAGGGCGAAACAAAGCGCGATCCACGTCGACGTTGACGTCACCCACAGGCCCGGTCGCGAACAACGCGTGCTCCGGCTCACGCCAAACGCCGGCGCGCAGCGAAAATGGGTTGGCGAATTGGGTGAACACGTATTCGCCACCGAGGCGAATTTCGGTGCCGTCGGTGCTTTTGATCACCGTCGCAGCATTGAAAATATCGTCGTAGCTATCAGTCAAACGACTGTATTCCACCCGATTGATGTCCAAACCCACCGCGAAGTTGTCGCTAGGCCGGAAACTGATGCCCACGCCAAAGACGTGCGGAACATCAAACCCGGTATCTAACACGGTAAACGGATTGCCCTGCGCATCAAAATTGCCGGCTCGGTACTCAAAACTGCCACCACGACGGTAGGCTGCGCCCAAAGACCAGCGCTCATTGACCTTCCATAACGCGCCCAGCGTAAAAGTGACATCCGAGTCGTCGCCGCTCTGCAATTGCAGATTGCGTCCTTCCCGAACGGTGCTCGACTCCAATTCAAACTGCGAATACACCACGCCTATGCCTAAGGAAAAACCGTCGCTGAAACGATAGGCACCGGAAATGCCGTAATTGACCAAATCTGCGCTGAGTGACGTGAACTTGGTTGGCAAGCTGGCAATTTGCGCACCGGCGGCGTTTTGCACCGCAATGGGGGACTGCACGTAGCTCAAATCAAAGGCCAGAGGCTGGTGGCGAAAGGCGGCCAGCGCCCAGCCATCACCTGCGTAGGTGTAGGAGAAAAATGCCAGCGAATCGGTGCTGCTCTCAGCTTCAGCGCGGCCTAAATTGCTGCCATCGAAGGGCCCGGTGCGGAAACTGCCGCCCGAGGAAAATGGCGTGGTGAAATCGGTATGGCGGTATTCCAACGCGACTTCCGAGGCGCCGAGAATGCTTAGACCGGCTGGATTGGTGTACGCCGCCGTGGCGTCATCGGCTAGTCCTAAAAAGGCGCCACCCATGCCCAGGGCGCGCGCACCTGGATTGGCGAAGTTAAATTGAATGCCGGCGTTAACCTCGTCTGAGGTAATCGCAAACGCACAACTCGCTGCCAGGCTTGCAGCCAGTGCAACACAAAGACGCGACAGACGCATAGTGCTCTCCAGACCTTCCTTAACAGAACGTAAAGTTAGCAAGTGGCGCGCAGGCTGTAAACGGATCAGAAGTGGCATATGTACCGGAATGGGCACAAAAAGGGACAGCGCGGGGCACTACGCGGCTGAGCCACTTTGGCCCGCGGACTCCTGCACGCCGAGGCTGAGCTGCATTGCTATGCTGTGCGACCCCACTTTTGGACCCGCCCGCCATGTTTGCGCGAACCATGACCATCGCTGACTTGGACCCAGAACTTGCCGCCGCGATTGCATCCGAGCAGCAGCGTCAGGAAGATCACGTTGAACTGATCGCATCAGAAAACTACGCCAGCACGCGGGTGCTGGAGGCGCAGGGTTCGGTGCTGACCAACAAATACGCTGAAGGCTATCCCGGCAAACGCTATTACGGTGGGTGCGAATACGTCGACATTGCCGAGCGCTTGGCGATTGATCGCGCTAAAACCCTATTTGGCTGCGATTACGCCAATGTCCAGCCGCATTCGGGCTCGCAAGCCAATGCGGCGGTCTATTTGGCCTTATTGTCGCCCGGCGACACCATCCTCGGCATGAGCTTGGCCCATGGCGGACATCTCACCCACGGGGCCAAGGTGAATTTCTCCGGCAAAATCTTCAATGCCGTGCAATATGGTTTGGACATGGCCACTGGCCTGATTGACTATGTCGAAATGGAGCGTTTGGCGCAGGCGCACCAGCCAAAGATGGTGATTGGCGGATTTTCTGCTTATTCGCAAATTGTTGATTGGCAACGCATGGCCGCGATTGCCAAATCCGTGGGCGCGTACTTTGTGGTTGATATGGCGCACGTCGCCGGTCTGGTTGCGGCGGGTGTTTATCCCAGCCCGATTCCACACGCCGATGTGGTCACCAGCACCACTCACAAAACGCTGCGCGGACCGCGTGGCGGCATCATCTTGGCAAAAGCCAATCCGGAGATCGAGAAAAAGCTGCAGTCGATGGTCTTCCCGGGCACGCAGGGCGGACCCCTGATGCACGTGATTGCCGGCAAAGCGGTCGCTTTTCTGGAAGCGCTGCAGCCGGAGTTCAAGGAATATCAGGCGCAAGTGGTGCGTAACGCCAAGGCAATGGCGGCCGTGTTGATCGAACGCGGTTATGAAATCGTCTCCAATGGCACCGAGAACCATTTGTTCCTGCTCAGTTTGGTCGGCAAAGAACTGACCGGCAAAGATGCCGAAGCAGCCCTCGGCAGCGCCCATATCACGGTCAACAAAAACGCCGTGCCGGGCGATCCGCGCTCGCCGTTTGTGACTTCAGGACTGCGTCTGGGCACGCCGGCCATCACCACGCGCGGTTATCACGAATCCGAATCACGCGCGCTGGCCGCCTGGATCGCCGATGTGCTCGACGCGCCCAGCGATGCAAGCGTCACCGCCCGCGTGCGAGATGCGGTAACCGCGCAATGTCGACAGTTCCCGGTGTATGGCTAAGCGCTCGCTCACCGACAGCTCCCATGCGCTGCCCCTTTTGTAGCCACGACGACACCCGTGTCGTCGATTCGCGGGTTACCGACGACGGCTTGCAGGTCCGCCGCCGGCGCGAGTGCCCGGCTTGTGCGGCGCGCTTTTCGACCTACGAGACGGCGGAAATCAAACTGCCGCAAATCGTCAAGCGCGACGGTCGGCGCGAAGCCTTCAACGAGCCCAAACTGCGTGGTGGACTGGCGCGCGCCTTCGAAAAGCGCGCGGTGTCGGTGGAAGACATCGATAAAGTCGTAGATGCCGTGATGCGCAAACTGCGCACCAGCGGCGAGCGCGAAGTGCCCGCCGGCAGGATGGGTGAATGGGTGATGGAAGAACTCAAGCGGATCGATCAGGTCGCTTACGTGCGATTTGCGTCGGTCTATCGGCGCTTTGAAGACGTGCAAGCCTTCCGCGAAGAAGTCGAAAAGCTGGAGCGTGAGTTGCCGGGTTTGAGCGCCCACCAGTTGCCGTTGTTGGGTGTAGCGCCGCTGCCGGTCGGCAAAAAAGGCTGAGTAATCGGTCACCCAACCATGACCACTTGGCGGATCGCACAACTGGCTGAGCATCCACAGTGGGTGGAGCAGCTGGCGCATTGGCATCATGCGCAGTGGGGCGCCTTGATGGCGCCGTGGTCGTTGGACGATGCGCGCGCAGAATTGCAGCACAGCGCGTCGAACTCCTCTGCAATTCCGCTGACTTTGATTGCTTTCGAAGCGAATCGCGACGCGAATTCGCTTGATCAGCCGCGATTGCTGGGATCGGTGAGTTTGTTGGCTAGCGATGCGCCGGAATTTTCCGAGTACTCGCCGTGGCTGGCTAGCCTTTATGTGAGCACCGATGCGCGTGGGCTTGGCATCGGCTCGGCCTTGGTGCGAGCGTTGATGGCGCAGGCCAAGCAACTTGGAATTCCGAGAATGTACCTGTTCACACCCGGATCAGCGGAGATTTATCTGCGCCAGGGTTGGTCGATCATCGAAACACGAAGCCTGCACAAGCAACCGGTGATTCTGATGACTGCGTCACCCTTTGTAATGGATGAGCTATGAGAGAGTGCCCCAGCTGCCCCCAAAACGCATCAAGGGCCGAATTGAGGTGCCCTAGCGATGGCTCAGATGAATATCGCAGAACGACTGCACGAGCTCGTCCCCAGCCGCGACGCCCGGCGCGACCCGCGTTTTCGGGTAGGTCAAGATGTGGCGGTGATTGCCGGCGACGGGCAAGGTTGGATGGCGTCTGTCCGCGATATCGGCAGCGAAACGCAAGAGCGCATGTATTGGATTGCGCTGGCCGATGGCCGCAAACTAGCGAAGCGCGAAAGTGAATTGGCCGAACTTATCGGGATCGGCGACGCCGGCTGGCCGACCGGTAGAAAACTGGGACGCAGCTGATTATTCGTTGATGCGTCGCGCGCTGCAGTTGGCGGCGCACGGACTTTTCACCACCCACCCCAATCCGCGCGTCGGCTGTGTGATCGTCCGCGATGGCAGCATCATCGGGGAAGGCTGGCACCGCCGCGCGGGTGAAGCACATGCCGAAGTGCACGCGCTAGCGCAAGCAGGCGCCGCCGCGCGGGGTGCGTGTGCCTACGTGAGCTTGGAACCCTGCGCCCACCACGGGCGCACGCCACCGTGTGCCGATGCGCTCATCGCCGCCGGACTGCGCCGGGTGGTGGTGGCGATGGCCGATCCGTTTCCAGAGGTCAACGGCGCCGGGATCGCCCGCATGCGGCAGGCAGGCCTCACCGTGGAACTCGGGCTACTGGCAGACGAGGCGCGCGAATTGAACGCCGGTTTTGTCTCGCGACTGACCCGCCATCGACCGTGGATTCGGATCAAATTGGGCCTCAGTCTGGATGGCCGCAGCGCGTTGGCGGATGGCCGCAGCCAATGGATCACCTGCGCGGGCGCGCGCCATGACGTGCAATCGTGGCGCGCCCGTTCCAGCGCGATTCTGACCGGCATTGGCAGCGTCTTGGCCGATAACCCGCGCTTAACTGTGCGGCTTCCTGAGGTCGAGCATGCTTTGCCGGAGCGCATCGTGCTGGATAGCCATGGCCGCTTACCGATCGATGCGCGCATGTTGGCCGAACCCGGACCTATACTGCAGGTGAGTAGTGCCAGGGCGCCGGTGCGCCCCGAATTGGCTGAGCGTGTCGAGCGCATCAGCGTGCCGGTAAACCATGACCGGTTGAATCTGCCGCGGCTGGTCTTTGCACTGGCTCAACGCGGCCAAAATGAATTGTTGGTGGAAGCCGGCGCCACGCTGGCCGGTGCGTTTATCGCCGCAGGTTTGGTCGATGAGCTGATTTGCTATATCGCACCCAAGCTACTGGGCCACGCCGCGCGACCCGCTCTGCAGCTAGCGGAACCCCGAGAACTAAACGATGTGGACTGGCGGTGGCACGACATCCAGCGCATCGGCGACGATGTGCGCTTGATCCTGCGGCCGGTCTGAGCCCGCATTGAAAATCAAAAGTTCAGCGCAAACTCGACTCTGCGCTGAACTCTACACCCTGACCCCACGAGAACCTAAACCACCCATGTTCACCGGGCTGATTCAAACTGTAGGACGACTGCGCAGCCGCGAGGCGCGTGGTGGCGATGTGCGGCTGCGCATGGATGGTGCGGGTCTGGACTTGGCGACCGTCAACGAGGGCGACAGCATTGCCGTCGCCGGCGTGTGTTTGACGGCGCTGGATCTGCTAGACGACACTTTTTGCGCCGATGTGTCCAATGAAACCCTGGCGAAAACCACGCTAGGGCAATTACTTGTTGGCGATCCGGTCAATCTGGAACGCTCATTGACGATGGCGACACCCTTGGGCGGACATTTTGTCAGCGGCCATGTGGATGGCGTCGGCCGCGTGCTCAGCATCGACGACGATGGCCGTTCGCAGCGCTGGGTGTTCGAAGTTCCGATCGATCTGCTGCGCTATATCGCCAGCAAAGGTTCGATTGCCGTCAATGGCGTCAGTTTGACCGTCAACGAGCTGTATCCCACAGGCTTTGGCGTCAATCTAATTCCGCACACGCTGGCGCACACCAGCTTTGGAACGATGGCGGTCGGCGACCCCATCAATCTCGAAGTAGATTTAATCGCCCGCTACGTGGAGCGTTTGTTGAGCCGCGCGTCTGTGTAAAGCGTCGTGGTCGGGCAGACCGCTGCATCCGAGTGCCTGCACCTTGAACCCGCACTGCCCAGCCCCATATCTCGTGGCTGTCGTTAGCTTTGATTGCTACCCATGCCGATTTACGAATATGAATGCCAAAGCTGCGGTAAACGCTTTGACCAACTGCAGAAAATGTCCGACCCGGATCCGACCGATTGCCCCACCTGCGGCGCGCCACAACTGAAGCGCGCGCTGACCGCAGCCGCATTTCGCCTGAAAGGCGGCGGTTGGTACGAGACTGACTTCAAAGGCGACAAAGACAAAAAACGCAATCTTGTCGAAGGCGGCGAAGCCAAACCCGCAGACAGCAAGGCGGACGCCAAAAGCACCGACAGCAAATCCGATAGCGGCGCCGCAGCGTCCGGCGAATCTGCAAAAAGCGAGACCAAAACAGAAACCAAGGTAGACAAACCAGCGGCGCCGGCAGCCGCGGACTAGGGCGCCCCACAGGCAAGTTTGCGCGTCAACTCTCGGAGTAAATGGCCACGCGTAGCAAGCCATCAGCATCGACCCATGCTCGATACATGCCCTCGCTGTTGAAACTCAGCGCGATGTGGCCGTCTTTGTCGATGGCGATCAAACCGCCGCTGCCGCCGAGTTCGGCCACTCTGCCGAGCGCGCCAGCGCAGGCTTCGTGCAAATCGTGGTTGCCATACACCATGCGCGCATGCACATCATATGCCAGCGCGCTGCGCATGAAAAATTCGCCATGACCGGTGGCTGACACCGCGCAGCTTTGGTCTTCGGCCCAGGTGCCGGCGCCGATCAGCGGTGTATCGCCAACGCGACCGGGGCGTTTGTTGGTCATGCCGCCGGTGGATGTGGCCGCTGCCAAATGACCATGCGCGTCGCGCGCGACGGCGCCCACCGTGCCGGTTTTGTCGCTCGCGCTGGGGCCGTTGTAGAGCGCATCGTGATCAAGCGTGATGCGTCCCAAACTTGCGGCGCGCATGTGCTGCGCGGCGCGCTCGTCGGTGATGAAATAGGCGGGTGGCGATTGCGGCAAACCGCGTTCTTGGGCAAATCGATCTGCGCCAGCGCCGACCAGTAACACGTGCTCGCTGTGTTCCATCACCGCACGCGCCAACGAGATCGGATGGGTGGGGGTTTGCGCGGCGGCCACCGCGCCTGCCGCGCGCGTGCGTCCATCCATGATCGACGCATCCATTTCGGCGCTGCCGTCCGCATTCAATACCGCGCCATGCCCGGCGTTGAACAGTGGAAAATCCTCCAGATCGCGCACCGCCGCTTCAACCACATCCAGCGCACTGGCGCCGGCTAACAAGCGGGTCCATGCGGCCTGTGCGATCCGCGCTAGCGCCGCGCGAAACTGCGCCTCGCGTTCCGCTGTCAAAGAAGCCCGATCAATCACGCCGGCGCCACCGTGGATGGCGATCCGGCAGAGCCAGCCCAGATTAGTCATTGCCGGGGTCCATGCCATCGTCCTCTTGCGCATCGCCACCGGTGTCGCCCGCGATGGTCAACTCGCTCAAGCGCAAGGGTCCGGTTCGCACATTGCCGCGGGTGTCGATATCACTACCGACGGCAATGAGGTTAGCGAACATCTCGCGCAGATTGCCGGCGATGGTGATCTCGTGCACGGCGTGCGCGATCTGGCCGTTTTCAATCCAGAAACCCGCCGCGCCGCGCGAATAATCGCCGGTCAGCAAGCTGACACCTTGACCGAGTAGTTCGGTCACGTACAAACCGCTACCCATATCGGCAAATAGCTCCTGCAGGCCACCCGCGTTCGGCGTCACGCACAGATTGTGCACGCCACCGGCGTTGCCGGTGCTGGCCAAGCCCAATTTGCGTGAGGAATAACTGCCGAGGATGTAGCGTTCCAACACGCCATCGACAACCAAAGGATTGGCACGCGTGGCCACGCCTTCGTCGTCAAATGCCGCCGAGCCCGGCGCGCGCTTCAGATGCGGTTGTTCGATCAGCTGCATCCAGCGCGGAAAGATTTGCGTGCCTTGCGAATCGAGCAAAAAACTGGCCTTGCGGTACAAGGCGCCGCCGCTCACGGCCCCGGTCAAATGACCGAAAAAACCGCGCGCCAGTTCGGCTGCGAAAATCACCGGTGCGCGGCGCGTGCTCAAACTGCGCGCGTCGAGGCGCATCAGGGTACGCCTGGCGGTTTCGCGGCCTATCGCTTCGGCGTCGGCAAGGTCGGCAAAGGCGCGTGCGCTGTCGTAAAAATAATCGCGTTGCATGGCGTCGTCCACGCCGCCCAGCACCGAACAAGAGAGCGAATAACGGGTGCCAAAGTCGCGTCCAACAAAACCATGGCTATTGGCGTACACGCCGTAACTGCGACCGGCATTCACGCCGGCGCCTTCCGAATTGTTGATGCGCGGATCAAAACCCAAGGCCGCCGATTCGCAGCGTAAGGCTAACTCGATCGCCGCGTTAGCGTCCGGGCCAATCGGGTGCCAAAGATCGAGTTCTGGGAAAAACGTCGCGAGTCGATCTGCATCGGCCAAACCCGCCGCCGGATCGGCTTCGGTGTAACGGGCGATCGCCAGGGCTTGATCGACGGTGATATCGATGGAGCGCTCGTCAAGATCGGCGGTGCTGGCAGAGCCCTTGCGCTGGCCGCAATAAACGGTCAGCGTCAAGCCACGATCGCGCGTGTGTTCGACGGTTTCAACTTCGCCCAGGCGCACATTGACCGCCAAGCCGGTGTCCACGTTGACGCCCACCTCAATTTGATCAGCGCCGCGTCGCCGGCAGCGCGCGATGACATCTTCGGCAATCGCGGCGAGGCGATCGAGTTCAGCGTGCGGCGCGCCATTGCGCGGATCAGCGGTCAATACGGTCATGCGCGAGTCAAATTCCGGTGGGATAGCACGCTGGAAGTGGGGCTGCGCGCTGAGCAATCAAGGTATGCCGCACGATTGATGCGCTTTGCTATTGCTATTGTCGTACCACCGTTGTGGCGGTGATCTGCTTTGGTAGGAGCGAGCTTGCTTGAGATCGGTGCTTCGGAAACTTGCACAACTGCAATCGCGAGCAAGCTGGCTCTCAT
>CAZLSB010000165.1:0-9310 GCA_964561825.1 uncultured Xanthomonas sp.
GCGTTCCTTTGCTGAGGCCCTGCGCCGTCGACCAGACAATCCGGGGATTCAGTTCAATCGCGTTTTGGTATTGATCGAAGCCGGCCAATGGGCGGAGGCGCAAATAGCGCTCGAACAATTGGAGAAGCTCGATAAAATGGGCAGTGTTGCGCGCTACGTTGACCCACTGAAACTGCAGCTAGCAGCGGCCCGGCGAGCCGCCGCTTCAACGCGTGTCAACGCCGCAGAGACAGCGCGCGATCAAGCCGTACCGTAAATAACCTTAGCAGCCTGTCGCCTGTCGGGCTTGACGAATCATGCGAAGACTTTTGTGTGGTCGGTTCCGGCCCGGCTTAGGTTTATTACACCGATCGCGCGCAAGCTTGCTCCCAGTGCGCCCGTCAAGGCGTGCACATACGCGAGAGCCGTGGACAACCATAAACTACGGGTTGGGGAAGGAGCAGCGAGGAGGGAGTAAGAGCCCGAACCTGAAGACTTTCACGGCAACCTACATCCTCTGAGCACGAATCAATGACTTACGATATGTGTTCATGGGAAGTCCCGGTCGCCCCGGCGCGCTTATTCGCGCATCAAACTGAGTGGGACTTTCGCTCCGATCGGGAGTAAAAAAGTCGTAGGTCACGTTGCCCGCAGGGCTACGTGACAGTGCTCCGATGTCACGTAGGCCTGCGGCCTACGTGACCTACGCATCAACGCTGAAAGAAAATGCATTAAAATCATTTGCTTGCGGTATGTTTGGTGAGAGTCCCGGTCGCCCCGGCGCGCTTATTCGCGCATCAAACTATGAGCGTATCGATTTGCCGCTAGCTTAATGGCATCAGGGATTGCCTTCCTTTTCAGCCGCCTCTGCATCAGCAGCATCCCAAACGCTCGCGGCGTCCTCATAGAACACCGTGCTGGTGCGGCCTTCGCGCAATGCTGCAAACGGTGGTTTGAGGGAAGCGGTGAACTTGGGCTCACTGCTGAAGCGCTCATCGGCGGCGCTCGGCAAAAATGACAGCGCCAGGAAACCAACGCCGATCAATGCAGAGGGCAGCAGCAAGGCGCGCGCCCGACCACGAGAAATCAAACGCAAATGCCCAAAGATCACCACACTGATCAGCAACGCGCCAGTCACGGTGGTCAGGCCACCGACTGCTGCACCGCCCAACGCAAAACCCACATAAGCACTGAACGATTCCAGCAAGGTCCCTGCGACCACCGCGCACGCGCCGATGGTGAGATGCCCAAAATAATGAAAGCGATGCGCAACCACCCGGTTGACCACGCTCCATGACAGCGCCCACAAGGCCAACACGATCATCGGTGGCACCGCGCTACCCAGCAGCGCGCCCATGCGGATGGGTTGCCCGCTACCGATCAAATTGCCTGTGGTGATGGCCAAAACACCGGCCAGCATGGCGGTCAAAGCCCAGGCCAGACGATCCAGACTCAGCCAGCGCGAGCGTGCCAGCGGATCAGGCACCGTGGCAGCGATTTGTTCGCCAATACCGCGAAAGCGCAGCAAGGTATGCCCTAAGCGTAGTTCCAAGCCACTACCGAGCATAATTTGCGCACGGCGACTGTGCTCGTCACCTTGAAAACTGCCATTTAAGCTTTCGCAATCAATCAGTTGCAACTGCTCGTCGGCGCTGATTTGGGCGTGGTGCGCGCATGCGTAGGGATCATCGAGAATCAGATCATTGTCCAACGCCCGGCCAATGCGAAACGGCAGATGCTCGACGCGCGTGCGCGATTGCACGTGACCGGCACGATCCATGATCTCCAACACGCCTAAGAATTTCACGGTGCTGTCCATTGCACCTCCTCGGCAAAGCGGCGGGCGAATTTGAGTCCGTGCTCACGATCGACGCCAGTCAGGATGAGGGTAGATTGCAAGGCGCGGTTGGCGCTGTTCAAACTCACTTGGCGCTGCACCAAATCGTAAAGCCCGGCGAACTCGCGATAGCGCCGCACGCAGAGTAATAACATGCTCTTCAATTCATCATGTTGCAGAAAATCCTGATGGCATTGAAACGCCGTTACGCTGCTTTTATCGCCGCCAAAGTCTCCATAAAAGCTGCGTAAATTTCGTTGTAATTGCGCCCAGAAGCGCAGCACGCCAATTTTTCTGGCGCTGCGTAACACATGCACGTAACGAATTGCGCCGGTGGACAAATCACCAGACAAGAACACATCGTCCTCGCTTTGACAGCTCAACTCGGTTTGGTCGAACAAGCGCTCCTGGTCTTGATTGGTTTGACTCCAACAGCTGACATGCTTGGCAATCGCCGCCGGCACCCGATAACCGCCCAATTGCGTGGTTACAAAGGGCGTACTGGTCAGCGCTTCTAGATAATGCGCTTGGTTATCGCGCAATTGCTGTGCAATCCGTTCCATTAACTCGCCACGCGTGGTGGCATCGTCACGATTCAGTAACTTGATGACGTGCCGCGCCGGCACCAGAAAACTGACCTGATTACCAGCGGTGGCGACATTTACGCCGATCACATTGCCGTAGCGATCAATGGCCGGCCCACCACTCATACCGGGATTAATCGACGCGGTTAAATGAATGCGTTCATAGAGTGATTTTTCGAGTAGGCCATTGTAAGTCCCCTCCACAATCGTCAAACCCAGATCGTAAGGAAAGCCCAGCGCAAAAATGCGCTCACCCATGTTCGGCAAGTTGCTTTCCACCGCCAGAAACTTACGCCCACTGAGATCTTTGGCTTGCAGCAGCGCCAGATCGTGCACCACATCCACATCCAGCAAAGTGAGCTCGCCGCTGCTCCCGTCGCTGCTGTACCACTCGGCGCGGTGATCTGCTGGATGGTGGATGAAATCGGCCACGACGTGAAAGTTAGAAATCAGTCGACCATCGTCACTGATTAAAAAACCGCTGCCGATTGAGCGCTTCGCGCCGCCTTGTGCGTCGATGATGCGCACCTGCACGACGCTTTCTTTATGCCGCGAAAAGACATCTTCAGTGGTCCATTCCTCGGCGTGTGCGCAGGAGCTAACGGCCAAAAAAACGATCAGAAACCGAATCAAATTCAAACGCATGCTCAGCGCGGCTTGCCTAAAAAGGGGAATGGCGACTGTGCGCCGCTGAATTTTAGTATGCCAGATACGGCAGTAGGGGCGGGTTGCAAACCCGCCCGCTGTGCGTGGATACCCGCGCCTACTCGGGCGCGTAACAACCGGTTTTTTCGAAGGCCTGGGGCGCAGGCGGGGCGGTAAACACGGGGTCGTCGCCCAGTGGCGCAGCCGATCCAACTTGTGCGGCAGCCGGCGCCTCTTGCACGTCTTCCGAGACCATTCCCTCCAGCAATTGCGCCTCTGCCGCATCGCGCCATTCGCCATCGTACCAGCGCAGGTCCTCTTCAAAAACCAAAGGCACATTGAGCAAATTGAATGAGGTGCGGATGCGCGCGCGCTCGTCATTGTGTTCGAGCTGCTCCATCTGCACGCTGGCGAGCGCCGCATTCACATCCAAGCCATACAAACCGAGCGCTTGTTTGCCCGATGCGATCGCCTGATCGAGCAAGTGCAATCGGTGTTCGGGTTTGGTGAGCGCCAAATGCGTAGGATGTGCCTTGCCACTAGACACAATCCAGCTACGCGCTAGGCCCAGTAGCTGATTGAAGTGCTTGCGATCGGCAAAGTCAGTGCGTGACAGCCAGCCGCCCAGCGCCCATTGCAGCTCATTTAACTGCGCGCGCTCCAGCGCTGTCATCGATGTGCTTTCTGCCGCCGATGAGCCTAGCGCTAACAATCCCATTTGCGCACCGGCCAGTGCTTGCGGTAGGTACGCCTGCCAGCGTGGATACCACATCGCGCTGGCTTGGTTGACGCCGTCCGCACCCGCCAACGTCGTCCACAGCTGGACCCCTTCCTGTTGAGACTGCGGTTTAGGACCCTCGGCCATTTTGGCCGCCAGACTTGCCTCGGTTTCACTCGCACCTTCGCTGAGAAAGGCGCTCAGCGCGGCTTCCCCACCGATCGCCTCGATCAAACTGGCGCCATCGTTTGCTTTGAGTGCGTTGATGACCCGCAGTCGCTGCTCCAGTGGCCCCGCGCTGGGTCGCTCTGACGTCGACTCCGCGAGCGTGCCCGATTGGACCGGAACTGCAACACTGAACAAGGTAAATCCGCACACCATCGTCAACATGAGCTTGCGCATAGGATCCTCGGGCGTAGGTAGGTGGAGTGGTACAGCGTGCTCTGCAGATATGACCATGCGCGGCGTTCGCGCAGGCTGAATCGGGCGAATAAGGGTGAAATCCGGCACGCCACGACTCAGCCGATGGCTCATTGGCGCAGCCAGAGCCGCGATCTGCCTCGAAGTCCACTCTGGGCGAAGCGGTACCGTACTATAGAAGCAACAAGATTCACTGCACTGTTCGCAAAAAAGCGGTCAAGCCATGACGACGTTCTTGCTGGTGCTGTTTCTATGGATTTTCTCGGTATGTCTACATGAGTTTGCGCATGCGGCCGTGGCCTATCGTGGTGGTGATATCACCGTCAAGGATAAGGGTTACCTCAGCATGAATCCGCTGAACTACCTGGATCCGATAGGGTCGATCGTTCTGCCAGTGGTGTTTTTGGTGATGGGTGGCATTGGTCTGCCCGGTGCAGCGGTTTACATCGACCGGCGTTTATTGCGCTCGGCGCACTGGGACAGCGCGGTGTCATTGGCGGGACCCGCGATGAACCTGCTGCTGTTGTTTTTGTTGGCGGGAATTCTCGCGTTGCCCGAAGTGCGCAATAGTGCGAATGCGCCGGCTTTAGCCTTTCTGGCATTGTTACAAGCCAGCGCAGTGATATTGAACCTGCTGCCCTTGCCTGGCTTTGATGGTTATGGCGCCATTTGGCCGTATTTGCCAGACGCGCTGCGAGCTCAGTTTGACCGTTATGCCGGCTACGCCGTCCTGGCATTGTTCCTATTGCTGTTTCTCGTTGAACCCGTGGCGCGTGCGTTCTGGAGTTTAGTCGGGCTATTGGCCCATGTTGCGGGCGTGCCACTTGAATTGGCGCAAATTGGCTATCAGGAATTTCGCTTTTGGTAGGCCGCTATTGATGTGCCAATCGATCTAGTACCTAGCGCTTGAGTGCCCATGCAAAGAGGACAGCCAAAGTCACTTCCACCGCCAATGCAGCCCACAAAAACCCGCTGCCGGCGCTGGAATCGATCAGCATGCCCAGTGCGCGCGCTGCGGCGACTGAGCCATAACTAACACAGCCCAAAATTAAACCGGCACGTTGATACTGAACTTTACGCAAAGCAGCCAGTAATAACGCACCCAAGCCCAATTCCAAGCCGCCGTAAAAAGCGCGAATTTCAGTGGTGGGAACACCATCCGGCACGTGCAGGCCCAACCCCGCCATGGCCGCCTGCGGCGCAACCAACATGACGGCGCCAAAGCCGAGAAAACCAATTCCACCAATCGCCAAAACCAAAGTATCTATGCGCATCGAGACGGCCTTATCTGAAGAGTGATGCCGGACGATGTAGGTTGGGCTAAGCGTAGCGTGCCCAACGGCCATGACCGTTGGGGACGGCAGCGGCTTAGTCCAAACTACATCGGCGCGCCCAGCGGCATAGCCGCTGGGCTGGGTCTGGCTCGCAACCGCTGCTCGTTCTACTGCGCTTCCAGTGGGTAGACTTTGACTTCGACACGCCGATTTTTGGCTTGATTGTCAGCGTCGCTGATATCGGCCGGGCGTGACCAGCCCATGCCTACCGCGGAAAACTGGTTCGGGTCCATGGTGGGGAACTTGCGCAACAACTCGGACTTGACTGAGGTTGCGCGGTTCGTCGAGAGCTCGCGCACCGCCGAATCAGGGACTTGGCCGCGCATCGACCCGTCGGTGTGGCCTTCGATCACAATGCGCGCCGCGCCGTAGGAACCCGCCAATTTGCCGATCTCTTCAAGCACAAAATCGACGTTCGGATCGTACATTTCTTCGACAGACTTGCCATTTTTGTCCTTGACCACTTTCTTGAAGAGGTCCCAGGAATTTGGGAAGAAATGGATGACCACCGTCTTGGTCAGAATTTCCGGACTTTCGGATTGAATCGCGCTGGCGCTCATCGGCGCAAAATTGATGCCATAGCTCGATTGCTGATTGGCGTATTTGGCTTCCGAACTGAGTTTCTGCAGCACGCTAAAATCAACCAGCTGATCGAAATTCACCCGCGAGCTGACCGCGCCGATTTTGCGATACAACACATAGGCCGTGTTAAAGGTGCGCTCGAAATTGGTAGGGTTATTGCGGTTGAGAAAAAACTCGCGATTTTCTGCGTAATTGGTCCAATGCGCATCTGGCAACATGCTTAAGGCGTCAGCAGGTGGCAGTGAATAGCCTTCCGCTAACCAGGTCGCGACCTTCTGTTTGGCCTCCTGTGCGTCCAATTCGACCATCGCGTCGAAAATGCCGCGCACTAAACCTTCCATGATGTCTGGATTGTCTTTGGCAAAATCGGCGCGCGCAAACCAAACGTCGGCGATGAGCTTGTTGGCGGTCGCGGTAGAGACCAACAATTTATTGCCCTTAATGTCTGACAGGTTGTAGATATCCGGCGCCCAACTCACGACGCCAGCGATCTTCTTATCGGCGTTGAAGGCGGCCGCCGCTTCAAATGCGGTATTGGTGAAGCGAAAATCGACTTCTGCTGGTTCCACACCCGAGTTAATCAATACATTGAGTGCAAAAAAGTGCGAAGGGCTGTTTTGGGCCAAAACCACCGTTTTGCCACGCAGGTCGGATGCCGTTTTGATCGAGTTGCGCACCACAATGCCGTCGCCACCGTTTGACCAATCGACTTGCTGGAAGATGCGCGGCATCACGCGACTGTCTTTTTGCAGGCTCTCCAGCAACAGTGGCAACATATCGACGGTCGCCCAGCCGATATGCACATCGCCCGCCGCGTAGGCGTCACGCATCGACACCGGATCGTCGATCAGCACCAACTCAACCTTGAACGGCTGGCCACCTGGCACTTGCCACAGTTTGCCGGGCTTGAAGCCACCATTGGCGTACACGATGGGCGCCCAACCTGCCCACACATTGATCGCAAAGCGCACCGTGCGAGCGTTCATTGCCGAGTAATTGGAGACACCTTTGACATCCGGCAGGCGCTGGCTGGGAACGTAGGCGTATTCCTTCACCGTGGTAATGCCGGCCGTATCGGGCGCTTCAGCGCCCCCGTCAGTGGGCGTTGGTGTAGTGGTGTCGCTGTTATCGGTCTGCTGGCCGGCGTCAACAACGGTGGGCGACGCGTCCGAGCCGGACGGCGTTTTCAGTCGGTACATCCCGTAACCGACTAAGCTCAGAATGACCAACAAGACGACGAAATAAAATCCTGGTTTAGGTTGACCGTTCATTGGATTACCATGAAAAAAGGGTGAAAAGAGGAAGTCTGCCCTATGACTCTAGCGTTGCCCGCGTGAAGCCTCAGTTTGGCTGCGCCGGACCCAGCTCTTTCTGCGCCGGCGCGGCTTGTGCGGTCTCCGGGGTGATGATGCCCATATCCATCTCCATCCGCTTTAGGGCGTCTTCGGCCATGAATTTCTCCATATTTTGCTCGGCCGAGATTTCGGCGACACCGCGACTGGACAAATCGGCGGCCACGCGCACTGCGCCGCGATTTTTGTCGATGCGTTCTTGTACCACTTGCTCCAACTGACCGAAGTCGGTGGTCACGTTGAAGTTGAAACTCTCGGAGAGCTTGGCAACTTCGGCTTCCGCCTCGCTCATCTTGATTTCAGCGTCGTACTTCTGAATCTTCTGGCGCACTTCGCCGAGTTTCTTGGTGGCGTGTTGAATCTTCTGCAAATTGTTGTTGTAGGAGCCCTCGTGCATCGCCAATTGCTCTTGATTGGCGCCCAGGTCCTTCTTGGCTTTTTCCATTTCCAGCGCGAATTTCGCTGCCGTGGCGCGGTCGCCGGCCTTCAAATAGGCCTTGGCTTGCGCCTCCAATTGCGCTATGTGGCGTTCGCCCTCTTTGACCTGCCGCGACACCCGCTCAACCAAACCACGATACTGTTCCAGGCCGATGCGGCCCGATTTCAGTTCTTCAACGGACTTGTCGTACTCATATTGCATCTGGGCGATCGGATCGGCCTCCCAGAAGAAGTTGGCGAGCTTGTTCAACTGCGCGCGGATGGAGGAAAAGAACTTTTGAAAAATCATGGGGTTCTCCTGTGCAACGGTAGTCAGTGATAGGAGCTGCTAGGAAACCAAGTTCGCGGTGCTCGGGCACTTCATGTACAAACACCCACATTCGAGTTCTAGGCGCTCCGGGCGCCTCGCACAAGTCCGCTTGTTAGGGTTTCAAAAAAGCGCCCTGTGGCCCAGCATAAACGCGAGAGCGCGTCAGCGCTTCTTTTTGTCGAGCAACTCGTAGAGTGCGTTGTACTCCTGGGTCACTTTGTGGCCGGGTTCCAGATAGATCAGCGGCTTGGCGGCCTCGTGGCTTTCTTTGATTTTAACGGTGCTAGAGATGTATTGCGGCAGCACGGGTAGTTTCTCGGCGATCAACTCCTCGACGACCCGCCTGGGCAGATTGGAGCGCGCGTTGAACTGATTGACGACGATGCCTTCGATTTTGAGTTTTTTGTTGTGGTCGGCGCGAATCTCGTCGACGTTCTCCAGCAAGCGATACAAGGCCTGTCGCGAAAAATCATCACAATCGAAGGGGATCAAGCAGCGTTCGGCGGCGATCAACGCAGATAAGGTGTAAAAGTTGAGCGCGGGCGGCGTATCGATGAAGACCTGCGAATATTCTTTGCGCAGCGTGGCCAGCATTTCGCCCAGCTTAAAGATCTTCAACTTGGTTTCCAGCTTGGTCTGTAGATCAGCCAAGCGCCCATCGGCTGTGATCACCGCCAGGTTCTCAAATGGCGTCGGCGTCACGTATTCAGCTGGATTGCGGGCGCGCAAACGGTAGGACAAGGTTTCTTCAAAAAAATCGGCAATCCCAATAGGCACCTCGGTTGCCGCAGGACCGAGCACATAGCGCGAGGAATTGCCCTGTGCGTCTAGATCGACGATCAAGGTGCGCTGGCCTTGGCTGGCGGCAATGGCGGCCAGATTGCAGACGATCGTGGATTTTCCCACCCCACCTTTTTGATTGAATACGACGCGGATCATCCTAGATACCTACGAGACCTCGAAGCGCCCGAGTATAGAAGCGTAAACGAGATGCCATGCACGGGGAAGCCACTGGTTGCGCGGATGCAACAATGGCTGGGTCCAAGTTGTATCTTCGCGACGCCTAAGCCGAGGCGCGCGCCGCGCCGCCGCCACGGGTTCCGCGCTTTAG
>CAZLSB010000166.1:0-8865 GCA_964561825.1 uncultured Xanthomonas sp.
GTCCGGCGGGCTGCGCGTCGCAACGGCGTCTGCGCTGCGACCCCAACGGAAGAGCGATTTGGCTGCGCGCCGCGCCTTGCATCCGCTCGGAGCCACACAACGCATCTCACGCGCAAAGTCCGACAGGCTGCTGGAAACCTCAGTTGACCGCTTCTCAAACCCCTATGCCACCGCAGTCCTTTTTGGCTTTTCGTCCCGTAGGCACCAATATGGGTAGGGACGTAATGTGGGTAGGGACGTAATGTGGGTAGACCTACATCCTCGGCGCCGCCACCACGATCAATCTGCGCTTGCCATGGCACTCACCCGCACCCACTTTACGCAAAGCACGCAAATTGAGGATGTGCGCCGATGCGACACCCAAGCCACCGGCAACCTGCAAGCTGACATGCAAGAGATCCTGATCGTGCCAATGGCCGAAGGCGCCGGCGGCCATCAACGTGCCAGCACTACCTGCAATGGCGATGGGCCATCGATCACGATGCTTCATAAAACCGCGGCTCAGCACGATGCCCGCGAACACCAGCACCGTGCCGACCACAAAACCTTCGGCCTCGTGCGACCACAATAACCATTGAGCCAAACCTTGCCACTGGTGATCCCATGAAAGCAGCGCCAATTGCAGCCCCGGCAATAAACCAAACACCAGAGGCAAAGCGGCACAATGCAGCGCGCAGGCCAACGAAACGCCCGCGCCAAGACCATCCCAGGTGATTGATCCACGATGGTGGCTGTGCTGCCCTGCCATAACGACCCTTGATTGCTGCTGCCAACTATTGTGTAACAGTATAACATCGACAGCAAGCGGCAGCGCGTCGCCCATTCATGGTTTGGGACGCGGGTCTGGCGCACGGCGCGCATCGCCCCAGGCCACAGCGCGGTGATCAACAACGGGCTCATCGAACAATGTCTTTGCTCTGCATAAACGATTTACGTTTCGGCTGGCAGCCTCAGCAGCCGGTGCTAGATATTGCGCATTTGCAGCTAGCCGCCGGAGAAACGCTGTTTTTGCGCGGCCCCAGCGGCTCCGGCAAGAGTACGCTGCTGAACTTGATAGGCGGCGTACTGGCGCCGCAGCACGGCTCGGTGAGCCTGCTCGGCCAACCGTTGGAGCGCTTGAAACCCGCGCAGCGCGATCGCCTGCGCGCTGACCATATTGGTTTTGTATTCCAACAGTTCAACCTGCTGCCCTATCTGGACGCCATCAGCAACGTGATGTTGCCGTGTGCGTTCTCGCGGCGCCGTGCCGAGCGGGCAGGCGATGCGCACGCGCAGGCGCGCGAGTTGCTGCAGCGTCTGCAATTGAATGAGCGCAGCTTGGCAGGACGGCCTGCTGCGCAATTGTCGGTGGGCCAACAGCAGCGCGTTGCCGCGGCGCGTGCGCTGATCGGGGCGCCGGAACTATTGATCGCTGACGAGCCCACATCGGCGCTGGATAGCGATTCGCGCGATGGCTTTTTGACGTTATTGTTTGACGAATGCCGACGCGTCGGTGCGGCGCTGTTGTTTGTCAGCCACGATCGCAGCCTGGAAGCGCGTTTTGATCGGGTCATCGACTTGGTCGCCATTAATCGCGTGGGGATGAGCTAATGCTGCTGCAAATCGCCCGCGCCAGTTTGTGGAATCGACGGCTTTCCGTCGGCTTGACCATTTTCACCGTCGCGATCAGCGTCGCTCTGTTGCTCAGCGTTGAAAGACTGCGCTCGGAAACGCGACAGAGTTTCGCCAGCACCATTTCTGGCACTGATTTGATTGTTGGAGCGCGGACCGGCGCGCTGCAATTGCTGTTGTATTCGGTGTTTCGCATCGGCGATGCCACCCACAACATTCGTTACAGCAGCTATGAAGCCTTGCTGGAAGGCCCACAGATCGCCTGGGCGGTGCCGCTTGCGCTGGGTGATTCGCACCGTGGTTTTCGCGTGTTGGGTACAACAACCGATTATTTCGAACATTTCCGCTACGCCGATAAACGCGCGCTCACATTGGCGACAGGCGCGCGTTTCGCGGCGCTGCACGAGGCGGTTTTGGGCGCCGAAGTGGCGACAAAATTGGGCTATCGAGTGGGTGATCCGCTGGTGATTGCGCATGGCACCGGCAATCACGACATCATGGTCCACGACGATCAGCCTTTCCGCATCGTTGGCATCCTGGCGCGCACCGGCACGCCAGTGGATCGCACCATTCATGTATCGCTAGACAGCCTGGAAGCCATCCACGCGGAGTGGAAAAGCGGTGTGCGCATTCCGCAGCGTGCCCCTCATTCACACGATGCACACGCGGCACACGACGAACCCGGTGCGCAGCTTGCCAAGCCGGAAACGATTACCGCGATTCTGGTCGGCTTGCATAATAAAACGGCGGCGCTGACCGTGCAGCGACAGATCAACAACTATCAAGGCGAAGCGCTACTGGCGATCTTGCCGGGCCTGACGCTGATCCAGTTGTGGAGCATGCTCGGCGTGGCGGAATCGGCGCTGTTATTGGTTGCCGTGTTAGTCGTGGTGGCAGGATTGTTGGGCATGTGCACCGCGTTAGTGACCACGCTGAATGAACGACGCCGCGAAATGGCGATCTTGCGCGCACTCGGCGCTAGGCCTTGGCAGATTGGCGCCTTGTTATTCATCGAATCAGCCGCCATTACCCTAGCTGGCATGCTGGTCGGCACGCTGTTCATGCTGCTGGTTTTGGCCATCGCAGCGCCCTGGCTGGCAGCCAACTATGGGCTATACATTGATCCGCTGGCATTCAAACTGCGCGAGTTAGGCTTATTGTTAGCTATTCTGTTCGGTGGCGTAGTGGTCGGCGGCATCCCCGCCTGGCTGGCATACCGGCGCTCACTGGCCGATGGCCTGACGATTCGAACCTGAACTTTTGTGAGATGACCGCGATGCGCATTTTCCCTATGTTGGCCGTCCTGGCACTGTTTGCCGCCCCGTTAATGGCGGCGACCAACGAGCCGAAGGAACTCGATTGGCTGGAACTGATGCCCAAAGACGAAGTCGATTCGTTGATGGAAGCGCCGACGATGGCGCATGAAGGCATGTTCAAACAGGAGCAAACCGGCAGTTTCCGAACCATCCCGGAGTTGGACGGCAGCAAAGTCAAAATCGCCGGTTATATCGTGCCAGTAGAAGTGAGCAGCGACGGCCAGATGAGCGAGTTTTTCATAGTGCCGTATTTCGGCGCCTGCATTCATGTGCCGCCACCACCGCCCAACCAGATCATCTTGGCGCGCTTAGAAAAACCAATACCGGTCACCGACATTTACGACGCCTATTGGATCGAAGGCACGCTCAATGTGGAGCAGATCAAAAACGACATAGCCGCGTCGGCATACACCTTAACCACGACTAAGGTGACGCTGTGGGAGTGAGTGACGACCTAAATCTGTTAGTCGGGCACCGCGGCACGTTGATAAATATCCAGATAACGCTGCCCAGGCTGGTTCCACGAATAGTCATAGGCCATACCCTGCAGCGCTAACTGGCGGAACAGCGCCGGCTGCTGTTTCCACAACGCCAGGGCGCGGCATAAGGCAGATTCGATACCCGGCGCATCGGGATACTCGAAAACGAACCCGTTGCGTTGGGCCAGCGGCTGCTCTGCGTAGTCCCAGTCAAATACCGTGTCTTTCAGCCCACCTACGCTGCGCACCAGCGGAACAGTGCCGTAACGCAAGGCAATCATTTGGGTCAGACCACAGGCTTCAAACAGGCTCGGCGCGATCAGCAAATCGGCAGCCGCGTAGATCAGATGCGAGAGTTCTTCATCGTAGCCAATCTCCAAATGACAGTCAGGATGATCGATCAGACTTTCCTGCAGCGCGCGAAATTCAGCGTTGATGGCCGCTTCTGAGCCCGAACCTAACAGGACAAACTGGGCATCGTTGGCCAGGGCGTATTGCAGCGCGTGGCGGATCAGATGCAGCCCTTTCTGGCGATCCAGGCGACCGACGTAAGCAATAATCGGCCGACCGTCGTCGCGCAGTTGCATGCGATCGCGCAGCGCCAAGCTGTTGACGGCTTTCAGGTCGAAACTCGCCGCCGTGTACTGCTGAAAAATATGCGGATCGATTTCTGGGTTCCAAACGGCGTAATCCAAACCATTGAGCACGCCAGTAAACTTATCCCGATGTTGATACAGCGTGTGCCCCAAACCGCAACCTTGATCGGTAAATTGCACCTCCCAAGCGTGCTGCGGCGACACCGTGGTCACTTGGTGGGCGTACAAAATGGCGCCCTTGGTGAGGTTGATCGTGTGCGGATCGAAATCACCACCCATTTGATCTGGTGAAACCAAGGCTTCCGGCGCCTGCAGTCCGGCCGCATACAAAATGTGCTTATTGCATACACCCTGGTGGGCAAAACTGTGCATGGTGTGACAGAGCCGCGCGTGCTGCAGACCGTCGGTGGCGTACATTTCGGTGAGCAACACCGGCACCAGCGCAGTTTGCCAATCATGGGTATGAATCACGTCCGGGCGCTTGTAGGACTTCAGCATAAATTCCAGCGCGGCCTTGCTCAGAAACGCAAAGCGCTCGGGATCGTCCCAAAAACCATAATGCGTACCGCGGTTGTAGAAGTCCTGCGCACAATGCGCTTCGATGAAATAACACTTGCTGCCCTGCACAAATCCAAACCACACCGTGCAGCGAATCGACCCGCCATCCCAGGGCACCCATAGATTTTCAAAACTGATCTGCATGCCCCAGATTTGATCGGCGCGCAGCACATCGTATTTCGGCAGGATGATCTCAACCGCATGACCACGCAGCTGCAGTTCACGGCTTAATCCAGCAACAACATCTGCCAATCCACCCACCTTGGCAACCGGCGCACACTCAGACGCAATCATGACTACATACATCGGCACAAACCTCTCATGCGCGGCACCTTGCGATTGAACCTCCGGGCAAACATAGCGCATGCGTCGCTGGTTGCGAACGCTCGGCGGCCGATGCGAGCCAAACTGATGTGGTGATGCATGGTCGCTGTCCGTTCGCACAGCCGGAATCAAACGATGGAGGGACAAGGCAGCGGATTCTGGTCGGTCGGCGCTATGCGCTGACGCGGTTCCCGCATGGTGGATTTCTTGCTTGCGCCGAGCGTTGCTCTCGACTAGATCAAAGGTGACCACACCAGTTTGGCTCGCACCCCGCGGCGGCCGCTCCAGGCACCACAATTAGGTCATTCGGCACATGCCTTTCATAGCCCAGCCGATATGCTCCGCGGCTCAGCCAAGCCCGCGCCGCCATGAAAAAAACCTCGTTGATCTCCTGTTTGTTACTTGCTTTACAGGCGCCGGCAGCCTTTGCCGACGCGAGCAAAGCCGCTCTCGGTAGTTTCGGAATCGAATTGTCTAACCGCGATGAAACCGTCAAACCCGGCGACGATTTTGACCGCTACGCGAACGGCACCTGGTTTGATACCTACACGCTCAAAGATTACGAGACGCGCTACGGTTCGTTCACCACGCTGAGCGATCAGGCGGAAGTCCAGGTCCGCGACATCGTCGAAGAAATGGCCAAATCCGACGCGGCTGACGGCAGCAATGAGCAGAAAATCCGCGATCTCTATAACAGCTATATGGATGCCGATGCGCGCAATGCCGCAGGTATCACGCCACTGCAGCCGTTACTGAGCAAAATCAGCAAGATTGACAGTAAAACTGCATTGGTTGAGGCCTTCGGTAACGCACGACTGGACGGCACCAACACGCCAGTGGGCGGCGGCATAGGCGTGGATCGCAAGAATCCAGACCGCTACTTGCTGGGCATCGGCGTGGCCGGACTGGGTCTGCCGGATAAGGATTTTTACTTCAATAGCGCGGAACGTTTTGTACAAATCCGCGCTGCCTATCTCAAACACATCGAACGCATGCTCGGTTTTGCCGGCATAGCCGATGCCAGCAAACGCGCCGCCGATATTTTGGCGCTGGAAACTAAAATTGCCGAAAAACATTGGGATCGCGCGCAACTGCGCGATCGCGATCGCACCTACAATTTGATCAGCTTCGCGGAGCTCGAAAAAACCTATTCGGGTTACGACTGGTCGGCGCATTTTCTCAGCACGGGCATGAAACTGCCGAAAGAAGTGAATGTCAGTACGCCGAGCGCCGTCGCGCCGGTGATCGACATTATCAACAGCACGCCACTCGCCACCTGGCGTGATTACCTAGCGTTCCACGCGGTGGCCAATCACGCCGATGTGCTCAGCGAGGAAATTGATGCCGCCAGTTTCGAGTTCAATGGCACTGTTTTGTCCGGCCAACAAGCGCAGCGTGAGCGCTGGAAACGCGCCGTTGCCTTGATCGGCTCGCAAGGCGGTCTGGGCGATGCGATTGGCCAGATTTACGTGGCCCGGCATTTCAAGCCAGAAGCCAAACAGTCGATGGACGAGTTGGTCGAAAACCTGCGCCGCGCGCTGCGCCAGAACATCGAAAAACTGGATTGGATGGGCGCAGAGACGAAAGCCGAGGCATACAAAAAACTCAGCAGTTTCCGACCGAAAATCGGTTATCCGGGCCAATGGCGCGATTATTCTGCTGTGAAAATCGTGGCCGGCGATTTGCTGACCAGCTTGGTTTCTCTGCGCCGTTTCTACAACGATGATCAAAACGCGCGTTTGCAGCGTCCTACCGATAAGGACGAATGGTTCATGACGCCGCATACGGTCAACGCCTATTACAACCCGTCATTCAACGAAATTGTTTTCCCGGCGGCCATTTTGCAGCCACCGTTTTTTGACGTGAATGCCGATCCAGCGGTGAATTACGGTGCGATTGGCGCCGTCATCGGCCACGAAATGGGCCACGGCTTTGACGATCAAGGCAGTAAATCAGATCACGCCGGTATTCAGCGCAATTGGTGGACCGATGCAGACCGCAAACGCTTCGAAGAACGCACCCGCGCACTCGGCGTGCAGTACAGCAGCTATTGTCCGTTGGAGGGTCATTGCGTCAACGGCCAGTTATCGATGGGTGAAAACATCGGCGACCTCGGCGGTTTATCGATGGCCTACACCGCGTATCAGCTATCGCTGAACGGCAAAAAAGCGCCAGAAATCGACGGTTTAAGCGGCGACCAACGTTTCTTCATGGCCTGGGCACAAGTTTGGAAGTCAAAGTACCGCGACGAGGCGATGATCAATCAAGTGAAAGTCGGCCCGCATTCACCACCGCGCTATCGCATCAACGGCCCGCTGCGCAATTTGAACGAGTGGTATCAAGCGTTTGACGTAAAACCCGGCGACCAGTTGTACCTCAAGCCAAAAGATCGCGTGCGCATTTGGTAGGTGCAGCGGCGCAGCAAACACGCGCTTGCTGCGCTGCTTTGGTCCCGGTCGCTCCGGTCTGGCGGCAGTGCCGCTTTTCGTGGGTTTGGGCTTGTCCAAACGCGCCTGCTTGGGCTTGTCGTTCCCATGTTCTGCGAGCTTGGCGCAACCACGGCGAGCAAGCGCAACCGCGTTCGGACAAGTCCGAACCCACAACAGCGCCATTCGATTGCCGATCAATGACCTGCTAAAGCGGGCGATCGCGAGATCAAAGCTTGACGAATGACTGCCCAAGCGATGCCAGGAAGTCGCAGAATGCGCGCCTGCTCAGCACCGGTGGAGGCGTCTTGAAAACCGACATTGATATCGCCCGCGCAACGTCCTTACAACCGATCTGCGCAATAGGCGCAAAGCTGGGAATTCCGGCTGATGCCGTGGTGCCTTATGGTCGCGGCATGGGCAAGATCGCACCGGAGTATTTGGCCGGTTTGAGCGATCGCCCGGACGGCCGATTAATTTTGGTTACGGCGATCAGCCCCACACCCGCCGGCGAAGGCAAAACAACCACGCTGATCGGCTTAGGGGACGCGCTCAACCGCATCGGCAAACGCACCGCGATTTGCCTGCGCGAACCTTCGCTTGGCCCCTGTTTTGGCATGAAGGGCGGCGCCGCCGGCGGTGGTTATTCGCAAGTGGTGCCGATGGAACAAATCAATCTGCATTTCACCGGTGACTTTCATGCGATCACCTCGGCGCACAATTTATTGGCCGCGCTGATCGATAACCATGTGCACTGGGGCAATGCGCTGGGTCTGGACCGCCGCCGCATCACTTGGCGGCGCGCAATGGACATGAATGATCGCGCCTTGCGTTCGATTATCAGCTCCTTAGGCGGCGCCGCGAATGGTTATCCGCGAGAGGACGGTTTTGATATTTCGGTGGCGTCCGAAGTGATGGCGGTTTTCTGTCTGTCGCAAGATCTGGCCGATTTGGAAGAGCGACTGGGGCGCATGGTGATCGGCTATCGCCGTGACAAAACCGCGGTGACCGCTGCCGATCTAAAAGCAGCTGGCGCCATGACGGTATTGCTGAAGGACGCGCTGGCGCCCAATTTGGTGCAAACACTGGAGGGCAATCCAGCCCTTGTGCACGGTGGCCCGTTTGCCAATATTGCCCATGGATGTAACTCGGTTATTGCGACGCGCGCCGGTTTGAAACTCGCCGATTTCGTCGTCACTGAGGCCGGTTTTGGCGCCGATTTGGGTGCCGAAAAATTCTTCAATATCAAATGTCGCAAAGCGCAGCTGCAGCCTGCGGCCGCCGTGATCGTCGCCACCATGCGCGCACTAAAAATGCACGGCGGCGTGCCGCGTGAGCAATTGGCGCAAGAAAATTTGCCCGCATTACGCCGCGGTTTGGTCAATCTGGAGCGCCATGTGCGCAATATCGCCAAGTTTGGCGTGCCAGCAGTCGTGGCGATCAATACCTTCCCGACCGACACCGACGCCGAACACGATTTGGTCCGGCAAGCCTGCCGCGAAACCTTGGGCGTCAATGCGATTGTGTGCCGGAACTGGGCGCAAGGTGGCAGCGG
>CAZLSB010000166.1:8875-9300 GCA_964561825.1 uncultured Xanthomonas sp.
GATTTGGCGCGCGCCGTGGTCGCTTTGACCGAAACCCCCAACACGCTCGATGGTCGTGGTTTCCGGCTGCTCTATCCGGATGATCTGCCGCTGTGGGAAAAGGTGCGCACGATTGCCACCGAGATCTATCACGCCACCGACATCATTGCCGACAAACGCATTCGCGACCGCTTTGAGGAGTTAGAAAAAGAGGGCTACGGCAAACTGCCCGTGTGCATTGCCAAAACCCAGTATTCCTTCTCCACCGATCCCGATGTACGCGGTGCACCCAGCGACCACGTAGTACCGATCCGCGAAGTGCGCCTAGCCGCCGGCGCCGGCTTCATCGTGGTGATCTGCGGCGACATCATGACGATGCCCGGCCTGCCCAGATCACCCGCCGCCGAACGCATCCATATCGATGCCGCTGGGCTAACGCAGGGTTT
>CAZLSB010000167.1:0-9258 GCA_964561825.1 uncultured Xanthomonas sp.
GCTATGGAACCTGCTCGGCGGCTACGCCGATAGCCTGGAAATCTGGAGCGATTGATCTTAGGAGCCTGTCGGGTCTTCAGCGCACGGGCTAGGACCACCTATCGCAACCAAGCGCACGCCGCGGCCATCGTCAGCGCGCAACACGCCTGGGCTCAAGCTAATTGAGGCCAGTTGATCGCCAAACGCAGCGTCGGGGCCGGGCAGCACTCCAAATGCCCGGTTGCGGCCCTCAATCTTAGCCAGATAAGTTCCGGCGTCGGCGAGTGCAATTGCCAAATGCGGGTCACCTTGGGGATCATCGTCTGCGTCGGCAGTCCATGGCCAAGGCGCGTAACCCAAGGACGCGGTCACGTGCAGGGCCTCGCGACCTGGCACGGTTATCGCGGTCAGCGCGACGGCTTCCAGAATTCTTCGGGCCAGCACTTGCGCGCCCCGGGCGTCCAAATCGCGCGCCACGATCAGGAATTCCTCACCGCCCCAGCGTATGGCGGCGTCGCCGGTGCGCAGCGTCTCCCGCAAGCGCCGGGCAATTTCGACCAGAACCACATCGCCAACATCGTGGCCATAACGATCGTTGATTTGTTTGAAATGGTCCAGATCGAATAAAAAGTAGGTCAGTTGCGCGCTGCCGTGCTTACGCCGCCGTTCGCTGGCTACGCTGTTGCTCGGCGTGGGGCCGCGGTCCAAGTACAGACGCAAGAAGCGCCGGTTGCGCAATCCGGTAAGCGTATCGGACAAGGCTGAATCGGCCAATTCACGGTTCACCGCTTCCAATTGCCGCGCTTGCGCTTCTAATTGGGATTTTTGTCGTTCAATTTCCGCCTGACGCTGTTCCAGCGCTGCGCGGCTTTCCAATAGGGCTTGAAAGGCCTGTTCGCGCTGCCTGGCGTTATGAAAGGCGCGGCCGTGATAGCGAATGCGCGCGGCCAGTTCCAGCGCGCTGGGCAATTTCACCACGTAGTCGTTGGCGCCACAGCGGAAGGCTTCCACCTTGGTTTCTGGTTCGTCGGCGGCCGACAGCATCACCACTGGCACATCGGTGAGACTGGGATGGGCACGATAGCGTTTCAGCAAAGCAATGCCATCCAGTCCATCCATGACCAAATCCTGCAGGATCACCGCAGGAGCAAAATCCAGCGCTTGCGCAACGGCGCTACTTGGATCAGAAACGGCGCGGATTTCAAACTCGGTCTCATGGGCGAGCATTTGTTTTAACGCAGCCAGGATGACCGGTTGATCGTCCACCATCAGGATGCGGATCTGTGCCATCGCGACTAGCGCAACAACGACGGGCGCACGCCCGTCAGTTGGCGCGCCAAGCTGGCGCCGATGGTCGACACTGGCAAAGACTGCACTACAGCGCCGCATTCCACCGCGGCGCGTGGCATGCCATACACCGCGCAACTGGTTTCGTCTTGGGCAATGGTGTGCCAACCGGCTTGCCGCAAACGCAACAATCCGCGTGCCCCGTCATGTCCCATGCCGGTGAGCAGCGCGGCAGCGCCAGGGCGTGCGTGGTCGGCTAAGCTGTTGAACAAGGCGTCAACGCTGGGCACATGCAGATCACTGCGCAGAGCCGCCGTATAACTGACCTGTTCCGAGGGAAGTAGTACCAAGTGGCCTTGCGTGCTGCCCACATACACGCGCCCGGGCTGCAAGGAGTCGCCGCGCTGCGCCAGTTGCACGGGCAACAAGGAATGTGAGCCCAACCATTCCACTAAACCATCGGAATATTCGCCATCGATGTGCTGCACAATTAATACCGCGGCGGGCAATCCAGCGGGCAGGCCGGCGAGCACGCGCGCCAGCGCTTGTGGTCCGCCAGTGGATGCGCCCAGTGCGATGATCGACAGGGTGCCGCGCTGACTGCCGGTGATGGCTGCGGGCTCCGCTGGGGCCGGCCTGATGAGCGATTGCAGCCGTTGAATGCGCGTTAGCAAACGCGCTGCGCCAGTGAGTTCGCCGTCGGCTTCCAATTGCGGCGGAACCAGATGACCCAAGGCGCCTGCACTCAATGCCTCAAACACGCCTGCGCAGCGGTCGTCTGCGGCCAACACTAAACAGGCGTTGGACTGCCCATTGACGCTGGCACCGTTCATTCCTAGTCCGCGTTGTCCCACCAAGCTGGCATCCAGCAACAACAGATCTGGCGGTTCGCGGCGACGCATGCGTTCCAGTTCAATACCGTCGGCCACGCTCCAAATCAGCTTGAGATCGCCTTGCCCCAAACTGCGGCGGATGGCTTCGCGAACCAGACGATCTGGATGGGCGACGGCAATTCTCATGCGCCCGCTCCCGCGTCGCCGACCAACTGATGGACCAGCTTCAAGAAACCTTCGTCCTGGAAATCTGCCTTGGTCAGATAGCTGTCGGCGCGCGCTTCAAGGCCGCGGCGGCGATCCTCTGGGCGATCGCGGTACGAGACGATCACCACCGGCAATGAACGCAAGCGCGGATCTTGTTTGATCGAACGGGTCAACTCGATGCCGTCCATGCGTGGCATATCAACGTCGGTGATCAACAAATCGAAGCTCTCGTCGCGCAGCCGTGTCCAAGCGTCCAAACCGTCGACCGCCACGTCGACTTCAAAACCGCGGCCGACCAACAATTGGCGCTCCAATTCGCGCACGGAAATGGAGTCGTCGACCACCAGCACTCGCTTGCGACGCGTCTGTACATCCGCTTGCGCAGGCGCCAGCGTGGCGCGTTCGCGGGTTAGCGCGCTGCGCATCAGATCGTCCACATCCACCAAAATCACCGGGTCACCGTCGGGCAGCAGCGCTATCGCACCGATGTCAGCCACGCGCCCCAATCGCGCATCCAGAGGCCGGGTGGCCAAGTCATATTCGCCGAGGAAATCATCGACCACAAAACCCACCAAACGCCCTTGATGCTCGACGACAACGACGTCCAGGCGGTCCTGCCTAGCGCGTGTGCTACCCAAATCCAGCAACTCGGCGAGTGGCACCAGGCCGATGTTGCGACCCGCCAGGGTCAAATACTGCAAGCCCTCGCTGGCCGCCACCGCGCTGCGGTCGGTGCGCGCAACGCGATCAATGCGCATCGACGGAAATGCATAGATCTCGCCGGCGACCCTGACGGTGAGCGCGCGGGTCACCGCGCGGGAGATCGGAACCAACAAATGAAAGGTGGTGCCGGCGCCGGGTCGCGTGCTCAAACGCACCGTGCCGTCCAAGCGTTCAATGGCCTCACGCAGCACATCCAGACCAATGCCGCGCCCGGAGACTTCGGTGACCTCTTTGCGGGTGCTGAAACCGGCGGCAAACACGTGTTCGCGCAGCGCCTGATCGGATAACTGGGCGGCCTCGGTTGGGTTGACACGCCCGCTTTCGATTAGTCGCGCGCGCACCCGTTGCAGATCAATGCCGGCACCGTCGTCGCTGATTTCAATCGCCAACATGCCGGCGCGGTGGGAAGCCCAAATGCGCAGCTGACCCTCTTCCGATTTGCCAGCGGCACGCCGTTGATGCACGGTTTCCAGCCCGTGATCCAGGGCGTTGCGAAGCACATGGGTGAGCGGCGCGTCGAGTTTCTCCAGCACGTCGCGATCCACCTCCAAGGCCTCACCGACGATCGTCAAGCGCGCGCGTTTGCCCAATTGGCGCGCCAGATCGCGCACCATGCGGGGGTAGCCAAGGACCAAATCACGAAATGGCCGCAAGCGGGTTAGCGATGCGGCTTGGTAGATGCGTTCGTTGAGATCAAAAGCGGCGCGCGAGTACTCGGCAAATTCATCAATCCAATGCTGCGTTTGATGGCGAGTTTCGCTCAACTGACGGCGCACTTCGGCCAACTCGGCGCCCAGTGGCGTGCTTTGCGCGGGAGCGCCGAGTCGATGGTGCAAATCGTCCACCAAACGGCCCAGTTGTGCGATGCCCTGGCGCAATCGTTGTTGGCGATCCGCAAAGGGCCGCAAACGATGCGCGCTCACCACGCCAGAGCCCGCCAGTGCAATCAGCCGACCAACCAAGCTGGCTTTGATGCGCAATACCGGATCGCTGTCTTCGGTGGCAATGTAACTGGGTTGCGCAATGACCGGCGCATTGACGGCGACATTAGCGCTCGCCGCCGGCTCATCGACCTGCGCCAACAAGCCATCGCGACGCGCCAACAGCGCCGGCGTGGGGCCATGCAGTGCCAGTTGGCGCAGGAGATCGACATTGGCTAGGCAAAATTCGATCAGCGATTCGCCCACCGCGCCACCGCGGCGCTGCGCTGCAGACAGACGATCCTCTAGCGCGTGCGCCAAACCCACTGCCGCCTCCAAACGCACCGCGCGCGAGGCGCCCTTGATCGAATGCGCGGCGCGCATGACCGGCGCGATAAGCTCCAGGCGATCGGGCTCTTGTTCCAAGCGCAGCAGCATCTGGGCCATGCGCGAGCATTGATCGTCCACTTCCTGCCGAAACAAGCCGATCAGCGGATTGTTGTCGACATCGTCAGCTTGGCTCTCGACCGGCGCCTGCTTGAGTGCCGGCAACAGGGCATGCAGATCGGCGAGGCGCGCTTCCAGCCAGGCCTCGGCTTGCGCGCTCGGGCCATCGGCAAATTCGCTGAGCAACTGCAGCGCGGCGGATGCCGCAGCGCCATACAAAGACTCGCTGCGCCCAGCGCTCAACTGATGCACACTTTGGGCGAGCTTGGACCACGGTTCGCGGCCGAGCACACTGATCGCGCCGACCAAGGCTTGGCCACGCTTGGACCAACGCGCCATCGCCTCGTCGGTAGTCGCCGGCGTGCGCGCCAAGCGCGCGCTCTCCTGCAATTCACTAACCAGCATGCGCACTTCGCCTTGCAGCAGCTCAATCAAGGCGCTCATGAGTACAGCGCCTGCTCAAGCGCAGCCAGCAGCGCGCTGTCGTCAAGCAAAGCCATGCGGCCGTGTTCAAATGTGGTCACGCCCGACAAACAGCGCGCGATTGCGGTCGGCAAGGTTGCCGGCACTTCCTGGATGCTTGCGGTGTCGATGCGCCGCAAGCCGCTGACTTCATTGGCCCGAAACGCAATCGGCGCGGCGTTGGGCGATTCCAGCAGCACCAGGCGGCTGCGCTCGCCAGCGAGATCGGCGCGCGATCCCAACTGCAGCACTTCGATCAACGCAACACACAGGTGCAGTTCGCCGCGCACCGCCACCAGACCTTCCAAGCGGCCTGCGCCGCGATGGGCGACCCGCCGCGGCAGCCGAGATTGCGCCACCTCAATGACCCGTTCGCAGCTTAAACCCAGCCACTCGCGGCCGAGTCTAAAACCCAGCACGCTGCGTGACGCCAGCAGCTCCGTGCTCTGTAGCGCGCTCGATAAGGGCGGCAATGGATCGACTTCGCGCTTTTGCAAGCCGCGCGCGGCCAGGCTAAACACTGCGCAGTTACGGCAATGAATTTCCTCTATCAGGCGCGGGCAGCTGTGATCGCCGCCATAAACGCCAATATGCCGCCAGCAGTGCGAGCTAGGCGTGCTCATGGTGAATCCATGGTGCGGCGGGAACGCAGCAATCGTGAGCGTAGTTGCGCGGCCTCGTGGGGTCTGCCGAGTCGTTCTGCCAAGGCTACTCGGTGCTGCAGCGCCTCTAAATGATCACGTTCCAAATAACTGGCCCGCACCAAGGCGCGGTCGGCGGCTTCCAAGTCGCCATTGGCCATCTCGATCTCACCGAGCAAAAGCCACAGCGCGGCGTTTTCCGGATCACCTTGCAGCGCGGCGGCGCACTGCGCACGTGCGCTGTCTAAGCGCCCGCCGTCAGCGTCTTTGCGCGCCAACGTCAAAATCTCCGCGCTGCCCGACGCCGCATTAGGCTGGTCGATCGTTGGCCGGATGCGCGGCGGGGCGGCGCTCACCACTCGCCGCGGCGGGTTGCTGGCAGCCACCACTTGCTTTGGCACGGGCAAATTGAGCGCCGCTGCGGGCGGCGGCCGTGCGCGCACGAAACTGAGCGGCCCATAACCATCCAGCGGCTGTAGCCGGCGATCCATGCTGCTGAGCACTTCAGCCTGTCCGGCGAGGATCAGACCGTCGTTTTCCAACACCGCCAGCAGCTGTTCCAGCGCTAGGCGGCGGGCGTCTGCATCCAGATAAATCAACAAATTGCGACAAAAAATGATGTCGAACCGTTCGCCCGGCGCAAACACGCCAGCCTGCAATACGTTGCCCACCCGAAAACTGACCGGTCGACGAACGGCTGACGTTGGCGTGGTGACACCGTCCTGCATATCAAACCAACTGGGATCAAGACTCTGACCGCGCAAGGCATTGCTGCGGTAATGGGCGGCGCGCGCCTGCGCCACCACCCGCTCAGACACATCAATACCCAGCACCTCAAAAGATTGACTGGAGAAACCGGCGTCGAGCAGCGTTGCGGCGATCGAATATGCTTCTTCGCCGCTGGCGCACGGCAAACTCAAAATGCGTAAAGGGCGGCGCTGCGCCAGTTCAGTGCGCGCAAAACGCAGCAGGTCGGCAAACTGCTCGGGCACGCGAAAGAACCAAGTTTCCGGCACCACCATACAATCGATAAAACGCTGCCAATCTTGGTCCGAGCGTTCCACTTGCGCCAGCAGCGCGTTGGCATCGCGCGCGCCCAAGCGTAGACCCGCCTCATCGATAGCATGGTGCAGCGCGGTGCGACCGATCGATTCTGGGTCCAGTCCCAAACGCTGTTGCAGGCGCTCAATCAGCGCGCGATGGCTCATGGCGCAGGGTGCCGGGTAAACAGCGCAATCAAGGCTTCGGGCAGCAGTTCCGCCGGTTCCACCAATTGCGGCAAGCCTGGCTGCTCAGCCAGATGATCACCCAGCCAAGCGTGTTCCGGCATGTGCAAGCCACGCGTGGTCACGCTGCAATCGATCAGTTCGCTGACGTCTTCGGCCTGCAAACCAATTAGCCGCGCGCCAGCGCCAGTGCCGATGCTGACAATGATGATGCGCGTGCCTAATTGTGTCGCGGCGGGTCGGCCGGCCAGCAGCAGACATAAATCGACCACCGGCGTTAGGGTGCCACGAAATGGCAACAAGCCGATCACTGCTGCAGGTGCCAAGCTCGGCGCCCGCAGCGGCATGCGCGGCAATACCTCGACGATATGGCGCGCCGCGATTGCCAGATCAGCAGTGCCAGCGCGGAAGGCGAGGGCGAGCATTGTGATAAGCGCCGCTCAGTGACCTAAGTTGAATTTGGCGATCTCTTGTTTTAACACGCTCACCGCGTCGCGCAGACTCTCGGTTGCGGCGTTAAATTCGCGCAGGGAAACCGAGGTTTGCCGCGCGCCGTCGAGCAATTGGCCCATCGCTTCTCCAATTTGGCGGGCGCCTTGCGATTGGCTGCGCATGCCGTGATTGACCGTATCAAAACGCTCCGACAAGGTTTTCACCTGACTGATGATTTGTCCAAACTGACCGCCGACCCGATCAACCGTGCCGACGCCACTGCGCACCTCTTCGGCAAATCGATCAATTTCCATCACGCCCGCCGATACCGCTGTTTGCATCTGTTTGACCATTTGTTCAATATCCAGCGTGGCAACCGCGGTTTGATCGGCCAAACGACGGATTTCGCGGGCCAGCACCAAAAAGCCCAACCCTTGTTCACCGGCTTTTTCAGCTTCGATAGCCGCGTTGATCGACAGCAAATTGGTTTGATCCGCCACTTTAGAAATGGTGGTCACTACACCGGTAATTTCAGCCGCTTCCTCGCGAATAGCACCGAGCCGCGCCGACATCGCATTGGCGGCCTGCGCGAGGCGATCCATCGTGCTGTCCAGGCTGGATAATCCAGACTGGCCCTGTTCGGCCAAATCTGCGGTTTGACCGGAAACCGCATTCAAGCCTTCCATCGTCGCTAATAACTCTTGGCTGGTCGCGGCGATTTGTTTGACTGCCGCAGCGATCTCATTGGTCGAGGCGCCAAAACCCTGCACAGTGGATTCTTGCTGGCGACTGGTCGCCGCAAATTCGGTCGCCGTGCTCATTAACTCGACTGAGGCTTGTTTAACCCGAGTGACTAAGCCACGCAGGCTCAAGGTCATCGCGCCAATGGCAAACAGCAAACGCCCGGTTTCGTCGCGATCGTCGGTGCTTGGTACTTCGGTGGTCAAATCGCCCTGCGCCACACGGTCGGCGACATCAGAGACCAATTGCACCCGCTGACTCAAGGTGGCGGCAGCGCGGCGCGCAAACCACGCCATGATCACTACCACCAATATAATGCCAAGCGCTAAGATGCCCAAAGTGCTGATTTGACTCTGAACCAGACCGTCCGCTTTAGACTCATTAGCGAGATTACGTTGTTCGGCCAGTTTCCAAACCTCGTCAATCGCGTAGCGATGCGCGTCGTACCGTTGCTGCATTTGATCCAAGACGCGGCGCGCCCGATCGCGCTCATTGGCGCGAATCGCCGGAATAAAATCGTCGTCACGTAATCGGAAGAACTCCATCGCCGCGCGATAGGAGGTGACCGTCATCAAATCGCCCATGGTGTCGCGCGCGAGCGTGCGTTTCCAAAACTCTTGGCGATTTTCGTAATCAATGCGCAGCTCGTTACCCTTATCTACCAAACGGGTAATTTCCGCGGCGTCGGTTTCTTCGACTAATTGCAAAGTCAGCAGAAAGGGCTCAATGATGAATTGCGGCGGTGGCAATACATCGGCAATCAATACGTTGCCGAGTATGATCTCCTCGTACAGCGGCCCTTTCACCCGAACCTGATCCAGCGTGCGCCAAGCCAGAAATGCAAACAGCGCAAAGAGTGCCAGGAACACACCCACAAAGTAGGACAGCTTGCTTGCCAGCTGTGAGTCGCGCTGCGCCATGGTCGCCCGCCGGTTGCATAGGCGTTTGAATATAGCTTGGTTATTGGTCGCCGGTTGGTGCTTGGAGGTTGTAAGTTGTAACGCAAAAACCTGATGGGGCCTATGCACGAGGACGGGCGCGAGCCAAATTGATGTGGTCAAGCTTTTTTCGTCCAAAGCAACGCTTGCAGCAAGCAAGAAACCCGGAAATGAAGCTGACCTGGAGGCTTTAAGCCCTGAAAGCCCTCAGCGCCTTGATAGGCAGCTTGGAGGCCGGCAAACAGGCCGATCTAATCGCCGTCGACGGTGAGCCATTGAGCGACGTCGCCGTGCTCAAGCAGGTGGCGTTTGTGATGAAGGGCGGCGCGCTGCAGTAGGAACATCATCCTAGCAGCCTGTCGGACCATCATCGCGAGTGCGCCGGAAGCGCTTTTGGCGCAGAGCGGTGACGAATATTCCGG
>CAZLSB010000168.1:0-2964 GCA_964561825.1 uncultured Xanthomonas sp.
CCACTCAGTTTGATGCGCGAATAAGCGCGCCGGGGCGACCGGGACTCTTACACTGGAAGAGCGCAAAGCCACAGTGCCGTTCCGATCAAGCAACCTCGCCCCGGCCACGTAGCAAGGCCGCGGTTGCTTTGCTAGGTTCAACCCCGCGACCCCGCGTGCTCATCCAAGCAGCAGCGCGTAACAAGGCCGTATGCTTTGCAGACGGGTTCCTGGGCCGAGAAAAATATGCAACTACAACCCCCGCTTCAAAATCAGTTGGTCTCCCTGCGAGCTTTGCAAAGCACCGATTTCGAACGACTTTTCACGATCGCCGCCGATCCGCAAATTTGGGTTCAGCATCCAAATCCAAATCGCTTTCAACGGGCAGTGTTCGAGAATTATTTCGCCGGCGCGCTGGCGTCCAACGGCGCCTTACTGATTCATCGCTCGAAAGATCAAGCGCTGATTGGCTGCACGCGCTTTTACGACTTGGACCTGACTCATCGCCTAGTGAAAATCGGTTATACCTTTTTGACCTGTGCCAGTTGGGGCGGCGGATTTAATGGCGCGTGTAAGTCATTAATGTTGGCGCACGCCTTCCAATATGTCGACAAGGTGCAATTTGAGGTGGGTTTATGCAATGTGCGTTCGCAGGTGGCAATGACCCGGCTTGGCGCGCGCAAAGTCGGAGAATCTGCCGTCGCCTATCACGGCGAAGCCAGCATGCCCAATGTCATTTTTGAAATTGCCAGGGACAGCCATTTTCTGACCGTTAGATCAGCCGTATAGACGTCTGGATGGCCGACGTTTGGGTCCTGCAGCGGATCAAGTCGACGCGTAGCCAACGCCTCCAGGCGCCAGCGGCGCCAAAAATCGCCGGTGCGCTGGGGTCACCGCGAGGCGGTCAGCTTGCGGGCGTAGCCGATGCCTTTCAACCTAAGCCGGACGAGCCGGAAGCAAACACACAAAAGTCTTCGCATGATTTGTCAAGACTGAACTGCTAGTAGTCCATCCAGGAGAAAAATTAGGATCGCACGGATCGCCAAGGCTCCTTCGCAATGACGATTCGCGGGTTCATGGCCTCGCGATCCCAAACTTCACTGTGGACCGACTACTAGATTCAACCTAAACCGCGAAGCCAACTTCGGGTAAGCGTTGCAGCGGCGTTTCCGCGTTTCCGCCGCGACGGCTCAGCGGCAGGTTGATGGCAGAACGCGATCGCTGACCGTGGTGCGGTCTTCGGCCACCGCCTCCATGCCATTGGGTGCCGGTGCGTGCCCGCAGGTCCACGAGACTGGACTCATCGGGCTGCCGGTGACAACCAGTGGCCGAATGGATACCACCTGTCCGCTCACCAGGGCATTGACGCGATTGCCGAGGCGCACGTGCATGGCGCCGTTGTCGATATCGACGCGGTCGACGTAGTTGCCAAGCAGTTGCTCCGGCGCCGGCATGCCGCCATCGGCGTTGTCGCTCGGCCAGCGGCCGCGTGCACGGTAGTGCTCAAGCAAGCGCGACTTGAGTTCGCCGGTCAGCACCAGCGACTCCGCTACTTGCGCGCGTACGGTGTAATCCTGGTAGCTGGGGAGCGCGATTGACGCCAGGATGCCGATGATCGCCACCACGATCATCAATTCGATTAGCGTGAATCCTGCATGTTGCTGCGGTGTTGTCATGGCCTGGAATCTCCTCAGCCTCTGATGTGACGTGGGTGCGCACGGTCATATGACCACTGCGAGTTTGAAAATCGGGATATAGATGGCGACGATCAGCACACCGATGACGATACCGAGCAACAAGTTGACGCCGAATCCGATCAGTTCACGCTGCGCGCTCGCGCGGATCGGCAGTTCTGACAGGCGCGCGTAGATCTGGTGAGACACTTCGCCATCGAGGGTGCCAAGACGCCCGGCTACCGCCAGTTGATGCCGCAGTTCGCTGCGTTGTGGCCCGTCACCGGCGCGCGCTGCTGGCCAGCCATCGGTGAAACGACCGGCGAAATCGAGCGCGTCGGCTGCGCTCATGCCGGATTGCGTCGCTGCCCTGGCGAGCGTCATTTCGAGCAGGCTCCAGAACTGATCGACCGAAGGTCCGAGGAACAGCCGCGGCAAGCGTGCGCCGGTGGCCGGCTGCACCAACTCGACGGTGCGCTGCACGCGCCGGGGCAGCCAGAACAGCCCGCAGGCGCAGACGGTCAGCAACAGCAATAGCAGGGTTCGCGGCAGCGGCGACATCGCCATCCGGGTTAACAGCGGCAGTTCCGTTCCCCAGCTGCCGTAGATCGCCTCGAATTGCGGCACCACGTACAGCCCAATCGTCAGGAACAGCACCCACGCGAACGCCGTCACCAGCGCGAAATGCACCGCTACGCTTTGGTAGGAATGCCAGATCGGCCGAAATGCTGTGGTCACTTCGCGGCGAAGGTCGGCTAGCGCGCTGTCAATGCGCGAGTAATGGCTGCCGAGTTCGCTTTCGAACTCCCGCAGGTAGCGTTGCAGCGCATTTCGCTCGCTGTTGGCGAGGTCCCCGATCTCCGCTGCTGGCAATTCCTCTCGCAGGCGTTCGAGGGCATCGTCGCGGCTCAGGCCGCCGCTTTGCAGGAAGTCAAGCTGGCGCTGTGCAAATTCAGGTTGGCTCATCGGCTGGCCCGGCAGTTGGAGGGCAATAGTTCGGGGGCAACATGGGTGAGATTTTGCGGGTCCGCAAGGATTGCGCCGGCCGGCGGCTGCGCATGGCCGCACACCCAGAGTTGAGTCGCCCCGCCATCAGGCTGAGCGTGGCGCCAGGAGACGATGCCGGTCAGGTCGGAACTACTGGCAACGTTGGCGCCCAGTGCCTGCATATTCAGGTGCAACGAGGCGCCGTCGATGCGCATCGCGGTCTCTTCCGGCAGCAGCGGCGGCCCGTGCTGGTTTCCGGTGCGCGCCTTGCGCAGCACGGCCAGTCGAACTTCATCCGGACCGCGGCCGGAAAACGCTCGCTCCA
>CAZLSB010000168.1:2974-9243 GCA_964561825.1 uncultured Xanthomonas sp.
CTCCAGGGCGATCTCCACGCGCGCCTGGGCAACTGGTGCAAGCATCCGCCCAATCAAGGCCACGCGGTCCAGCAGCACCGACCAACTGGCCAGAGCGACACCGCACAGCACCCACACGATCAGCCACGGCAGCATCCAGCGCAGCGGCTGGCGCGTCAGCGCGCGGTAGTCCGGCAAGGTGCGCCGACGATCGATGAACAAGCCAGCCTTCTGCATAGTGTGGTTCTGTGTCATCTCGCGCTGCGCCGGCTTGATTCTGTCACACATGTAAATATAGGGCCAATGGCGCGCGCCAATTCGTCCATCTGCGCGTTTGCCAGAGCGGCCTACTACCACCATTGCCGAAACTTCTGACCCATGCAACCGCCGCTCGGCGCTACTATGAGCCCATGAACGAATCTGACCATAGCCTCGCCCCCGCGATTGCGCCTGCGGCGCACGCACCGCCCCTGCAGGCACAGATCCTGCTCTTGCATCCTCAATTGACCCGCGTGTGGCGGTGGGGCGCCGTGCTCGCGGCGCTGCCGGCGATCGGCATCGGCAGCGTGGTTGCCGCTGCGCTGGGCAAGCCATGGATCGCGGCGCTGGTGATCTTTGTGGTGATGCTTGTCGTGGTGTTTATCTGGAACTATGCGCGCGCCTACGTTGCGCGATTTCGTGGTCGCCTGCAGCAGGATGGATTGTGGGTGGAGCGCGGGGTCTGGTGGCGTAACGAAACCTTCGTGCCACGCTCGCGTATCCAGCACACCGAGGTCGAGCAAGGACCGCTGGCACGCCGCTATGGCATGGCCAGCTTGAAACTCTTTACGGCCGGCGCCAGCCATGCTGAGATCGGCATTGATGGATTGGCGCATGCGCAAGCCTTGGCGCTGCGCGATGATTTGCTCGGCCGCACGGGACATGACGGTGTCTGAGCCGCTTGCGCCGGTCGCAACACTCTCGACTGACCAGCGTTTGCATCCGTGGTCATGGATGTTTGCGATGGTCGCGCAATTGCGCGCGATGCTCCTGCCAATCGTGTTGCTGGTGGTTTTCGGTCGTGGAGACCGTTGGGTTTGGCTGGGACTGATTGGCGCTGGTTCTGTGGCGATGTATTCGTGGATCTACAGTCGCAACTTTCGCTATCGCATAGGCGCCAGCGAGTTGCTGGTACGCGCCGGGATTTTTTCGAAAGTTGAACGGCATATTCCGTTCGCTCGCATCCAGAACATCGTTCAGAAGCGCCATCTACTGCACCGCATCTTTGGCGTGACTGAGCTGCGCCTGGAGTCGGCGGGTGGCGCCAAGCCTGAGGCGGTCATGAATGTCATCACCGTCGAGGCAGCCGATGCCCTGGAACGCGTATTGCGCGATCAACCGACCGGCGCTCAGACGGTCGCAGATGCCGTCGTCGCGCGGCCGTGGGTCGAGTTGCGCATGGCTGATCTTTTGCGACTCGGCCTGCTGAGCAATCGAGGCTGGGCCCTGATCGGCGCTTTGCTCGCGCTGTCTTGGCAGTTTGAAGATAACCAGCGCAATCCGATGCGTCAGCTGTACCAGCTCTTCGAGCAGGGTTTCAGCAGTTGGTCACACGCCTTCCTAACGTGGACCACCAAGCTGTTTTCGTTCGTGCTGCTGGCGTTGCTGCTGTTATTGCTGATCAAACTAGTCTCCATGCTGATGACGGTAATCCAGTTCTATCAGTTTCAATTGAGCGGCGATCAGCAGCGTTTGGCCACGCACAGCGGGCTCCTGACCCGGCATACGGCCAGCGCCCGACGCGACAAGATCCAGCGTCTGATCGTCGGCGAAAGCGGGTTGGCGCGCATCATGAGCAGGCGCTGGTTGAGCTGCGAAGTGGCGGGAAGCTCACACGCGTCCGACCCAGACCAGAAAACCATGCGCTTGCGCTGGCTATTGCCCATCGGCACCGCGAGCGAGGTCGAAACCATTGCCGCGCGCGTGTTACCTGGGCTCAACTTTGCCGCGCTGCACTGGCAGCCCTTGCATGCAAACGCGTGGCGGCGAGTGGCCAAAGGCTCCCTAGTTTGGTGGCTGTTTTTGCTGATTCCCGGGACCTACTTTTTTGGGCTCTGGATGATTCCGCTCGCCGCCACGCTGGCCGCAGCGGCGTATCTGCATGCACGCGGCTGGGCGGCGTTTGCCGCATATGCCTGGGACGGTGAATTCATCGCCTTTCGCGCCGGCTGGCTGCATCGCCGCTGGACCGTTGCACGGATCGACAAGGGCCAGAGCATTAGTCTGACCCACACCCCTTTCGACCGCCGTAACGATATGCAGACGCTGCAGATCGATACCGCAGGCGCGTCGAGCAATGGTATCTCTTTAGCCATTCCGTACCTGCCCACCGCGACGGCCCGCTCGCTTGCCGACGCGCTCGGGGCATCTTTGACCTAGCAGCCTGTCGGGCTTTCCTCGCGAGTGCGCCAGAAGCGCTTTTGGCGCAGAGCGGTGACGAATATTCCGCTGGTTTTACTGCATTTTACTGGTCTTTCTGCGGCACAGTGCGCCAAAAGCGCTTCCGGCCCTGCGGGCTGCGCGTCTAAGCGGCGTCTGCGCTGCGACCCTTGCCAATGGAAGAGCCATTGGCTGCGCGCCGCGCCTTGCATCCATGCGCTGCAACTCGTCATCCAGTGCCGCGCTGAAGGCAGGTGCGCATGGGCGCGTGCCGATGCAGCCGGTCTCCACTTGCAGGCGAGCACCGAGCACCTGGACATTGGCCCAGCCCAGCATCTGATCGCCCCGGCGCAGGTCGTCGAGATTGGCGGTGCGCATCATCAGTCCGTCGCTCTGCTGCGCAAAGCTAAATCGTCGACCGGATTGGCGCTGGCCGCTTGCACGCGGTTGCGGCCTTCACGTTTGGCGCGATACAAAGCGCGGTCGCAAGCGGCGATCCATTCATCAGTATTGTTGAAACGATGCAGCTGCAACATGGAGACACCGACACTGCCACTGCACGGAATTAGACTTTCCAAATACCCAAATTCGGTATCCAGACTGCGGCGCACCTGTTCGGCAATAATCATTGCTTGAGATTCGCTAATCGATTCCAAAACAATAATGAATTCTTCGCCGCCCCAACGGCCCACGAGTGCATTTTCTGGAACTGCTGCGCGCATGGCCTGCGCGCTGCCTTTCAGGACTGCATCTCCCGCTTGGTGACCAAAGCGATCATTAATTTGTTTGAAATGGTCGAGGTCAATCAACATCAAACAGGCGCTGCCACCGATACGACTGCGCTGCCAAGCTAGATCAATGCGCCGCAGCACGGCGTGGCGATTAACCACGCCGGTAAGCGCATCGGTATTGGCCATGTGTTCCAAGCGCTCGCTGGTTTTGACCAGCGCCGAATGCAATTGGGCTAATTGATCGCGATTGGCGCGTAGCTCTGTATTGGTGCGACGCATGGTGCGCACGCGCCAGAACAACAACATCAAAATGGCGATCAATGCCAGCATGCCGCTCACCAGCGTCAAACCCAGATAACGCTGACGCGTGAGGCTTAAGTCCTTGATTTGATTTTCGCTGGTCAGTAATTGGCGCTCCATTTGCGAGCGTTCTTGTTCCAGACTGGCTTCTAAAACCGCGATGCGTCGACCGGCAATATCCATCGCCAACTCTTTGTCGAGCTTTTGGTGCGCTTTGCGGGTGACATACGCGCTAGCAGCATCACCCAGACCTAATTCCAAATCAGCGACGACGTCGAGCGCCGCGCGTTCCAGGATTCGATCACCGATTTGCCGCGCGCTGGCCAAGGTTTGGCGCGCTTGATCGAGTGTCGCCGGCGTGGCGCCGCGCGCGCTGAACACCCGCACGCGGCTCAATCCGAGCAGCACCTGATCGCGTACCGCGACTCGATCGAACTCCAGCCAAGCCCGATCAACCCAGCGTTTGGCTTCTTCCCAATGACCGCGCACCAGTTGTAAATCGGCCATGCGGCTGTAGGCGTTGACCTTATTCGGTGCGTTGCCTGATTCTTCCGCCATCGCGACGGCTTGTTCGACAAACTTGGCAGCCTCATCGAAGCGCTCCATGTTCATCAGTGAGATGCCCAATTCGGCGGTCAGAATGATGGCCTCACGGCGGTTGCGTTGTTGAATTTGCGACAGCGCTTCGCGCAAGTATTCGGCGCCGCGTTCTTCGTCATCCAGATTGCGATACAACACGCCCAGCAGGCGCAAACTGCGTGCGATTTCTGGCTTGTTGCCATTCGCGCGCGCCAAATCCAATGCTTCTTTGTGCACCAACACGGCATCACTGAAGCGCCCCGTGCGTCCGTGCAACATGCCGACGGAGTTCAGTTCATGGGCCAGCCAGACATCCTTGCCACTCTTATGCTGCAAATCCGTTGCGGCTTGAAAGGACGCAAGTGCCTCATCAAAACGCCCTAATTTGCGTTGCAGCACGCCCTCGTTGTGCACAATCAGGGTTTGCCATTCTGGATTTGGCGTCTTTTCCGCTAACGCTCGCATTTGCTGCAGCACCGTCTTCGTTTCGTCCAAACGATTGCGATGCGTGTAGATGACGGCTTTGACGGTGAGCGCGGCAAATCGCAAATCGGGGTAGGGCAAATCGGCCATGTCGCGCTCAAGTTCGTCGAGCAAGGCATAGGTGGCTTGCTCATGCTCCAGCTCATGTTCGATTTCGATCAGCGCGATAGTCGCCCAGGCGCGCAGTGCAGGATCGGCAGACGCGTCGCGAATGGCCAGGACTTGTGTGCGTAGCTCAGTGGAGGGCAGCTCAAACGTCTTGCGCAGAGCCTCAATGGACGCTGGCTGCGACGGAAAATGCGCAAAGGCGGTGAGGGCTTCCGCGGCTAAGCGCGAGGCCAACAAACACAGCAGCACTGCGAAGAGGGCGCGGAGCATTGATATGCGTCAATTATGCCGTGACTACGCGCGTTATCCGCGACCCAATACAATCTCCAGCACGAACTTACTGCCAAAGAAGCCTAACAACAGCACCCCCATGCCGACCAAGGTCCAATTCACCGCAGTGCGGCCGCGCCACCCAAACTTCCAGCGGCCGAGGATCAGGCCACCAAATACCAGCCATGCGAGCAGCGTGAGTACCGTTTTATGCACTAAATGCTGGGCCAACCAATCGTCGATAAACAGCGCACCGCTCAATACGGTCAAGGTCAGCAGCGCAAATCCGGCAACGATGTACTGAAACAACAAATCTTCCATTGCCGACAACGGCGGCAGCGCTCGTAAAGTTGATCCGAAGTGTTTGGCGCGCAAGCTGCGCTCTTGCCAGGAGACCACCAGCGCTTGCAGTGCCGCGATGCTGAGCAGCGCATAAGCCGATAGTGCGATCACCACGTGCAGGCGGATCTGCCAACCAGAGATCGTTTCCGGCGCGGAATTTGAGCGCAGCTCGCCAGCCACCGCCGCCAATAGGGCAATCGGCCAAATCATCGCCAATAACACCCGCGCACGCGTTTGCGAACTGGTAATCGTCATCACCAAGGCCATCGCCCAAGCAACCAATGACAGCGCCTGAAAGAAGTTGGTGCTGAGTGGAACTCCGCGCACGGTCGGCACAAACAGCAATGCGGCATGGGCAAGCAGCGCTATTGATCCAGCAAGAATCGCCCAGCGCGGCGGGTCATTACGAACGCCGTACGCCGCGAGCAACAGCAATGTGGAGCCCGCCGCATAACCCAGAATAATGATGGTGAGTAACAAGGCTTCGAGCATATTTCGTTGACACCAGGATGATCACCGCGGTGGCACCGACTGCGCCAACCTTCGCTTCTATCCTACGCCACCTGAAGTTGCTAAGAGCGTCGCGGAGAGTTTGGAGTGCGAGTCAAACTCATGTGGTCAACCGTTTGTAGGTCCAAAACAGCGCTCGGAGCAAGCAAGAAACCCGCCTGGGCGGTGCGGGCCGCCCAGGCGTCAGCAGAGGCCGTAGTAGTGATGAGGCTGGCGGAAAGGTCGGAAAAGCGAAGGGCCGAAGCGTGTCTAGAGATCAACAGTCCAGAGGTACAAACATACTCACAGGCTGCCCCGTTGCGGCAGAGCCCGAAGCCCGAGCCCGGAGCCCGGGACATGGCGGCGTTGCAACTCGTCGGGGTAGAAGAGCTATTCCTCCCGGCCTGCAAGCACAGCTTGCAGTCGTTCAAGCCGGCGCGCGGCATGCCGCGCAAGGTAGAAAATGATCGCCCAAAGGACTTCCGGCGCACTCGCGCTAGGTTTACTCCGCCCGTAGCGCCAGGGCCGGATCAACGCGCGCGGCGCGCCTTGCTGGAAGCCAACTCGCCA
>CAZLSB010000169.1:0-9092 GCA_964561825.1 uncultured Xanthomonas sp.
AGAAGCGCTAAGACATCAGGGGTGAGAAGCGGCAAGCCTGCGCCGCATGCGGCGCGCCGCTTCGAACGCCCGGCGGCTACGCCGACGGGCCGGAGACAGTGGTCAAGACGACGCGCCAAACACAACGAACGCAGCCGCTTCGAACGCCCGGCGGCTACGCCGACGGGCCGGAGACCTGCCGGAGCCCCGATCCGCGTTTGGATCACTACATCACTTTGACCCGCACCCGCGCAGCGCTGCGCGGTATGCCGTGTAACGTGGCGCATGGCAAACTTAGCGCCCCGCCTGCGGAGCATCAGCGATGCACCAACTCAACGATTGGATTCGACATCTGGCGCTGCGCACTAAGTTGCCAGCGGACCCACTGGGTCGCCGACGTTTTTTGTCGCAAACCATTTGGACCGCTACCGGGCTAGGACTGGCGGCGAATTTGAGCCTGCCGCTGGCGGCACAAAATGCGGCGCGGGTGCGCTTTGTCGCCGAGCCCTTCACGCTGGGTGTCGCCAGTGGTTATCCACATCCACATGGTTTTAGCTTGTGGACGCGCCTAGCGCCGGCACCGTGGCTGGCCAATGGCGGTATGGGCGAAGAACGCGTGCCGCTGCGTTGTGAAATTGCCGACGACGATGCTTTCAAAAAAATCCTGCAAACCCTGAATTTTGAAACCGCGCCAGAAGTGGCGCACAGCGTGCATTTGGATATTGATGGCCTACCAGCGGGTCGCCGCTATTATTATCGATTTTTATGCGGCGACGCAGTCAGCACCACCGGTCGCACGCACACGCTGCCGGAGATTGGCAGTTCTTTAGATCGTTATCGAATCGCATTCGCTAGTTGCCAAAATTACGAACACGGTTATTTTAGCGCCTATCGACAAATGCAAAAAGACGCGCCGGATTTAGTGCTGTTTCTCGGCGATTATATTTACGAAAGCCAGTGGGGTAATAATTCGATTCGCCGTCATTTGGGGCCGGAAGCGGCTACTCTGAAAGGATATCGTATTCGTCACGCTCAATATAAACTGGATAGCGATTTGCAGAATATGCACGCCGCCGGACCCTGGGCGTTCGCGTGGGATGATCACGAAGTGGATAACGATTACGCGGGTGAGCAATCTGAAAACCTGGATCCCGCATTTGTATTGCGCCGCGCCGCCGCCTATCAAGCCTATTTCGAACACATGCCGGTGCCACGCCGGATGTTCCCACGTAGCTCCGAAATGCGCATTTACACGCATTTTGATGTCGGTGATTTACTGCGAGTTTTCCTGCTTGATGATCGCCAGTATCGCACGCCCCAAGCCTGCCCGCGACTCAATCGACACAGCTCACAGACCTTGGCCGACTGCGGGGAGTTACAAGATCCAGGCCAAACCCTACTGGGACGCGCGCAAGAATCCTGGTTAAGCGACGCTTTTCGCAGCAGCAAAGCACAGTGGAATCTAATCGGCCAACAAACCTTGGTTTCACCGCTGGATGAAATGGCCGGCGCAGCGCGGGGCGTTTGGACCGATGGCTGGGATGGGTATCCGCTGGCGCGGCAGCGTTTAATCAATGACATGGCTCAATTGAAGAATCCGGTGATTGCCGGCGGCGATATCCATTGTGCGATTGTCGCAGGGCTACCCAGCGACCCAGCAAAACTGGATTCCAAACCTATCGCCAGTGAGTTTGTTGCGACCTCGATATCCGCCGACGGTTGGCCACAATCGCATTATGAAAAAATGACGCCCGGCGACAATCCACACGTGCTACAAACGCGTAGCGACCAACGCGGATATACCTTGTTGGACTTCGGTCGCGAACGCATGAGCGCGAGTTTGCAGGTGGTCAGCGATGTGCGCGTACCTGAGCCCCAATTTAGCGAGCAAGCCCGATATATCGTCGAAAATGACCGGCCGGGTCCGCAGGCGGTGTAGAGGGCTGCACGGCGCGTTCGGATTTCGGGCAGCCTGCACATTCACCTATTTTTGTTGCCGGAGTTACGCCATTGCCCAAACACCCGCTTGTACTGTCGATTCTGCTGCTGGCCGCTTGCAGCAACGCGCCGAGCACCCGCGAGTCGGTGCAACTCATCGATAAATCCGATATGGCCGCAATTGGCGCCACGGCTTTCGATCAATTGAAACGCAAATCGCAATTGAGCGCCGATTATGAATCGACCCGCTTACTGCGCTGTGTGGCTAATCAGTTGATCGCCAAACTTCCCAATAGCACCGAACAGAATTGGGAAATAGTGGTATTTGAGGACAATAAACCGAATGCCTTCGCTTTACCGGGTGGCAAACTGGGCATGTCGACCGGCATGCTCAAATTAGCGGGTTCGCCTGCGCAATTAGCCGCCATCATCAGCCATGAATTAGGCCATATTGAGAAAAATCACGCCACGCAGCGCGTTTCCAGCGGATTTACCGCCGACGCGGCCGTCGCCGCCGTGCAAAGTTATCGCGCAGAGCTGGGTCCGCAGCCATCCCGAGCCTTGTACGCCTTGTTAGGTCTGGGCTCACTGGTCGGCACAGCCCTGCCCTACTCCCGCACAGACGAGGCGCAAGCCGACCGCGCCGGACTGCAGCTGTTAGCCCAGGCCGGCTACGATCCCAGTGCCGCAGTCGAGTTATGGACCACGCTGGCCACACCCTCCGATACGCCACCGCAATGGCTACAAGCCCACCCCGATCCGCAACAGCGACTCGCCTCCGTGCGCGAGTTGCAAACAACCATGGAACCCAGCACTACGCCAGCCGCCGATTGCCGATGAAGATTGGCGGCCCGCTTTTTTTGTACAGCCCCGGTCGATCCGGTCTGACGACGCGCTTATTCGCACATCAAACTGAGCGGGGGTCTGGCGGAACCACGGCGACCAACCGCAACAGCGTTCGGACCACGAATCGGCGCGGCGATTCTTCCCGAGTTGTCCGTTTCAGCTGCGATCAAGCAGCAACACGTGCGCTTCGACCAATACAAACCTCGCCTGCAGCAAGTGGCAATCCCAGCGTTCGACGGTGCAAGTCAACGGTGTTTGCGTGGCATCAAAACGAATGACGTTGACTGAATTGGGCGCGTCGGCGCGGATGCGCGATGACACCGCCGTGCCCGCTTGCACCGCCCAGATGCGGCGCGGCAGGGCCGGGTAGCGCTCACTTAGCGGCCGTACGAAGGGCAGATGGATATGCCCGCCAAGAATCAGGTCGGCGCCCGCAGCAGCCCAACGCTGCACCGCGGCATTGCGCCCGACCAATAGATTCTTTTCTTCCGACAGCCTGGGCACGTGCACCGGTTGATGGGTGACGACCAAACGCAGCATTTTGTCCGATGCCGCCAAACGCTCGGCAACGCGTTCGACTTGCTGCGCGCTGACCCGGCCATCTTTGTGCCACCGCGGAATCGTCGTATTGACGCCGATGACCAGCATATCGGCGGTTTCTACCACCGGCTCCAACTGCGGGCCAAATTCGCGCAGATAATTGGCAAAGGGCGCGAAGATTCGCGCAGCCAAATTGAAAAGTGGCACATCGTGATTACCCGGCAAAGCCAATTGCAAGGGCACACCCAAACCATCGACAAAACGCCGCGCCGCAGCAAATTGGCTGCGCCGCGCGCGTTGTGTCAAATCACCGGACAGCACCAGCAATGCGGGTGCCAGTTCGCGCGTGAAACGCGTCAGCGCCGCCACCACTGGCGCCTGCTCGGTGCCAAAATGCGGATCGGAAATCTGCAACAGCACGCTCAAGCGGGCGCCTCATCGACCGGCGGTTGCGATTCCGGAACTGGCGCCGGCACCAGCAGCCACAAGGCCTCGCTGGCCACACTGAACTGCAAGGGCGCGCGCATTCGGCACACCTCGCCATCAATGCCAACCTTGATATGACGCCGCCCGCGCGGCGCAACCGACAGCGTTCGGAACCCAAAGCTCTGCACTTGCTCGGCATAACCCAGCCGCCCAAACGTGCCGCGCAGGATCAGCCCCATCATTCCCAGCGCACTGATCGGGCGCAACATGGTGCCGACCAACTCACCGCGATCCAGTGCGGCAAGATGCTCAGGCTGGATGCCGATCCGCTCCAGTTGCAGGCTATTGTTGCCGGCAAACAGCGCCAGAGTGCGCACCGAGCGCCGTTCCCCCTCCGATTCAATGCTCAGATCCCATTGTCGATGCGCGCGCAGCAAGGTCAATAAAGCCGACGCGAGCGCCACGAAACGCCAGCGGCCGAAGCGCGCTTTATCCACTTCGCGAACTTCCAACAACTTGGCATAGAGCCCGATGCTGGCATTAACCAGGAAAATCCGCTCATTGACCCGACCGACCTGTACCGGCTTTAGCTCACCATCAACCAGCACCTGCGCCGCCGCCGTTGGATCTTCCGGGATGTGATTGGCACGCCCGAAATAGTTGAAAGTACCCTGCGGCAGCACGGCAAACGGCACACCACTTCCGATCACCGCCAACGCAACCGTATTGATGGTGCCATCCCCGCCCGCCGCCACCACTACGCCGCCGCGCGCGAGCGCCAACTGCACCGCACGCGCCGCCGTCGTTTCCAGTTGCGCCGGCTCGACAATCAAAAACTCATAGCTGCGCCCTGCCGCGTCCAGCACGGCCTTGATACGCGCACACGTGACATCCGTATCACCATGCCCCGAGCGACCATTTAGCACCACGAAAAACGGGCCGGCACGGGCGCGCTGCTGCAAGTCGGTTAAAGAGTTAGTCATCTCACTACAGTAGCGCGTGCGAAGTGAGGATTGGCGAAACGAGTGGGAACGACGCGCTTTTGTGGAGAGGAGCTTGCTGCGCTGCTGTTGATTTAACCTAGCAGCCTGTCGGGCTTTCCCCGCGCGTGCGTCGGAAGTCCTTTTGGCGTTCGTTTTCCACTCATTCTCGTATTGATTTTGAAGGCTTCCACTTTACTTTCGAGTCTGCACTATGCCAAAAGGCCGTCCGGCCCTTCGGGTTGCGCGTATGGACGGTGTTTGCGCTGCGACGCTTAAGCATGGAAGAGCCATTGCCTGCGCGCCGCGCCTTGCAGCCCTCCGCTTAAGCCTCAACGCATCTCACGCGCAAAGCCCGACGGGCTGCTAGCAACAGCAACAGCAACAGCAACAGCAACAGCAACAGCAACAGCGTTTGTACAAGTCCGAACCCGCCAGAGCTACCGTTTGGACAGTCCGAACTCAACAAAGCTGCGCACCGGACAGCGCACCGCTCACTCCCAACCGACCTGGCGTTTGCGACAATCGCGGCTTGGCTTCTACCGTGGACCGCACATGCCCCGCCTATTTGTCGCAAGCACACTGATCCTGCTGGCCCTGGGCCTGAGTGCTTGTTCGAAGGAACCGGTCGCTGTTCCCCCGATCCAGCCCAGCCTGACCGTCAGCGTTGCCACGCCGACCGAGCAGGCGCTGCCGCGGCGCATCACGGCGTCCGGATCGGTGGCGGCCTGGGAGCTGATCTCGCTGGGTGTGGAGCTTTCCGGCCAGCGCGTGGCGCAGGTGCTGGTGGAACTGGGCGCCGTGGTGAGCGTCGGGCAGCCGCTGCTGCGGCTGGACGATCGCAGCCTGGCGATGGAGTTGCGCCAAGCACAGGCCGCCCTGGCCCAGGCCGAGGCCAACCTCGCCGTTGCCAGCGCCAACGCTCGCCGCGGTGAGCGCCTCAAGCGCGACCGACTGATCGCCGACAGCGATGCCGACCAGTTGATCTCCGGCGAACTCGGCGCCAAGGCGCAACGCCAGACCGCGCAGGCCCAGCTCGACAACGCGCGCCTGCGCCTTAGCTTCACCACCCTGCGCTCGCCACATGCCGGCGTGGTGGCCCAGCGCAACGTGCAGCCGGGCCAGGTGGTAGCGGCGGGCGCCGAACTGCTCAGCCTGATCCGCGACGGCCGCCTGGAGTGGCGCGCCGAATTGCCGGAAAGGGAGCTAATCCTGGTGGCGCCCGGTGCGCAAGCGCGCCTGCTGGGTCCGGACGGCGCGGCGGTGGAAGGCACGGTGCGCGTGGTATCGCCCACGCTCAACGCGCAGAGCCGCACCGGCACGGTGTACGTCGACCTGCCCGCACCCGGCGCGCTGCGCGCTGGGATGTACGCGCAGGGCGATTTGCTGCTCGGCGCGCAGCCTGCGCGCACCCTGCCAGACCAAGCAGTGGTCGAACGCGACGGCTACCGCTACGTGTTCGTGCTGGGCGACGGCGACATCGTGGCGCAAAGGCGCGTCACGCTGGGCTTTCGCCAGGACAGCCTAGTGCAGATCGTCGATGGCGTGCAGGCCGACGAGCGCGTGGTGATCGAAGGCGCCGGCTTCCTGGCCGATGGCGACCGCGTGCGCGTCGTCGCCGCCAGCGCGGAATAAGCTGATGAACTTCTCCGCCTGGTCCATCAACCGGCCGCTGCCGGCCATCTTGCTGTTCATTCTGCTGACGATGGTGGGGCTGTTCGGCTTCCAGCAGCTGGCAGTTTCGCGCTTCCCCGACATCGCGTTCCCGGGCATCACCGTCACGGTGACCCAGCCCGGCGCCACGCCCAACCAGCTAGAAACCGAGGTCACGCGCAAGATCGAGGATTCGATCGCCAGCATCCCGCGGATCAGCAAGCTCACCTCGGTAGTGGTGGAAGGCAGCTCGATAACCGCGGTCGAGTTCAAGATCGGCAAGGACATCAACGAGGCCCTGGACGAAGTGCGCGACGCGGTGACGCGCGTGCGTATCGACTTGCCCAACGACATCGAGGAACCCCTGATCGCCAAGATCGACATCGTCGGCGGCACATTGATGACCTACGCGGTGGCGTCAGAGTCGATGGGCGAGGACGAACTCAGCTGGTTCGTCGACAACGAAGTCAACAAGGCCCTGTACGCCGTGCCGGGTGTGGGCCAAGTGGCGCGCAGCGGTGGCATCACCCGCGAGGTACAAGTGGACCTGCGGCCCGGCGTACTGGCGGGCTATGGCATCACCGCCGGTCAAGTGTCGCAGCAGCTCGCCGCCAGCCAGCTTGAGCGCTCGGGCGGGCGCGCCACGCTGGGCAGCGGCGAACAGGCAATCCGCGCTGTGGGCACCGTGGACAGTGCGCAGATGCTGGAACAGTTCCCCATCGTGCTGCCCGACGGCCGGCAACTGCCGCTGTCGGCGCTGGCCAAGATCACCGACGGCCAAGCCGAGCGCCGCCAGCTGGCGATGATCGACGGCAAGCCGGTGGTCAGCTTCGCCATCAGTCGCACGCGCGGATCAAGCGAGATCAAGGTCGGCGAGGGCGTGGACGCCGCCATTGCGCGCCTGCAGGCGGAGCACCCGCGGATCAGGTTCACGCTGGTCAGCACGGCCATCGACGAAGTACGCGATTCGTTCAATTCCTCCATGGCCATGCTGTGGGAAGGCGCGCTGCTGGCGGTGCTGGTGGTGTGGTGGTTTCTGCGCGACTGGCGCGCGACCTGGATTTCGGCGCTGGCCCTGCCGCTGTCAATCATCCCAACCTTCGGCGTGATGTGGCTGTTCGGCTTCAGCCTCAACCTGATCACCTTGCTGGCGCTGGCGGTGGTGGTCGGCATCCTGGTGGACGACGCCATCGTCGAGGTGGAGAACATTGATCGCCACCTAGCGATGGGCAAGCCGCCCAAGCAGGCGGCCACTGAAGCGGCCGACGAGATCGGCCTAGCCGTCATCGCCACCTCGGCCACGCTCGCCGCGGTGTTCATCCCGGTGGCCTTCATGCCCGGCATCGCCGGCAAGTGCTTCCTGGAATTCGGCTGGACCGCGGCGACGGCGGTGCTGTTCTCGCTGATGGTCGCGCGCCTGCTGACGCCGATGATGGCGGCCTACCAGCTCAAGCCCAAGCCGCGCGTCGAGCAGGAATCGCGGCTGATGGCGCGCTATCTGGGCATGGTCGAATGGGCGCTGGCCCATCGCTTCCTGACCTTGTTCCTGGCGCTGCTGATGTTCGTCGCCTCGCTGGGCGTAGCGGCGCTGATTCCCGCCACCTTCATCCCCGGCTCGGACCTGGGACGCAGCAACCTCAGCCTGGAGCTGCCGCCGGGCGCACGCCTGGAGCAGACTGCGGCGGTGAGTGAGCGCGCCCGCGCGCTGATCGCCGACCTGCCCGAGCTCAAGCAGACCTATGCCACCGTCGGCGGCGTGCTGGACTTGGGCGATCCGGCCGTCAGCGGCATCGGCGCCGTGCGCAAGGTGACGATGGTGCTCGACTGGGGCCCGGCGGGCGAACGCGACCGCTCGCAGAAGGAGCTGGAGCGCGAGGTGCGCGAACGCCTCGACACTCTGCCCGGCGTGCGCCAGCGCTTCCTGAGCAGCGAACCCGGCGAGCAGCTGATGATCGTGCTCAGCGGTGACGACCCGGCGCGTCTGTACGCGGCCGCGGCCAGCTTCGAGAAGGACCTGCGCTCGCTGCCGGGCCTCGGCACCATCAGCTCGACCGCCTCGCTGCTACGCCCCGAGCTGGTGATTGTGCCCGACGCACGGCGCGCTGCGGATCTGGGCGTGTCCACGCTGGCCATCGCCGAAGCCGCGCGCATCGCCACCAGCGGCGATTTCCGCCAGCGCCTAGCCAAGCTCAACCTGCCTGACCGCCAAGTGCCGATCCGCGTGCGCGTAGCCGAAGATTCACTCTCCGATGACGCCATGCTGTTACTGTTGCGCGTGCCCAGCAGCAAGGGCGGCACCGTGCCGCTGGCAGCGGTGGCCGAGATCCGCCGTGGCGCCGGCCCCTCGCAGGTCGACCGCTTCGGCCGCCAGCGCAATATCACCTTCACCGCCGAGCTCAACGGCCGCCCCTTGGGCGACGTGATGACCGAGGTTCAAAAGCTGCCCACCCTGCAGCAACTGCCACCCGGCGTGCAGATGCAGAACACCGGCGATTCGGAGGTGTTCGTCGAACTCTTCGTCGGCTTCGCGCTGGCGATGGCGGCTGGCCTGTTCTGCGTCTATGCCGTGCTGCTGCTGCTGTTCAACCACGCCAGCCACCCGCTGATCATTTTGATGGCGGTGCCGCTGTCGGCCGGCGGTGCGTTCGGGCTGATGTGGCTGACCGGCACGCTGCTGTCGCTGCCGGCGCTGATCGGGCTGCTGATGCTGATCGGCATCGCCACCAAAAA
>CAZLSB010000170.1:0-8963 GCA_964561825.1 uncultured Xanthomonas sp.
CGAAAGTCCCACTCAGTTTGATGCGCGAATAAGCGCGCCGGGGCGACCGGTACTCGCACCAATCGAGTATTGGGTGCGTTTCGGGCTTCCAATTGTAGCCGTGACAGGCCGGGTCCTCGCGTCGGCCAAGCTCGGGCTTGCAATCAGCGTGTGCACGTGAGGGCTGGACCCTGCGCCTGTGTCTAAAGTTTCCGCACAGGGTCTGCGTTGCAACTCGTTGGAATAGAAGAGCTATTCACCCCGGCCTGCAAGCACAGCTTGCAGGCGTTCAAGCCGGCGCGCCGCATGCCGCGCAAGCTTGCCGGCTTTCACCCACCATAACCGCACACTCCACCCCGTCCAACTGAGGTTTCTAGGTTTAATGGCGCCCGGGGCTCGCCCAAGGAGCCGCGGCCGCCGGCGCGAACGCTGTTTTCGCACAATGCAACCCCCCGCGCGCACGGAGCCGCGCTACGTTTGCCGCATCGTGCGGCGGGGACTCTGATGATTCCGGTTGGGTGCGAGCCATCAGCGTTTGACAACGGTAGACTCGGCCGCGTTGCACGCACATCCACGCTTCTAACCCAAGGCACCGCCATGACCGACGACACTGCTGGCACTGCATTGCAACTTCGCTCGCTGATACGCGCCGATGGTGAGCTTGAACTTTCGTTACAGCGTGTGCCGATTCCTGAGCCGGGGCCGGAGGAGGTGGTGGTGCGCATCGAAGCCACGCCGATTAATCCATCTGATTTGGGGCTGCTGTTTGGCGCAGCCGACCTGAGCACGATGCAGCTGTCCGGCAGCGCGACCCAACCCATACTGACCGCGCGCATTCCGGATAAGTTGATGAAAGCGATGGCCGGTCGCGTTGGGCAATCCCTGCCGGTCGGCAACGAAGGAGCTGGCGTGGTCGTCAAAGCAGGCGCCTCAGCGGCTGCACAAGCGCTGCTCGGCAAGACGGTGGCATTGATCGGTGGCGCCATGTATTCGCAGTTCCGCTGCATTGCCGCCAACCAGTGCCTGTTGCTGCCGCCTGACGCCACGCCGGCAGACGGTGCTTCTTGTTTCGTCAACCCGCTTACTGCGCTCGGTATGGTGGAGACGATGCGACGCGAAGGTCATAGCGCGCTGGTCAATACCGCGGCGGCATCCAATCTGGGACAGATGCTCAATCGCCTGTGCCTGAAAGACGGCATCGCGCTGGTTAACATCGTGCGTAAGGCAGAGCAGGAAACCCTGCTGCGTCAGCAGGGTGCGAGCTTGGTCTGCAATGTCAGCTCGCCGAATTTTCTGACCGAGTTGACCGACGCGCTGATTGCCAGCGGTGCCACGATCGCCTTCGACGCCATCGGCGGTGGCAAATTGGCCGGGCAAATCCTCAGTTGCATGGAAGTGGCAATCAATCGAAAAGCCACCGAATACAGCCGCTACGGATCAGCCACGCACAAGCAGGTTTATTTGTACGGCATGCTTGATTCAGGTCCCACCGAGCTCAACCGCAACTTCGGTATGGCCTGGGGCATGGGCGGATGGCTATTGTTCCCGTTCTTGCAAAAGATCGGATCTAGCGCCGCGCAACAGCTGCGCGAGCGCGTGGCCGCCGAGTTGAAGACCACGTTTGCCAGCCACTACACGCGCACCGTTTCGCTGGCGCAGGCGCTGTCCCCGGAGGCAATCGCGGTTTATGGCGTGCGAGCCACCGGTGCGAAAGTGCTCATCAACCCAAGTTTGGCTTGATCCTGAATCTGCCGGGGCAGAGCACGGCAGCCGTCAGCTCTGCTGAAAATGCAGCTTGCTGCGCCGCTGTTTGTGCGGAGACCACTGGCGCAGCCGCACGCGCGGTCGCCGACAATAGTTTGTGCCGTAGGGACCTAATGTCGGTAGAAGAGAAGCCCAAAAACAAGCCCCGTCCCGAAGGGCCGTAATGTCGGTAGAACGGCGTGTCTGTCCTAGCAGGATTAAGGTCTAGTCGGTTGCGACAGCAATCTACGTCCACTAAGCTGGATTTTATTAGCATGGTAATGGTTCGACATGAGCGCCCAAAGTAAACTGACCGCGCAAGCACAAGTATCCGTCGCTGCCGCCATCCGGCGTGCACTGGGAGTTGGCCCGGGTTCGGTGATCGTATGGGAAACGCAAGCCGATCGGGTCGTCGTCCGCAGCTTAGGTCGGCATGCGAGTGCGGATATTCATCTGAGCTTGTTTGGGCCACTTCAGCCTGAAAAGAAGTCCAGTCAGGCGCTGAAGGAAGGCATCACGGCCTATGTGCGGGCCAAACATGCGCGATTGCCGTCTGAGTTGCTTGATTGGGGCAAATAGCGGCGCAGTGCTAAGATTTTTGGCAGCCCAAAAGCGCGGGATTTCGACGAGATGCAATCGAAGCTCACGATCAACTTTAACGACTTATTGTCTAGCTTTGAGTGGGTGAGCGCAGCTGGCCCAGACGAGAAAAAAGCCTTTATTTGCCGAGAGAACGGCAAGATTTATTGGGATGACGACGCTAGCGATGAAGAACTGCCAGATACGGAGCGTGCTGAGGATGAGGGCGAGGATTGAAAAAAACACTGTACGGACACGGAGTCTTGGCAATGGATGCAGATCAAGGTGCGACTGCCGTCATCACGCACCGCGTGCAGCAGCACAAGCAGGCTGAATACCAGGTTTGGCTTGACGAAATTGGGCCGCTTTGCAAAGCCTCGGTTGGCCTTCTGGATTGGCATATCGTGCGCCCGGTCGCGGGGTTGACCGAGGCCTACACGGTCATCATTCGCTTTGACACACCGGAAAATCTGGGTAAATGGATGCATTCACCAGTGCGTGCCAGATTGATTGACAAGGTGAAACCGATATTGGTTAGTGGCGATGATTTTTTCGTCAGCAGCGGACTGGACTATTGGTTTACGCCGGGTGGCGCAAACGCCACAGTGCCGGTGCGCTGGAAACAGCTACTAGTGACGTGGTCGGCCATTTACCCTTTGGTTCTTGGCTCCACTTGGGCGCTTGAACTGCTCATGCATGAGCTTGGCGCGCCAAACTACCGGCTATTGGACACCTTAGTCGGCACCGGAATTGTGGTGTTTTTGATGGTCTACATCGTCATGCCGCGCTACACCAAGCTCATCAGGCGGTGGCTTTTTACGCGTTGAGGTACCCGGCAGGCTAGTCGATGCGGGGCTTCCGGATGGCACGAGTTTCTTGCCAATGCCATCAAAGCGATGTCACCGCCGCAGCCGGCGCTGCGCCGCCAACAACAACGCAGATTCTGGGTGATGGGCTTCGCGCAAAGTGCTAACCGCTTGTTCCAACAGCAGTCGATCTGACGCAGATAATGGATCAGCGCGGGTGAGCAGGATTTGCGCCTGGATGGCTGCGCGCACCGGGTGGCGGTCACTGAGTCAGCCGGCAGATCGCTCAGTGCCGCGCTCTGTAGCTCCGCTGCTTGCTCCTCACCGCGCTGCGCGGCGAGCTGCGCGCCCAACAATTAAATTCGGCGAGCAGTTGTGCGTGGTGCAGTCGTAGACCCTGTTGGTCTGCTTGCCAAGCGATGTCGAGCGTTTGCTGCGCGGTCTCAAACTGACCGGCGGCAAACATCACGCGCGCCTGCACCAGTGGAACACGGTTGGCAAAGTAGCTGCGATCGCCGTAGTCGCCGATTGCGCTTGCACAGCTTCGGCCAGGGCGGCAGCAGTACGTGCATCCACACGCCCTAAGCCCAGTCCCATTTGTGCTTGGCGCAGCGGTGGGGCAAAGGGAGATCATTTCGTGCATCCCAAGCTTCCCCGTTGCTGCGAATACCGCAAAACATGCAACAGAACCCGCCGAGCGTGTGGGTCCGAGTTGTTTCTGAACCTCTTCTAAGTAGTTCCACTAGGCCAGAACCCGTACTAAACTCGCCTTTCGGATGCCGGGATTAGCGCAATGAAACTTCGATTCGCAGTTCTGGCGCTGTTGGCGATCGCCAGTGCAGGCCTGCTGTTGAGCAAGGCGCCAAGCCTGCTGACGGTCACCCACGATGCTATTTTTCCTGCTCCCATCGATGAGCCTGGTGAGGGCGCCAATTTCGGTGAACGACGCCGCGCCTGGATCGAATATCTGCATCGCGCCGCGCCGGATGTGGATTGGCGGCGGCAAGATGCGGACTTTCGCGCCGCCCGCTTTGCCCAACATGAAGCGCTGCGTGCCCAGCAACTGAAAGCGGGCGCGTCGGCGGGGGACTTGCGCAAAGTGAGCAGCGCCGCGATCAGCGGCAACTGGGTGGAGCGTGGTAGCAACAACCAGGCCGGACGGGTCATGGCGGCCAACTATGACGCTGCAGGCAACCGCCTAACCGTGCTATCGGCCGGCGGCAACGTCTGGCGTGCCTCTCGCGCGTTGCTTGATTGGCGCAGCCCGAACGACGGCGCTAGCTTCTCCAGCAGTTCGTTGGAACGCTTGGGCGGCGGTCTTGGCGAACGGTTATTGATCGCCAGCGACAGTCCGCGCGGGGTCTTCCGCAGTGATAACGGTGGCCTGAGCTGGACCGCCAATGCGGGCACCACGCTGGCCAATCCCTGGTACACGATGGACTTGGTGAGTCGTGACCCAACGCTGGCCGAGGTTTATCTGCTGCGCGTGCATTACGATTTCACCGCAACTGATTGGAAACCGCATTTGTATTCGTCAAATGATCGTGGTCAAAGTTTCACCGCGCGTCAGTTTGTCGGTAAACGTGATCAAGTCGCACTGTTTTCACCGCCTTATGGTTCTAGCGAGGTTTTTCTGCTAGATGGAGCCCAGCTATCCACCATTTCGCCGGGCGCGCATACCTTGGTTCCGCTGGCCACGCTGCCTTTAGGATTTACGCTGGCCAGTGAGGACGATATTGCGCTGAGCGGCGGCGTATCAGGTGGCCAAGTCTTCCTTTATGCATTTTATTCAAGGCCATCAAGTAATAAAACCGAAGTGCTGCGCTCAGTGGATGGTGGCCGTACTTGGATCGCAGTCAGCCCAGTCCCAACTAAATTCTTCAAGCTAAATTCGGCAGAAAGTTCTGGTAACGATCCGCTGCGTGCTTATGTCGGTGGAGTTAATCTATTTCGAACGGCTGATGGCGGTATCAGCTGGATTATGGTGAATAACTGGACGGAGTATTATCCAAATCCTGCCATTAAGCTACACGCAGATATCACCAATATTGATGTGAGTTTAGATAATGCCGGGCAGGAGCGCGTTTATATCAGCACCGATGGCGGCTTGTATGAATCTTTGGATCACACGCAAACGGTACAGAATCTCAACTTGAATGGCATGAATGTGTCGCAGTACTACGGCACTTACACGCAGCGCACACCGCCCTTTGCGGTGCTCGCCGGCGCGCAAGATCAAGGCTATCAGAAGGCGCTAGCACCCACTGGCGCCATCGAACCCTACGTGCAAACGATTAGTGGTGATTACGGTCATCTGGAATCGGCTGATGGGGGTAAGAACCTGTGGATGGTGTACCCTGGCTTTGTGATGTTGGATACCCGAACAAGTATGACGGGTCAGAGTGGATTGAAGCTCTGGCGTTTTGAAGAAAACAACTTCACAGGTTGGTTTTTCCTGCCGCCGCTGGCCGTTGATCCGCTCAATCCCTTACGAATCCTGCTGGCCGGCGGCAATCTTAGCGGTAGCGGCCAGCGCTTGATCAACCTGACTAGTGATGGTGTCAACTTCACCCATGCTGAGATCCCGTTCGACTTCAATTCCAAAGTGACTGCCGTTGCTTTTTCGACCGACGGCAATAGCCGTTATGCCATTAACGATGAAGCGCAGTTCTTTCGACAAATGGGTGCTGGTGCTTGGTCACGAACCAGCACTGGCATGCCGAATAATCATTATTTCTTTGGCAACCGCATTCTGGTCGATCCAGTGACCCCTGGAAAGATCTACGTGGCTGGCGCAGGCTATTCAAATCCCGGCGTGTATGTTTCCACCAACAATGGCGATAGTTTTACGTCGCTCAGTACTGGGCTACCCAGTACGCTGGTTTTTGACTTGGCTTTATCCAGCAATGGCGAGCATCTATTCGCCGCGACTGAGCTTGGACCTTACTATTTTGATAGCGCGACGAATACCTGGCAGGATATCAGCGGGCTAGGCGCGCCCAATCAGGCCTATTGGGACGTGGATTTTGTGGATGCGCAAGGCATCGCGCGATTTTCCACCTACGGTCGCGGTATCTGGGATTTCGTGCTGCCCAGGTCAGCAGGCTCGCAGTTCATCTCGGTCGCCAAGCTTGGCAACGGCAGCGGCTTGGTCACCAGCAGCGTCGCCGGTCTCAACTGTGGCGCGGCTTGTAATGCCAGTTTCCCGGTGGGCACCCAACTCACCTTGCTTGCTAACCCAGCGGCGGGAACCCGCTTTGTTGCTTGGGTGGGCTGTGATGCCAACAACGGCGCTCAATGTAACGTGCTGATGAGCGGCGCACGGCATGTCAGCGCCGTCTTTGAAAATCGGGCCGAACCGCTGGCCGTGGTCAATTTACCGGCCACTACGGGTGTGGCTTGTGCCGCCTTTTACAGCATCAAAACCTTCGGCAATCCGGGCATCTTGCCAGGCGTGACCGCCACCGAAATCACGCTGCAAGGCAATGATCGGCGTTTGGTCGGCGGATTGATCATGAAAGGTAATGTGCTGCGTTCCGGTGCATTCGCCGGCGTCACCGTACCCGCCACGCCTGGGCAGCCCGTGTTATTAGCGCCGGTGGCATTTTGGCTGCCGCCGGATATGGGCGCGGCCACGTTGGAAGTCATTACGGGAAACCAGACGCTGGCCAACATCCGGCTGCCCGCGCGTTCCGGTGCGCAAGTGATTCCGCCCATTGCCATTGGCGATCGCGGTGGTTATTTCTCGATTCGTATAACACCCGCCAGCCAAGCGCAACTGGGCAACCGACCGTTCGCGATAGAGCTGGGCGTGAAGTTCAACGACGGCACGAGCGCTTATTTCGATTCCGGCACGGTAGTCGGTGGCGTCATCGACAGCAACAACCCAACCGAAGTGTCGTTTTGCATGTCACAAGGCCAAAACGTGCAAATTCGCACCTTAGGTTTCCCCACCTATGCCGACGGCGTAACCGGCCAATACTTCACGGTCCGCAACCCGCAGGATGTAGTGGTGTTTGATTCGCGTGATTAGTCGGTAGAATGCGCAGGGACGAGATTTGATTCGATCGTGTTTGCAGCGCGCTGCTCGGGTAGTTGTGACAACGCAAAGATCGCTTGTTTGCGCACCTGTTCGGCGGGCTCGTTTTGCACGGCGGCGCCGATCGCTCTGCCCGCTTGAGCGTCGCCGGTCTGCGCCAGCCAAAACCACGCTTGCGAACACACTTGGCTATTGCTGTCGTGCTGCGCTTGTTTAATCAGCAACTCGGCGCGTCGCGCGGAGCGACTTTGCGAGATCGCAAAGCCAGCGTGTTCGCGTATTTTGGCGTCGAGGTCATCGGTCAAAAATGGTGCGATCGCCGCAGCGCCCGTTTCGCCGCGCAATTGGCCCATCCAGACCAGTGCATCTTTGCGACTTTCGCGAGACGGGTCAGTGCTCGCCACCCGCAGCAATTCGGCATCCGCGCGCGTAAACATGCAGCTTGGACGGCGCTGGGGCGCAAAAGGTTAGCGTGTCGCCTGATAAACTGCGACGCATCGCAGCGAATACCGAGCACAGGAAATCCGGCAGCGTGATCCGCTCTAGCCTCGATAGGCAAGATGTGCAGGCCGCAAAATTGCCGGCATCGGTGCCTATTCCGGTCGAGGTGCGCTATTTCTCGGCTGTGCAATCGCACCCCGTATTGTCGCGCGAGATTGCGGTCGAAACTGCGGTGAATGTGTTTTTCGGTCCTACGCCGTTCGCGGTGATGATGAGCACGCCGCAAGATTTGCACGATTTCGCCTACGGTTTTTGTTTGACCGAAGGTTTGATCAAGCGCGCGGCGGATATTCAGAGCGTGGAGCTACACGTGCAAGCGGCCGGCATCGAACTGCGTGTCACACCGGCGCCGGATGTCTGTCCGCGGGCTGCCAGCCGCGAGCGCAATACCGCAGGTCGCACCGGCTGCGGTTTGTGTGGCATCACCCAGCTGGATGCCCTGCCACTAGCCGCCGTGCGCGCGCATACGCGGCCGACCGTCGCGTTGGCGGCGATTCGACGCGCGCTGGACGCGTTGGAACAGTCGCAGTCGATCAATCAGCGCACGCATGCGGTGCACGCGGCGGCGTGGTGCAGCGCGGACGGTGAAATCCTGGCGCTGCGCGAGGATGTCGGTCGACACAACGCGCTCGATAAGCTGATCGGCGCCTTGTTGCGCGCCGGACACCAGCCGGGTGACGGATTTTTGCTTATCACCAGCCGCTGTTCCTTCGAAATGGTGGAAAAAGCCGCGGTGTTTGGCGCGGCCACGCTGGTGGCGATTTCCGCGCCGACCTCACTGGCGATCGACCGCGCGGTGTTGCATGGTATGACGCTGCTGGCCGTGGCCAGACGCGATAGCGCGTTGGTGTTTAACGGCGCGCAGTTTGTGGTGGAATCCGTTTTGCCATATGGTTCATCTCACCCGGAAAGTCCATGAAAGTCGAAAAACTTCTACGCATGGCCAACGAAATTGCGCGCAATTTGCGCAGTCTGCCGGGCGAGCAGCCCATCATCGCCAGCGCCGAACATTTGCGCAGTTTCTGGACACCCGGCATGCGCAGCAGCCTCATCGCGTACATGAATGCAGACGGGGCAGGGCTGGATCCGATCGCGATTGCAGCGCTGCGGCAGTTGCAACAAGGCAACGCGCAATCGACGTAGTTGAACCTAGCAGCCTGTCGGACTTTCATCGAGAGTGCGCCGGAAGCGCTTTTGGCGCACAGCGGTGACGAATATTCCGGTAGTTCTATTGTATTTTCTTCGTCTTTCTGCTTGCTATTGCGCCAAAAGCGCTTCCGGCCCTTCGGGTTAAGCGGCTGAACGGCGTCTGCGGC
>CAZLSB010000171.1:0-8929 GCA_964561825.1 uncultured Xanthomonas sp.
GCACTTCCGATGACCTCTGGCACTTATCTGGCAAGGACGGCGCGACTCAATCTGCGCGCTTGAGCAAACCAGCCGCGGACCGCTACCCTTGGCGTCCTGCTTTTAATAGGGAATTTAGAAATCGCCATGGCCGGATCGCTCAATTTTGAACGTGCTCGCTTCAACATGGTCGAACAACAAATTCGACCTTGGGAGGTGCTTGATGCGCGCGTGCTGGATGTGCTCGGCGAAATCAAACGCGAGGACTTCGTGCCGGCGCGGCACCGCAAGTTGGCGTTTGCCGATTTGTCGATCCCGCTGGAACACGGCGAGTTCATGATGAAGCCAGTCGTCGAAGGGCGATTGTTGCAAGCCCTGGAACTGAGCGGCGAGGAAGACGTACTGGAAATTGGCACCGGCAGTGGCTTTGTGACCGCCTGTTTGGCGCGCTTAGCCCGCCAGGTGGTTTCTATCGAGCGACACAGCGATTTGGCTGATCGCGCGCGTGGCCGGATCAGTGCCAGCGGTATTCGCAATTGCCAGGTGCTGCTGCAAGATGCCTTTGATTACCAGCCCGCACAGAGTTTCGATGCGATTGCGGTCACCGGCGCGGTCGCTGAGGTTCCGGAGGCATTCACGCGTTGGTTGAAGCCCGGTGGCAAGTTGTTTGTGATTCATGGACGCTCACCCGCCATGGAAGCGGTGTTGATCACGCGCCAAGTTCCAGACTATCTGGACACCAAAAGTTTGTTTGAAACTGATTTACCCTACTTGAAAGGCGCGCAGCCCGCGTCCCGATTCGAATTCTGATCTGTTAACGAGGTTATTCATGCGTCGCCAATCCCTGACTCTTGCACTTCTCGCCGGCTTGTCGGCTTTTGCTGGCGGCGCCAGTGCCGCCGATTTGACGCAAATCTACGATATGGCGCGCGCCAGTGATCCGCAGCTCGCCGCTGCCGAATCTGCGATGTACGCGGCGGGTGAAGGCGTGATCCAGGCGCGTTCCACGTTGCTGCCCAACTTAAGCGGCTCGGCCTCCTATGGCAATTCCAACAGCAGCAGTTCATCGATCACCTCCATTCCAAACCCAAACGGCACGGTGAGTTTTGGTCGCGCCCAAGGCGCCGGTGATACCAACACGCGCACTTACCAATTACGACTGACGCAGAGCATTTACAACCATGCCAATTACACGCGGCTGCGCAGCGCACGGGCCGGTGAATCGCGTTTTGCCGCCAGTTACGATGCGGCGCTCGACAATTTGATCGTGCGTGTCGCCACCGCTTATTTTGGCGCGCTGACCGCCAGCACCAACCTGAACGCGGCACAAGCCGAAGAAACCGCCGTCAAGCGCCAACTCGAACAAGCCGATCAACGCTTTGAAGTTGGTTTATCGGCCATTACCGATGTGCACGAAGCGCGTGCGCGTTACGACGGCGCCCGCGCAGCGGCCATTTTGGCGCAGAACCAACTCGACGATGCCTATGAGGCACTCGGCGAACTAACAGGCAAGCCGGTCAGCGACGTGCGAGCCCTCGCCGACGAGATCAAGTTGAACCGTCCGGCCCCCGACAACACCGAAGAATGGGTGCAGACCGCGGAAGCCGAGAGCCCGGCTCTCGCCATTAGCCGATTCGAACTGAAACAAGCTGAAGAAGCGATCGCCACCGCCAAAGCGGCTCATTTTCCCACGGTGGGCGCCGATTACAGTTGGTCGGACCAAACCAGCTTGGGCACTCGCAGCTCAAACAGTTTGAACTTTCCAGCCGATGGCGATTTTCGTGATCACGGTTTTGGCATCACCTTAAATGTGCCGATTTTCGAAGGTTTCGCCACGCAATCGCGGGTGCGCCAGGAATCCCACAATCGCGACGCTGCAGCAGACCGCTATGAGCAAGAACTGCGCGCCGTGGTGCGCACCACGCGCACCGCCTTTCGCGCGGTCGCCGCCGGCATTTCCGAGGTTGAAGCGCGCAAACAAGCGCAGATTTCCGCGCAGAGCGCACTGGACGCCACGCAAGCCGGTTTTGAAGTCGGCACGCGTACCATTGTCGACGTGCTCATCAGCCAACAAGTACTGTTCCAGGCGCAACGCGACTATGCCCGCGCGCGTCACGACTACCTGCTGAACTCACTGCGCTTGAAACAAGCCGCCGGCACCATCACCGTGGCGGATTTGCAAGCGGTCAATGCCTTGCTGAAGTAGGACTGTCGCTCAAGATCGCCTCGATGGCCAACATGGTGCGCGGCACCGCGCCGCGTTCGCGTTCGACCACCGCCAGTGCGGCGCGCCCCATCGCTAGGGCGCGCTTGCCATCACTCAAAACTCGGATCACTTGAGTGCCCAGTTCAGCACCGTTAGCAACCCGGATTGCCGCGTTTTCGCCCACCAGGGTGTCGGTTATTTCAGCGAAATTGAAGGTGTAAGGTCCGATTAGGATCGGCTTGCATAAGGCTGCCGGCTCCAACACGTTGTGACCGCCAATGCGATCCAAGCTGCCGCCGACAAAACAGGCGTCCGCGCACATGTAAAACTTCAGCAATTCGCCCATCGTATCGACTACAAAACACTGCGAATCGAGCGCCGCAATTTGATCCTCGCTGCGACAACTGGTTCGAAATCCGTACGAACGACACAAAGAAATCGCCGCGCGAAAACGCTCCGGATGACGCGGCACCAGGATCATCAGCGCATCGGGAAAGCGGCCGAGTATACGAGCGTGCGCCTGCAAAACGGCCGACTCTTCGCCCTCATGGGTGCTGGCGGCAATCCACACCGGCCGCAACGCGCCCCAGGCTTGGCGCCATTCGCGGGCGATCTCATGCAAACCGTCCGGCACCGCCATATCAAATTTGATGTTTCCCACCACGCACACGCGGTCCCTAGCAGCGCCGAGTTGCAGAAATCGCTCAGCATCAATCTGCGATTGCGCGGCGACCAAGCTTGCACAGCGCACCGCTTCGGTGATCAGTGACATGGCCGGCCCGTAACCGCGCATACTGCGTTCTGACAACCGCGCGTTAGCAATAAAGATCGGAATTTGATGTTCGCGACAGGCGAAATACAAATTCGGCCAGATCTCGGTTTCCATTACCACCGCGATACGCGGCTTGATGCGGGCAAAAAATCGCTCAATCGCCGCGGGCAAATCGTAGGGCAAGTACACATGAAATACGCGCGCGCCAAACTGCTTGAGCACCCGATCAGACCCGGTCGGCGTGATTGTCGTCACCACCATTGGCAAATCTGGATGGCGGCGCATCAGCTCTTGGATCAACGGAATCGCCGCATTGAACTCGCCGACCGACACCGCGTGCACCCAGATCGACGATTCAAACGAAGGATCGCGAAACCAACCAAAACGCTCTAACCAGCGCGAAAAATAGCCACGGTTACGCAAGCCGCGAAATGCAAGGCGATACAAGATCACCGGCATCGCCAGATACATGGCCAAAGTGTAGAGGCGGCGCGATAGTCGGCGCATGCAAGTTTCGGTCGATTAAGACCGCAGTATCGCCGATGCACTGGCTGGCCCGCATGTTTCATAAACTACGCGCGAGCTAGACTCGCTCCATGCGCAAAGTAAAAACTGCCGCCAGGCCGCTCTGGCATCCGTTTTCGTGGCCGGGTTGGTTGGCGGTGGGCATTCTGTGGCTGATCGCCCGTATGCCGCTGCGCCCAGCCTTGGCACTTGGCGCGGCTAGCGGTCCAATTGTGCTGGCGTTGTTGCCACGCCGGCGGCGCATTTTGTTGCGCAATTTGGAGCTGTGTTTTCCCGACTGGAGCGCCGCACAGCGCTCGAACATTGCCAGTCAAAACGCGCGGGAATCGGGGCGCATGCTGGTCAGCTTTGCGTGGGGCTGGTTTGGCTCGCTCAAACGCGTCGCGCAATTGCCGGTGAACATTGAGGGTTTGGAGCACATCGAAGCGGCGCGGGCTAACGGCCGCGGGGTGCTGCTGGTGGGCGCGCATTTCAGCCATTTGGAATTGGCGGGTCGATTATTGTGCCGATTCATTCCACTGGCCGGCATGTATCGCGAGCACCACGATCCGGCCTTCGAGTGGGCGGTCAGGAAGGCGCGCGCCCGTTACGCCAGCGCCATGTTTCGTCGCGATGAGTTGCGCGGAGTATTGCGACATTTAAAGTCCAGCGGCGTGCTTTGGTACGCGCCAGACCAGGAGTACCGACGTGGGGATCGTTTGTTCGCACCGTTTTTTGGCATTCCAGCGTCGACAATTACCGCGACGCACCAATTGGCGCGTTTGACTGGCGCGGCGGTGATCGGTTTTGAGCACCAGCGCGGCGCCGATGGCAGCTATCGATTGCGTTTGCACGCGCCGCTGACCGACTTTCCAAGCGCAGATGCATTGGCCGATACCACGCGTGTCAACGCCTTGCTGGAACAAATCATCCGGCAGGCGCCGGAGCAATATCTGTGGTTACACGCCCGCTTCAAAACCAGGCCCGAGGCTGCCGAATCGTTGTATCGGTAGGTCGAACAACCTACTACGATCCGCGCTGGCGCACTGCCTCAAATAAAAATACGCCGGCGGCGACGCTGACATTCAAACTCTCAACGCCCGGCGCGATGGGAATTTTCCACAAATAATCGCAAGTTTTGCGGGTCAGCTCGCGCAGGCCTTCGCCTTCGCTGCCCATCACAATGGCCAGCGGGCCCTTTAGATCGGATTGATAGACGCTGGCGGTAGCTTCACCGGCCGCTCCACCAATCCACACGCCGGCTTTTTTCAAACTTTCCAGTGCCCGCGCCAGATTGGTCACGCGCACCAAGGGCAGCTTAGCCGCCATGCCCGCCGAAGCGCGCACCACGGTGGGCGTTAGTCCAACGGCGCGGTCTTTGGGCACCACCACGGCCAGCGCGCCGGCGGCGGCGGCGGTTCGAATGCACGCGCCTAAGTTGTGCGGATCTTGCACGCCATCCAGCACTAGAATCAGTGCAGGCGTGTTGGATTTTTCGATCAATGCCAGCAGATCGGCCTCGTCCAGGGACTCCGGCAAACGCCAACGCGCGGCAATGCCCTGATGACGATCACTAGCCACGCGTTTGTCGAGTTGCGCGCGCGGGCAGCGTTGCAGGGCTATCCCTAACTTGCGCACGCGCTCGGCCAGCACATCGACCCGCGGATTGCGTTTGCCGTCCTCCACAAGCACTTCCAGGATACGCGTGGGGTCGGCTTCGAGTTGCGCTTCAACGGCGTTGGGGCCGAGCAGCCAATCGCTATCGGCGCTCATCGCCGCCGCCGTTTGCCGGCCGAACTCGCCTTGCGCGGTCGTTCGGTTTCGCGGCCGCGCGGTGCTTGTTCGGCGCGTGTGGTGTGCTCGCCGGCGAGACGGAAGTCGATGCGGCGTTCCAGGCTATCGACTCGCAACACTTTAATGCGCACGCGGTCGGCTAGTTGGAAAGACAGGCGCAGGCGCTCACCGACTAAACGCCGGTGGCGTTGATCGTAATGGTAATAATCATTGGGCAATTGGGTGACATGAACCATGCCGGTAATCCGCGTTTCCAGGATTTCGACAAATAATCCAAAGGACGCAACGCCGGTCACCACCCCTTCAAATTCGTCGCCCAAATGGCGTTCCATGTAGGCGCATTTGAGCCGATCAGCCACATCACGCGTGGCTTCGTCGGCGCGCCGTTCATTGGCTGAACAATGCCGACCCAATTCGGCCATTTGCGTGGGCGTGTATTGATAATCGGCCGGCGTGCGTTTGCCGAGTGCGTGGTGAATGGCGCGGTGCACCAGCAAATCCGGATAACGTCGAATCGGCGACGTGAAATGCGCATAAGCGCTTAATGCCAACCCAAAATGCCCGTCACAATCGGCGGTATAGGTCGCCAAGCTTTGCGAACGCAATACCACCGCCTCAATCAGTGCGCCATCGGGCCGTTCTTTGGCGCGCTTTAAAATCGACATCAAATCGGCCGGCGCTAAATCCTCGTAGGCCGGAATCGGCATGCCAACAGTGGCCATGAATTCGGCCAGTTCTTCGTATTTATGGGTCGGTGGCCGCGGATGCACTCGATACAATGCCGGCACGCGACTGCGCTTTAAGAATTTTGCTGCGGCCACATTGGCGGCGATCATGCATTCTTCGATCACCTTGTGCGCATCGTTGCGTTCGTAGAGTTTCACCGCATCGATTTGGCCGAGTTCGTCGTACGAGAACTTAACTTCCTGACCTTCAAAATCCAGCGCGCCACGCTCGCCGCGCCGCTTGACTAACACGCGGTATAGCGCGAACAAATTCTCCAGATGGGGCAAAACCGGCGCGCAGCGCTCCAACGCATCGGCGCGACGTTGCCCGATCGCCTGCCAGACTTGGTTGTAGGTCAAACGCGCATGCGATCGCATAACGCCGGCAAAAAAGCGCGAGCGCGTGGTTTCTCCATTGGCGTCGATACGCAGCTCGCAAGCCAGACACAAGCGGTCGACTTCCGGTTTCAGCGAGCAAATGCCGTTCGACAACTTCTCTGGCAACATCGGCACCACGCGGTTTGGGAAATACACCGAGGTGCCACGCAACTGCGCTTCGTCGTCCAACGCGGTTCCCGGTTGCACGTAACTGGCCACATCGGCGATGGCCACGTACAGCTTGAAGCCACCACCGCGGGTCGGCGCGCACCACACCGCATCGTCGAAATCACGCGCATCTTCACCATCAATGGTGACCAGCGGAATATCGCGCAGGTCTTCGCGATCGCGAATCTGCGCAGGACGCACGCTATCGGGGATTTTCGCCGCTTCGCGGGTGACTTTATCTGGCCACTCAAACGGGATGCTGTGCGTTTCGATGGCCATATCGATAGCCAAGGACGTGCCCACCTCGGCGCCCAGCACTCGCACAATCTTGGCGATCGGCTGACGATGGGTACTCGGTGGCTCGGTGATTTCCGCGACCACCACATCGCCCGGTTTGGCTTCACCTTCTTGGCCATGCGGGATTAGCAGGTTCTGATGGATGCGTTGGTCGTCCGGCGCCACCACGCCGAAGCCTGCTTCCTCCAAGTAGCGGCCGACGATGCGCGGCGAGCGCCGCGACAAGATTGAGACGATGGCGCCCTCCGGACGATCGCGTTTATCGCGACCCACGACGCTGACCAACACCCGATCACCATGCAAAACCTGGCGCATTTGCGCCGGCGGCAGATACACATCGCCGACGCCTTCATCGGGCCGGACAAAACCAAAACCTTCGCTATTGGCCAGAATGCTGCCGGCGATCAGGTCCATCTTGTCAGCCAGACCATAACCATCGCGCCGGTTTTTCAGCAAACGGCCTTGGGTGACCAGCTCTTCCAGCAACAGGCTGACCGCCTCAATGCCTTCCGCTGATTTGTAGCCGAGTTCATCGGCGATCTCCTCGGCCTTCATCAGCTTGGCGCTGGCCTGAAGGAATCCGAGCAGTTGAGCGGCGCTAGGCGCCTTGGGTTTGAGTGTTTTAGGCATGCGCGAAGGTTACGCGAAAGGCACGTCGCTTGCTGTGGCTTGGACCACTGAAGCTACGCGTCACACTTGTCCATGCCGGTTGCGCAAGCGCAATGCGCGGGCCAGCTATTGCGTTATTCTGCTGTGACAGCGGACAAACACTTGCGTTTGCCGGTTGCTATTAACTTGATGGGAGAGCGCCATGCGCCATCTACAGATTATGTCCACTGTCTTGGCGATTTTTTGCGCGAGCAGCGCATGCGCTGGCGATGCGCTTGAGCAAGCGCAAAACCAGTTGAAATCGGCTCAGCAGCAGCTGAACTTGACAAAAACGCGGATTACTACATCCAAAGAAATCACCCGCGATTGCGTGCCAGCGCCAATCCCCACCACGCCAATCGGCCCGAGCTGGACCTTCCAGGTACAAACCGGCGCCAATGCGCAACTGCGCGGAACCGGGTGGCGGCAGCCCTGCGGTGCCAACGATGGCCAGTTCATCCTGACTTTGCAGCCGCTGCAAGGCACGCCGTTTGTGTGCGGGACAGAAATCGAAATCAATATCGGCGGACTGCGCACCGACGACATCCTGCTTGACGTCAATCCGAACGACAATGTTCCGACCAGTTTCTGCGGCAACTTGGGCGCGACCACCTCGTTTGTGCTGTATGAATTTGATGACAACTTTGCCTTTGACGACGATGTTGCCTTCAATTTGACCTACGAAAGCGATTTCGCGGCCGACGCCATCACCACCGTTCCAGCCTTTGACCCCGCGCTGTATGGCGGCGGCACTGGCAACGCAGTGATCTCCGGCAAATACAGCGGCAGCTACTACGCCGTCGCCCGCAATGGCGAAGGAGTGGTGGTTGAAGTGGGTACCGTCGGTACACGTCGCGTGGTGTTCCTGACTTGGTACACCTATTTCCAAGGACAACAGCGCTGGATCGTCGGCAGCGTCGATATCACCAACTCCGCGACCGAAGCCAATATTCCGCTGTTTTTGACCAGCGGCGGCCAGTTTGGTAATGCATTCAACCCCAGCCAAGTCAGTGTCGTACCCTGGGGCAACGTCAATGTGCAGTTCCCGAGCTGCACGGCGATGCGCTTCCAATGGGCCGAAAATGGCGGACAATCAGGCACCTACAACTATTCGCGCGGACTGGATGGCGGTTTACAGGGGATTAGCTGTCCGTAGCAGCCGGTCGGACTTTCCTCGCGAGAGTCCTTTTTCGGCCCGAAAATGCGCACATGAACCCACCAGACTCGTCTTTGCGAGGGAGCCTAAAGCGACTGCGGCAATCCAGGGACGTTCGCTTAAGCCACCAACGTCCCTGGGTTGCCACGGCGGTCGCCGCGCCGCAGACCTCGCAACGACGAATCAATGACTTACGATATGTGTTCATGGAGAGTCCCGGTCGATCCGGTCTGGCGGCAGCGCCGCTCGTTCAAGCCGGCGCGCTCGCGCAGCAAAGCTTAAGGTCGTAGGTCACGTTGCCC
>CAZLSB010000172.1:0-8865 GCA_964561825.1 uncultured Xanthomonas sp.
CTCAGCATCGTTGCCGAAAAAACCGGTTATCCGGTCGATATGCTCAATCTCGACATGGATCTGGAGGGCGATTTAGGCATCGATTCAATCAAACGGGTGGAAATTCTGGCCGCGGTCGATGAACGCGCAGCGCAATTGCCGAAAGTCGATCGGGCGCGTTTAGGCGCAATGCGCACGCTGGCTGAAATTGTGGCGGCCTTGGCTGGGTCAGCCAGCGCAGCGCCAGCTGAGGTTGCTCGCACAATGGCCGTAGCGCCAGCTCAGCGAGCAGATCTAGGTCGCTACGAGGTTGAATGGAGCAGCGCGCCGGCGCCTGGTGTGGTTTTGCCGGGGCTGCTGGGTGGTGATCCGCTGTGGATCGTCGGGCATGCGGCCATCGGAGCGGCGTTGGCCACGCAGTTGCACGCTTTTGGAGTGGCTGCGCAATCGGTGAGCGCTGTGCCGGCCAGCGCACGGGCGGTCATTTATCTGGGTGGTCTGCGCGATTTTGCCAGTATCGATGAGGCTATCGCGATCAATCGCGAGGCCTTTGCACTGGCGCGGCTATTGGCGCAAGAGGATCACAAAGCCAGTCTGTTCGTCACCGTGCAGGACAGCGGCTGGGCGGCGGTCAACGAGCGCGCCTGGGCCGCAGGTTTACCTGCGCTGGTCAAAACCTGCGCGCTGGAATGGCCACAAGCCAGTCTCAAATCGATCGAAATCGATCGCGCGGCCCGCGATCCAGCCAGCTTGGCGCTGGCGATTGTCGAGGAGCTGTTGGCCGGCGGCACGCAGATCGAGATCGTCTTGACCGCGCAAGGCGAACGGCTAGGCGTGTGCTGTCTGCCACGCCCGCTGACCCGCGCCGCGCCGGTGGTGGATGCGGGCGCTGTGGTGGTGGTGTCGGGCGGCGCGCGCGGGGTGACCGCGGCTTGCCTGATCGCCTGGGCGCAGCGCTGCCCGGCGCGTTTTGTATTGCTGGGGCGCACGCAGTTGCTTGACGAACCTGCCGTGTGCGCGGGCGTGCACGATGGCGGTTTGCAGCGCGTTTTGCTGGCCGACGCCAAAACGCGCGGCGAAGTGCTGACGCCTGCCAGCCTGTCGGCGCGCGTGCAGCAAGTGCAAGCTGCGCGTGAGATTCGGCAAACGCTGGCGGCCTTGGTGGTGGCCGGTTGCAGTGCGCAGTACCGTGCGGTCGCGGTGGAAGACGGCGCGGCGGTGAACGCCGTGCTGACCGAGGTGCGCGCCAAAATTGGGCCGATCGGCGCGCTGGTGCATGCCGCCGGCGTGATTGCCGACAAACGCATCGCGGAAAAAACCGATGCGCAATTCGACCAAGTATTTGCCAGCAAAGTCAATGGTTTGCGCGCTTTGTTAGACGCCACCCGCCAGGACGCGCTGCAACTGGTGTGCGTGTTTTCCTCGGTTTCGGCGCGCTGCGGCAATATCGGGCAAGCCGATTACGCGATGGCCAACGAGGTGCTAAACCAAGTCATCGCGATGGAAAAACGGCGCCGCCCAGCCGTGCGTGCCAAAGCCCTGGGCTGGGGACCCTGGGAAGGTGGCATGGTCACGCCGGCCCTGCGTGCGCACTTTACCGAGCGGGGCGTGCCACTGCTGCCGCTGGCCATTGGCGCGCAGCTTTTTGTCGATGAAATGCACAGCGACGCGCTGCAGCTGGTGCTCGGTGGCGCGCCGCCGCCTGCGCTGCCGCGCCCGAACGCGTTGGCGCTTGAGCGGCAGATCGATCTGCTGAGTCAAGGCTGGTTGGCTGAAAGGCTAGACGAAACGCGGTCCGCGGCAACGCTGTGAAGCCAATTGCCATTGTCGGTCGCGCCTGCGTATTGCCGGGCGCGCTAAGCCCGCAAGCCTTGTGGCAAGCGCTGTTGGATGGCCGCGATCTGACCCAATCCGTGCGGGATTTGCCGGGCTCGCGCTGGGGCTTGGCGCCAGCACAGGTGTTATGCAGCCCCGATCAGCCGCAGGCGGATCGCTGCTGGACCGATCGCGGCGCTTTTGTCAGCGGTTTTGAGGAAATCTGGAATCCGCACGGATTTTTGCTTGATGCGCAGCAGCTGGCCGGTTTGGACCCGCTGTTGCACTGGACCCTGCACTGCGCACGCGAGGCGCTCAGTGCAGTAGCGGACGTAGCTTGCGCTAAGGCGCAGCCGTGCCCAGCGGCCGACAGTGTTGGGCACGCTGCGCTTAGCCCAAGCTACGGGAGTGCACGCGTTGGCGCTGTGCTCGGCAATCTCGGATTTCCGAGTGCGTCGATGGCGGCTTTTGCCCATCAAGTCTGGAGCGGCGAGCCGACCGGCGATCCGCGCAACCGCCATATGAGCGGCGGGACCGCGGCCTTGTTGGCGCAAGCCTTGGGCCTCAACGCCGGCAGTTATTGTCTGGACGCTGCCTGTGCCAGCGCTCTGTACGCGATCAAACTGGCCTGCGATCAGCTCAATGAGGGCAGCGCCGATGTGATGCTGGCGGGCGCGGTACAGCGCGCCGATCCGCTGTTTTTGAATATGGGTTTTGCGGCGCTCGGCGCACTGAGCCGGAGCGGGCAATCGCGGCCCTTCCATGCCGACGCCGATGGCCTGTTGGCCGCTGAAGGCTGCGCGATGTTCGCGCTCAAGCGCTTGGACGATGCACAGCGTGATCGCAACACCATCTTTGGGGTGATCCGTGGCATTGGTCTGTGCAACGACGGCCGCGGCAAGGGTTTGTTGGTGCCTGATGAAGCCGGTCAGCAACGCGCCATGCGCAGCGCCTATGCCAGCGCCGGCATTGATCCCACCCAAGTCTCGCTGCTTGAATGCCACGCCACCGGCACGCTGGTCGGGGATAGCGCCGAGTTGCGCAGCAGCGCAGCGGTATTTGCCGGACACCCAAACCTACCGATCGGGTCACTGAAATCTAACCTTGGCCATCTGATCACCGTCGCCGGTGCCGCCGGATTGATCAAACTGCTAGAAGCCCTGCGCCACGGCATACGACCACCCAATCGCCCAGTGGATAAACCCATCGCCGCGCTGGCGACCAGCCCATTTCGATTGCTGCAAGCGGCCGAAGCTTGGCCCGACGACGCGCCGCGCATCGCGGCGATTTCGGCGTTTGGCTTTGGTGGCAACAATGCCCATTTGATTGTGTCGGCCAGCGAACTTGGCGAATTGCCGCAGCGCGCCAGCGCCAGTGCGCCCATCGCCATCGTCGGCATCGGCTGCATGGTCGGCGGCGCGGCGCATCGACGCGCGTTCACCGATGCCTTGTTTGCGACCGCGCGGCAAGATCAAGCCCCCACTGCGCGCATGCAGGCGATTGAGTTGGACCTTGCTGAGCTGCGTTTCCCGCCCCTCGATTTGCAACAGACACTGCCGCAACAACTGGCGATCCTAGCGGCGGCGCGTGAGGCGCTGGCGGAAACCGGGCCGTTGCCACGCGAGCGCAGCGCGGTGTTGATTGGCATGGAGCCGGATGCCGAAATTGCGCGTTACGGCACGCGCTGGCGCCTTGCGCAGGGCGCGCCTAACTGGCGCAGCGCGGCGCAAAATGCGCTGATCGGCCCGCTGCAAGCGGCCGGTGTGCTCGGTTGTATGCCGAATATTCCGGCCAATCGATTGAGCTCGCAGTTTGATTTGGCCGGGCCGGCATTCACGCTGCAAGCCGGCGCGATGTCGGGTTTGCACGCGCTGCGCATCGCCTTGCGCGGTTTGCGCAGTGGCGAACTGGACGCCGCCTTGGTCGGCGCCGTCGACCTATGTTGCGAACCGGTCAATCAGGCGGCCGGCAATCACCATCCGGTCGATGCTGCGCTGGTTTTGGTTTTGAAACGCCTAGTCGACGCCGAGCGCGCTGGCGATCGAATCTATGCGCTGCTGGACGACGGCGCCGTGAGCGCAAGCCACATCGATGCGCCGCCCTTGCCCGATGTTCAAACGCGTTGGGGCAATGCCGGCGCCGCCGCTGGTTTATTGCAGGCGCTGGTCGCCAGCCTATGTTTGCACCATCGTCGCCATGCGGATGGTCGACCCTGGCTGAGCGCGCGGCCGCGTGGTTTTTCTTATGCTATCGACGGTCTGCCGGCGCTGGCGCTGCACGAGGCACCCAGACACGCGCGGCGCAGCGAAACAGCGCTACCGCGTTTGCATCTTTACAGCGGCGTTGATCGCGCGGCAGTGATTGAGGCGCTGCAAAACAATGTCGTCACGGACAACCCCGCAACCGGCAGCCATGCTGCCCAGCCGGCGCGCCTGGTGCTGATCGCCAAGGATGCCGATCTGCCGCAGCTGCGTCTGCGCGCGCTGGCGCATTTGCAACAGGGTAGACCGGCCGGGGCGGCGGTACATTTTTGTGAGCGGCCGATCGGCGGCGAAATCGCCTTCGTATTTGCCGGCGCTGGCGCGTCCTATCACGGCATGGGCCGCGAACTTTTGACCCAACTGCCGCAACTATTGGATGGCCTGGCGCAACGCAGCCAACGCCTGTGCAGCGCTTTGGATTGGTCATTTGCAGCGCCAGACGGCGCACCGAGCGCGCTGCAACAGTTGTGGGGCGCGTCGGCGTTAGCGCAATTGCATGTGCAACTCAGCCAGGGCTTGCTTGGGCTGCAAGCGGATGCGTGGCTTGGTTATTCCTCCGGAGAGACCAATGCGTTGGTGGCGGCCGGCGTGTGGAACGATCCAGATGCGCTGATGGCGGACATGGAAACCAGCGGCTTGATCGACGATGCGCTCGGCGGCGCATTCAGCGCGGTCGCAGCGCTGTGGGGCCGCCCGGTGCGCTGGGCCAGTTACACGGTGCTGGCGCCGCTGGCCGAGATTCGCGCGGCGCTCACGGGCCTAGATCAGGTGTACGTGGCGATCATCAATTCCGATAACGACGTGCTGATCGCCGGAGACGCCGATGCCTGCGCAATGGTGGTCGAACGGGTCGGCGCGGCGCGCTGCATAGCGCTCGATTACCCGCTGGCGGTGCATGTGCCAGAACTGCAATCGGTCGCCGATCGCTGGTTGGCCTTGCATCAACGCAGCACACAAGCGCCGCGTCATGGCCGCATTTATTCCACTGCGCTGGCGCGCGCCTACGCGCCAGACACGCAGTCCTGCGCGAGCGCCATCCTGGAACAGGCGAACAAAACGCTCGATTTGCGACCGCTGGTGCAACAAGCCTGGGAAGATGGTGTACGGGTGTTTATCGAACACGGGCCCGGCAATAGTTTTGCCCGCGCGATTCGCCATGTTCTCGGCGATCGTCCCGCGCTGATCCTCAGTTTAGATCGAAAAAACAACGGCTTGGAGGGTGTACTCGGATGCGCGGCAGCCTTACTCGCGGCCGGTGTAGCTGTCGATGTGCAGCGTTTACAGCAAGCCTTGGCGGCCGTGCCAGCCGCCGCGCCCCTGCGCCGGCCGATGCGTTTTGCCGCGCATTGGCCGGCCATTGTCTGGCCGGCGCGCGGCGTTGCGCCGGCCATCGAGATCATGCGGCCAGCGCCGCCCCTGCCTAAGTCTGTGCTGACCCGGTCGGCGCCTGTTGAATCTGCGCCCGCGCAGCTACCGGAATGGCCGAGCATTAGCGCTGCCAATCTGGTCCTCGTCTCAGCCGCCGCGGGCGCGCTGCTGGCGCCCTATCGCGCGCAGTTACGCCAGTTGGCAGCGCAGCAACAGCTCTACCAGCACAGCCAATCGCTAGCTCATCAGCAATTCCTGGCGCACCGGGCGCGTGCGCAAACTTTGCTATTTGCCGCGGCCGGCTTGAGTGCGCCGCGCGCCGCATTGCCGTCGCCTTGTGTGGTCGCCAGTACACTAGGCACAGAGTCGACCAGCGCCGCGCCAGCCGCATTGGTGATGCGCCTAGCGCGCGCCGATCTGGAAATCCACGCCGACGGACGGATCTCCGAGGTCTTTGGCAGCGCTTTTGCGGGTCAAGACGGCTACGCCCGACAAGTACGTATGCCCAGGCCGCCGCTGTTGTTGGCCGATCGCGTGCTGGCGCTGGAAGGCACGCCCGGTGGTATGGGCAAGGGGCGCGTGGTGACCGAAACCGATGTGGCCAATCACGCCTGGGCTTTGCAGCACGGTCGTCTGCCGGCCGGTGTGATGATCGAAGCGGGCCAGGCCGATCTGCTGCTGATCTCCTGGTTGGGCGTCGATGCGTTTAACCGCGGCGAACGGGTCTATCGATTACTCGGCTGCGAGCTGACCTACCACGGCGATTTGCCGCAGCGCGACGATCACTTGCGTTTCGACATACGGCTGGACGGTCATGCGGCGCAAGGCGATGTGCGGCTGATGTTTTTTCACTACGATTGCGTCAACGGCGCGCGCGCGCAACTGTCGGTGCGGCACGGTCAAGCGGGCTTTTTTACCGACGCCGAACTGGTCGCGTCAAGTGGCTGTTTGTGGAGCGCCGAGCAGCAGCAGATCAGCACGCCAGCGCGTCTGGATGCGCCAGATGCGCACTGCCAGCGCCGCGCATTGAACCACGCCCAGCTGCTGGCGTTTGCGCAAGGCGACACCGCCAGCTGTTTCGGCGCGGGTTTTGAGTTGGCGCGCACGCACACCCGCAGTCCGAGCATTTCGACCGGCAAGTTATTGCTGCTCAGTCGGGTGACTGACATCGAAGCCGCTGGCGGGCCGTGGCAGCGCGGTTATCTGCGCGCGGAGCTCGATATCGAGCCCGATCAGTGGTTCTTCGACGGCCATTTCAAGAACGATCCGTGCATGCCGGGTACGCTGATGTTTGAAGGCTGCCTGCAAGCGATGGCGGTCTACCTCGCCAGCTGCGGTTACACGCTCAAACGCGATGGCTGGCGTTTCCAGCCCGTGCCTGAGCTGCCCTATGCCTTGCAGTGCCGTGGCCAGGTCACGCCCAGCTCCCAATTGCTGGTGACCGAGGTTTTTGTCGAAGAACGCAGCAGTGGCCCGCAACCCACCGTGTACGCCGATCTGCTGTGCACGGTGGATGGCAAAAAGGCCTTCCATGCGCGCCGCGTCGCGCTGCAGCTGGTGCCCGATTGGCCACTTGATGGCGATCTGGCGCAACTCGATCTGCATCAATTTGATCTGCGTGAGGATGCCCATGCGCCGCTGATCGACGGATTTAGCTTTGGTCCGCATAGCTTACTGGCCTGCGCGCTGGGCCGGCCCTCGCAGGCTTTTGGCCCTATGTACCAGCGTTTCGACGGGCCGCAGCGCGTCGCGCGGCTGCCTAGCCCGCCGTATCACTTCATCAGCCGCATCGCCAGCGTCGAAGGTCCGCTCGGCGTGCTGCGCGCCGGCGCGCGGGTGCTCGCTTTGTACGATATTCCCAGCAACGCTTGGTACTTCAACGACAGCGGGCAAACCACGATGCCCTTTGCAGTGCTGCTGGAAGTGGTGTTGCAGCCCTGCGGCTGGTTGTCCAGTTATGTGGGATCGGCGTTGACGGTGGACAGCGAATTAGGTTTTCGCAACCTGGATGGCGAAGGCAGCGTAAGCCTAGAACTTCGCGCCGGCGGTGGCACCTTGAGCACCGAAGTGCTACTGACCGAGGTCTCGGCCAGCGCCGGCATGATTATCGAGAATTTCAGCGTAGTCTGCCGGCTGGGCGATCGCGAGGTGTACCGCCTGAAAACGGTGTTTGGATTCTTCCCACCCGACGCGTTGGCGGCGCAGCTCGGCCTACCGATCAATGCCGCGCAGCGGGCCTTGTTTGATCGGACGGCAGACCTGGAAACTGCAGCACGGGTCGCGCTGCGTATACCGGCGCAGTTGCGCATGATCGACGCAATCGAAGGCTATTGGCCCAGTGCCGGTGACGCGGGTCTGAGTCAGCTGCGCGCGGTGAAAGCAGTCGATCCTGGCGACTGGTTTTTCAAGGCGCATTTCTTTCAAGATCCAGTGCAGCCGGGCTCCTTGGGACTGGAGGCGATGTTGCAAACATTGCAATGGTATCTGTTGCAGCAGAACGAGCATCGCCTTGCAAATCCCCGTTTTGAATCGATGGCAGTAGACCGCCCGCATCGCTGGAAGTACCGCGGGCAAGTTCTGCCGCAGCACCGGCTGATGCACACCACGCTGGACATCACCGAGCGCGGCCGCGATGCGCGCGGCGTCTATGCTGTAGCCAACGCCAGTTTGTGGGCGGATGGCCAGCGTATTTACGAAGCGCAGGGTTTGGCGGTGAGGTTGGTGGCGGATGTCTAGCTTGAACAGCCAGCAAGCGGTGGTTATGGTCGCCAGCGTCGACGCCGTGCTGGCGGCTGCGCCCATCGACCACAATTGGTTATCGCCTTCCGAAGCGGCGCGCGTGGCGCGTTTGCGGGTGCCAGCGCGTCGGCAGCACTATCTAGCCGGGCACTGGCTGCTGCGCACCCTATTGGCAGATCAGTTCGCCGCCGCGCCCGGCGATATTCAATTGCTTGAGCGCGACGGCCTGCCGCCGGCTATCGAAGGCGCGGATTTGCAGCTGTCCTTGAGTCACAGTGGCGATTGGATCGCCGCTGCTTGGTCCAAAACGGCGATAGGTATCGATCTGGAGCAGCGCGGGCGTCGACCCGCACTGGGACGCTTTGCGCAGTTGTTGCTGGCCGCTGACGATGACCCCGAACGTATCGACGACGATGGTTTGTTACAACGCTGGGTAGTCAAAGAAGCCTTGATCAAACGCGCGCACGGCAGCGCCTTGCCCGAGCAACTCGCCGCGCTGCGCCTGCGCCGCGTGTCTGCCGACCATGCACACGTTGAACTGCTGTCTAGCACTGCATTTCATTTGGCGATCAGCGCGCGGCAGGCGTATCGCTGCAGGGTGGATCAGCCGATTCTGTCGCGACAGTATTGGGCGCTCGACCCCGCCGTTTGAGAGTCCCGGTCGCCCCGGCGCGCTTATTCGCGCATCAAACTGAGTGGGACT
>CAZLSB010000173.1:0-8690 GCA_964561825.1 uncultured Xanthomonas sp.
GGGGGGCGACATTTCACCGGAAGGCGTGGTGTACATCAATCCGGCGCAGAGCCCAAATCAACGCGCACTATTGCTGATGGCTAACGAAGTCAGCGGCACGTTGGGCGTGTAAGGCATTGACCGGCAATGGCGCCCTGCTTGGGTGCGATACGACTTATGCGTACGCTGTTGCGGTTGCTCGCCGTCGTTCCGCCACGCTTGCAGAACGCGGAAAAGCCCAAGCAGAAGCGTTTTTAGCAGTCCAAACCCACGAAAAGCGGCACCGCCACCGCCACAGGCGCAAATCAACTGCTACGTAATCGCCCAAACACCGCCTCAACCTCGCTGTGCACAAACATCACTGCGAGGTCACCCGGTTGCAGCCAAGCGAGGGTCAGGTCCAAGGCTTCGCTGTCGGTCTCGCATTGTTCGATGCGGTCTTCTGGTAATCCGCCTTGCAGCGCGCCGGCGCGCAGTAGGGCAGGGATGGCGCCCACTTCGCGGCCGCGTCGATATTTGGGCATGTCTTTGAGTAGCAAACGATCGGGTTTCTGCTGAGCCGCCAACAGGCCCAGTTCACGGATTGGCCCGTCGCTGCGATCGCCGGCTTGCCCGATGGAAATCAGTAAACGCCGAAACGGCAAACTATGGGCCGTGGCGAAGATCGCCGATAGACTTTCTGGGTTGTGGCCAAAATCAGCTAACACCTGCGCGCCATTGCGCAGCGTGTACAGATTGGCGCGACCGGGATTGTCATTCAGCGATCGACCAAAATTGGCCAAGGTCGAGCGGATTGCGTTGAGTGGCAACTTCAATGCGATCGCAGCGGCGGCCGCGGCCAGCGCATTGGCGACGTTGTGGCGCGCGCTGGCGCCGCCCGGCAGACCGATTTCATGCAAGCCGATCAAATCGATGCTGCGATGCGCTTGTTCATACACTAGGCGAGTGTCGCGAACGGTAGCCACACCGCGCAGTTTGTGCGTGCCGCGCAGCAGCGCTGCCGAAGGGGGCGCCACGCTAAACCAACTGATTTCGTTGTCGCAGTGTTTGGCTTGGGCTCGACACCAGTCGTTTTCGGCGTTGGTCACCAACACGCCGTGCGGTTTGAGCGCTTTGGCGACCAGGAATTTGACCTCGGCGAGTTGGCTCAAATTGTGGATGCCCATGTCGTTGAGATGGTCATCGGCAATATTGGTGACCAACGCTACATCAGCAATTCGTACCGCTAACCCGCGACGCAGCAGACCACCACGGGCAACTTCCAGCACCGCAAACTCGGTTTGCGGATGTCGCAACACTTTGCGCGCGCCGCCGGGGCCGGAATAGTCATCGCGATCAAGCACTTCGCCGCCGACTTCAACAGAATCCGTGCAGCAATGCCCGGTAATGCGCCCGGCGCTGCTGGCCATTCGTGCTAACAGCCGCGTCGTGGTGGTTTTGCCGTTGGTGCCGGTGATCAGTGCGATGGGTATGCGATGACGCTCGCTTGGCCAGTCGATGCTGTCTGCATCCGGCGCATCGGCATTATCGAAGGTCAGCGCTTGTTTTCCTTCGCCTACACTAAGATCGCCATCGCCGATCAGCAGTTGCGCGTTTTCCTTAAGCGCGCGCTCTCGAAACGCCACAAGGGTGGGATTGGCGGCGCTGTCGCGACGCTGTCGCAGCCGTGCGCGGATATGCGCACGACGCGGCACCTCGTGTTCAATCACGCCGGAGAGCGCTAGTTCCCAAGCCCATTCGGCGATGTGCGTGGCAAGCAGCAACTGGTCGATGGGCGCGGCCAGCGCACAATGCAGTGTTGGGGCAAACCAGCGCGTCACACACTGAATGTCACCCCAGCCCATCGCCACCGAAAAGCGCCGCACTTCGCGCCGCCAGCGCGCGCCTAGCAGCGTTTTCAGTTCTGCCGGCGGGCGCGTTTCCAGCACCGCGCCCGGCCCGTCTAGCAAGATCGTGCGCCCAGTCAGGCGGCGAGTATCGATCAGGAAGGGGATCGTCATGGACCCGCGCCAATCTCAATCCGCTTCCTCAGCCACGATGTACACACCACGCTCGTCCTGGCGGATCTCCATTGGCGTGGGCTCGGCGTAGTCCTCAAAGCCTTTCATCCCAATCATGGTGGCCGGCGCCAAACTGAGGTTGGGCTTTTCCTGGGCGGCTTGCATTTCGGGTTTGAAGTAGATGATCTGTTTCCAGCTGCGTGGAATGTTATCGGCAAATACGATCACCAGATCGCCCGGTCGGGCGCGTTTGAGTGCGGAGACAATCGCCGCTTGTTCGTCTTCAATCACTTCGATTTGCTCGGCATTGACGCCCGCTTCGATCAAACCTTTGTGCAGCAAACCAGGCACTTCATCGCCGCGACGACCGCGCGTGTGGTCATCGCGCTTGCAGATGTAAGTGTCGAAATGACCGCCCGCGGCGAGTGCCAATTCGAGGATATCCTCGTCGCGACGGTCGCCGGGCGCCGCCATCACCACGATGCGCTTGCCAACGATATTCAACTGATCGGTCAGCGCGGCCATCGCACTCACGCCATGCGCGTTGTGCGCGTAATCCATGATTACTTTGAACGGGTGCTCATCGAACACATTCAAACGACCGGGCGCCTGGAAGAAACTGGTCGTGAAGGTGCGCAAGCCGTGTTCGATATTCTCGCGGCTGACCTTTAAACCGTAAGCCATCGCGGCGGCAAACATGGCGTTCTGCACGTTGTGCATCGCGCGGCCTTCGATGGTGGCCGGAATCAAATGCGTCCACATCAACGGCAAATGGCTGCCTTTGTCATACAGCGCAATCATGTGGCCGTTCATGCCTTGCTCTAACACCATCGCACGGCCACCTGCGCGGATGTGCGCCTGCACCAGCGTGTGGCGCGGGTTCATCGTCACATAACACACATGTTTGGCGCGGGTGTAGGCCGCCATGCGCAGCACACGCGGATCGTCGGCATTCAAAACTGCGGTGTCATTGGCAATTTCGACCACGGTGCGCTTAACCTCAGCCAATTCGTCCAGCGTATCGATACCGCGCAAACCCAGGTGATCGCTCTGCACATTAAGCACGCAGGCGACATCACAATCGCGCACCGCCATGCCACGTTTGAGCAAACCACCACGGGCTGTTTCTAACACCGCGGCATCCACCGTGGGATCGCGCAGCACCATGCTGGCGGCGACCGGCCCGGTCATATCGCCCTTCACGGTGAGTTTGCCGTCGATATACACGCCATCGGTGCTGGTTAATCCAACCGTATGGCCGGCCATTTTCAGAATGTGCGCCAACATGCGCGATGTGGTGGTTTTACCGTTGGTGCCGGTAATGCAGGCGATCGGAATTCGCGAAGGCGCGCCAATCGGGAACAGCATATCCATCACGGCGCCGCCGACATCGCGCGATTTGCCCTCAGCCGGCGCAACGTGCATCCGAAAACCCGGCGCGGCGTTAATCTCGCAAATGCCGCCGCCATGGCTCTGGTAACTCTGCGAGATATCGTCGGTGAGGAAATCGACACCGCAGACGTCCAAACCAATGGCTTTGGCAGCGCGAATGGCCATCGCGCGATTGTCCGGATGCACTATATCGGTGACATCAATCGCCGTACCGCCGGTCGATAGATTGGCCGTCGAGCGCACATAGAAAATCTCATCCGTTGGCAACACGGTTTCCAGCGTGTAGGCTTTTTTCGCCAATAGTTCGTCGACTTGATGGTCAAGCTGAATCTTGGTCAGCACCTTCTCATGGCCAATGCCACGCCGCGGGTCGCTGTTGACGATGTCGATCAATTCTTTGATGGAATGGCTAGCATCGCCAATCACGTGGCCGGGCACGCGTTTTGCGGCCGCCACCAGTTCACCATTGACGACCAACATGCGGTGATCAAAACCGGTGATATAGCTCTCTACCACGACGGTTTTGCTGATTTTGCTGGCCACCTCATAAGCACGCGCCACTTCTTCGGCGTTGCGCAAATTGATGCAAACACCACGACCATGATTGCCGTTATAGGGTTTGACGACCACCGGATAACCGATCCGCTCGGCGGCGCGCGTGGTTTCGCGTTCGCTGGATGCGGTCATCTGTTTGGGTACCGGCAGACCCAAGTCCTCAAAGATCTGGTGCGCCATTTCTTTATCGCAGGATAGCTCGACCGCAATATGGCGGGTTTCACTGGTAATCGTGGCTTGAATACGCCGCTGGTAACGGCCGTGTCCCAATTGCACCAAACTCTGGTCATTCAAGCGCAGCCACGGGATTTGCCGCGCTTCTGCGGCTTTCACCAGCGAACCGGTACTGGGACCTAACTCCCGCTTTTGCGTGTAACGAATAAACCAATCGCGTTCGCGTTCAAAATTAAAGTCCTTGTCGGCGTACTTCTTGCGCAAATCGGCGGGTAATAGGGAATGGATCAAGCGTAAAGCCAAGCGACTGGCTTCTAGGCCGACATCTTTATCTTGTATTTCAAAAACAACGTTGTATTGGCCCGGTAGTTTGGTCGAGCGCGTTTTGCCAAAGCTGACGTCGTGGCCGGCCGCATTCTGCACTTCCAGCACCGCGTGCTCGAACACATGGCCCAGCCAGGTGCCTTCACCTTCGCGCATGCGCCGCAAAAAACCGCCCGCTTCGCCGTACGAGCAACCATGATCGGCCAAAGATGGCAGCGCGTTCACCAAACCATCGATGAAGGCATCACCCAAGCGAGTGGTCGACCACTGCTCCAATTCTTCCAAGTCGACGATATGCAAAATGCACGGAAACAGCGCGAATCGGTTCGGTCCACCGTAGACATCGGTACTCAAGATGCGCATTGCTTGCTGCTCCCCAGTTCACATGGCCTTACGCCCAAGCATGCCCCAGAAATCGGCGAAAATGTAGACGCAGCTCGCACGCATTGATCGTGATCAAAGTTGTGCCAAACCTAGACTTCTGACAAACGCATGATTGTTAAAACAAGTTTGAGATGGAACTGCTACTACACCCAAGCTAGATCAGCGCAGCGCCAAACCGGGTTGTCGCCAGGACATTGGCTCAGTGCTTTAGCCTGTGCGACAAATTCTGCACGTGGCATGGTTTGCGCACCCAGACTGAGCAAATGCGCGGTTTCCTGTTGGCAATCGATCAGCGGCCAACCCCATGATTGTAACCGGCTACAGAGCGCCCACAAGGCCACTTTGGAGGCATCGGGCAGCGCGCTGAACATCGATTCGCCAAAGTACATTTTGCCGATCGCCAACCCATATAGCCCGCCGACCAAACGGTCGGCGGCCCACACCTCAACGCTGTGCGCCACGCCCATACGGTGCAGGCGGGTGTATGCGGCGAGCATCTCCGGCACGATCCAGGTGCCGTTTTGACCCGGCCGCGGCGCGTGTGCGCAGGCGTGGATCACCGGCAAAAACGCGCAATCGACGCTCACGCGCCAGTTTGCGGCGTGCACGCGCCGGCGCAAGCTGCGGCTGAGTTTGAACTCCATTGGGCGGAGCACCAAACGTGGGTTGGGTGACCACCACAAAATGGGATCGCCCGCGCTGTACCAAGGAAAGATGCCTTGCGAGTACGCCGCAATCAGACGCTGCGGTGATAAATCTCCGCCTTGCGCCAGCAGCCCGTTGGGCTGCTTAAGCGCTTGATCTGCATCTGGAAAACTTGAGGAATCGTCATCCAGAATGGGCGGCACGCGCATCTTCGCTGGCAGGTCCGACGAAGCTTATGCCTTACGCAAAGCTTCTAGTTCTTCGTTGACGCCTTTGAGTTCCGGGTCGATGGTCAAACAGGCTTCATACGCCGAGATTGCTTGATCCTTTCGCCCCAATTTGGCCAGCAATTGGCCGCGACGCAGATGCGCGCCAGACAAGGAAAAACGATCTGGGTAGCGTGGCATCTTGAGCATCTCATCAATGATAGCCAGTGCTTCTTCGGACTCCTGGCCGCTCATCGCCGCCCATTTGACGTATTGATAGCGCACTACCGGATGATCAGGGTCGACCGCTTTGGCGGCATCGATCAAGGTCTTGGCGGCGGCAAAATCAGACTTGCCCAGGTAATAACCCGTCACACTGCCCAATATGTCCGGATGGGCGGGCGCCAATTCCAAGGCAGCGCGGTTCTCGCGCAGCCAGCCGTCCATGTCCTTTTCGGTCGCCAAAATTTGCCCTTGAGCGCGCAAACCATCCACTTTGGATTGTAGTGCGATGCGCTGCGCGATTAATTTGGCTTCGTCTTTATCGCCGCCCATGATGCCGGGCGCCATTAAATAGAATTGCATCAGCAAAAATTGCGCGCGAATGTCCTTGGCGTTCAATTCCACCGCTTTTTCAAGGGCTTTACGCGAAGTTTTAGCGTAGCCCATTGCCTTGAACATGCCAGAGCGCATCGCCATCTGGCCAGCCGTGCTGCCCACCCAAAACGCCGCAGTCGCATTTTCTGGCGCGCCTTCTTGCCAACTAAGCGCAAATTCATGCGCCTGTCCCATTTGATTGCGTGCAATCAAATCGGTCACACGATCACTTTTATCGCCGCTTAGGGGCGCAATGCTGTCGGCATGCAGCAGATTTGCAGCGAGTAGCAGCGCAAGTGCAGTCAACAAACGCATGGGCAACTCCGGAGTTAACGAGGGGGAGGTTTTGATCGTGCAGGAATAGCGGTCAATGATGTAACCGTTGGTGAACGGGAAAGCAGAAACTGGCCGGAAATCAACGCAGATGTGCGCGTAGGGTGGTTTCAAAGCGCCCGGCAAGTTTGCGCCAAACTCGCCTCTTACCAAAGGTGCAGTAAGTCATTGATCAGCAATCCTGCGCTGGCGGGTGCGCGCCGCTGGCGGCTCTCCCCCCAGACCGGACCGACCGGGACTCGACCCGGTTAGGGCAAATCGAAAGCCAAGATGGAGGCGTCGTCGCTGGGCATGCTGCCGCCGGCAAACAGCTCCATGCCGGCAATGACTGCGGCGACATCGGCCTGCGGCAAACCGCCACGGCGCAGAATTTGGTCAAGTACGTGTGGTGCGAAGGTATCACCGTCGCTGCCGCGGATTTCCGCGACACCGTCCGAATACAGCACCAGCCTTTCGCGGTGATCTAGCGACAGAACTTCGCTTTCGAAAACGGCATGCGCGTCGATGCCCAGCGGAATTGCGCCGCGGCCCTCAAGTTTGCTTGGCTCGCCATTGGCGCGCATATGCCGGCCGTGGCCGTGTCCGGCATCGACGTAGGTGATGCGCCGGTCACGGGCATCGACAACGCCAATCCACGCGGTGGCAAAACGCCCACCACCCACGCGACTCACATATTGATTGCAGCGCCGCGCGGCAATCGCCGGGTCGTGCGTGCCGAGCAATTCGGCATGCAAGTAGGCCTGCACGCTGGCCATCAAAAATCCCGCACCGACACCCGCTCCAGCGATATCCCCCAAAACCACGGCGCAGCGATGTTCGTCAAGCGCGAATACATCGACCAAATCTCCCGCCACTAATCGTCCCGGATGCACATGGAACGCATAGCGCGTGCCGGCGCACACGCCGAACGCCGGCGGCAAAATCTGCCGTTGTACTTCGCGCGCCTGCTCCAAATCGGCGTGCAAGCGCTCCACTCGGCGTTCCATATCACGGCGTTCGACGTTACCCAAAGTCAAGCCGGCTAGGCGCGCTAACGCGTGCGCGAATTCAGCGGCGTCGGCGCGTTGACGCGCATCTGGGCGCGGCAATTCGACCAACAAATAACCACGGACATCCTTATCGACCCGCAAGGCCACGGCCAACACCGGCCGCGCGCCCGGCGTTCCGGGTAGCTCAATATCGGCTTGCACCACGCCACCTTGGCGCGCCCCGCTGCACAACTCATCCATGCACGGGAACGGACTTTCAGAGGCAGGAATCGACGCCGCCAGTTCTAACTGGCCTTGATCGTCCAGCCACACACTGGCGACTCTGGCAGCAGAACCACGTTGCGCAAAATCGCTCAATTGGCTGACGATGGTTTGCACGTTTTCGGCATTCACCGTGGTGGCCGCAAATTCGACCAGTAGTTCCAAGCGGCGTTCGGCCGCCAACACGGGCGCGGCGATGCGGGTGACCGATCCCAGCGAAACCGAGGCCGTTGTGCTACTGGGATGACGCGCCGCCGCGGCGGTTTCTCGCCGCACGCGAAAGCGCCAAGGGCCAATGCGCAGCCGATCGTGCTCAGCCAACGGCACCGGGCGATTGGGATCAACCGCGTGATCGTTGACAAAGGTGCCAGCCCGGCTGCCGAGATCGCGCAAGTAGAGTCCCGCGCTGCGCGCTTCGATGGACGCATGGCGACGCGAAATGCCGGCATCGGCGAGTACCCAATCGCATTCTGGGCTGCGCCCGAGCACCCGCGCCTCGTCCAATTTGAGTTGGCGACTGGCGAGCGCGGGGCCACTGAGGACTTCTAAGACTAAATCATGCATGAGCGCATTCTAGTGCGGAATTGCTCACCAACGCTTGGCAACCTACGGTTGGGCGTGCGAGTCAAAGTGATCTGGTGATCCGACCTCGGCTCGCTTCTCCCTCGCCAGCAAAAGCGTCAGCGCACAGCGCCGAGCCAGCAGCATCCGGGTTTGATTCCGGCTGCGTGAAATGACAGCGACTATAGATCACCAAGTCCGTTTGAATCGCACCCATCCCAACATCCCAAGCTGATTATTTGGTCGCTTCAGCGCCCTCTGTTAAGCTAGGCGGTCTTATTTTTGATGGC
>CAZLSB010000174.1:0-8674 GCA_964561825.1 uncultured Xanthomonas sp.
GGTGAGGGCTGGGAAGCTTGCGCGGCATGCCGCGCAAGCTTCCCAGCCCTCACCCAGTTTGGTCTACTAGGGTGCCTACGGTTTCGCCTTTGACGATGCGCATCAGGTCACCGCGTCGATGTAAATCGTAGACGCGGATGGGCATACGATAATCGCGACACAATGCAAATGCAGTGGTGTCCATGACTGCCAGTTTGCGTTCAATTGCGCTGTCGTAGCTGATCTTTTCGAAACGTACCGCGTTGGGAAACTTAACCGGATCGGCGGAATACAAACCGTCCACTTTGGTGGCCTTGAGCATCAATTCCGCGTTGATTTCAATGGCCCGCAAGGCTGCTGCCGAGTCAGTGGTAAAAAACGGATTACCAGTGCCTGCCGCAAAGACCACGATACGGTGCTTTTCCAAGTGCCGTATGGCGCGACGCCGGATGTAATCTTCGCAAATTTCGTTGATTTTGATCGCGCTCATGACGCGACAAACCGCGCCCTGCTTTTCGATGGCGTCTTGCAGTGCTAGCGAGTTCATGACCGTCGCCAACATGCCCATATGGTCAGCAGTTGCGCGGTCCATGCCATTCTTGGCCAAACCGGCGCCGCGAAAAATGTTGCCACCGCCTACGACCAAACCGATCTGTACGCCGGCCTTGGAAACTTCAATGATCTCGGCGGCCAGATTACGCAAAACTTCTGGATCAATGCCGTAGTCCTCTGCGCCCAGAAGCGCCTCACCGCTAAGCTTCAGTAGGATGCGTCGGTATACCGGCGGGGTACTACTCATACGTTGTTGCCTCCGTCAGGTAAACGAAGGCCCCGAATTCGGGGCCTTCGATGCCAGCGATTATTGAGTCGCCTTAATTTGTTTCATGACTTCTTCGGCGAAGTTCTCTTCCTTCTTCTCAATACCTTCGCCCACGTTAATGCGCGTAAAGCTGAGCACTTTCGCAGATGCCTTTTTCAAGGCTTCTTCTACACCCATGCCGTTCGCGTCGGGCGCTGCATAGGATTGACCCAATAAGGTTTGTTCGGCCAGCGTTTTGCGAATCTTGCCCTGGATCATTTTTTCCAGGATTTCTGGCGGCTTGCCAGAATCTTTGGATTGGTCCATCGCAATATCACGCTCACGCGCCACCACTTCAGCTGGGATTTGGCTCATGTCCAAATACTGCGGATTCATCGCCGCGATATGCATCGCAATGCCCTTAGCCAAGTCAGCATTGCCGCCTTCCATTTCAACCAAAACACCGAGCTTGTGGTTGCTGTGTACATAAGCGCCGATCACCGTGGCATCGACTAATACCGCGCGCCGCACCTGCAGGTTTTCACCAATCTTGGCGACTAAAGCTTGACGAGTTTCATCGACCGTCTGGCCGTCTGGCAGTGCCAAGGCCTTGATGGCTTGCACATCAGCGGTGGCTGCGGCGACCGCAGCGGTGGCAACCGCACCGCAAAATTTGATGAAACTCTCATCCTTGCCTACAAAATCCGTTTCGCAGTTCAGTTCGATTAGAACCGCTTTGCCATCGGCTTGCGCTAATGCGACGCGACCTTCGGCAGCCACACGGGTCGCCTTCTTGTCCGCCTTCGCCAAACCTTGCTTGCGCAACCAATCCGACGCGGACTCGATGTTGCCGGCATTTTCGACGAGTGCTTTTTTGCACTCCATCATGCCGGCGCCAGAGCGCTCACGCAGTTCCTTCACAAGGGAAGCGGTGATTTCCATGGTTATTCCTTAATTGATGCAGAGACGTAGAGGGCGCGCGGCGGGCGCGCCCTCGGGTGTGCTTGAATGACGAAGCGCTTGGCTAAATCACCAGCAAATTTGGCTTATTCGGACGAACCTTCGTCAGAGCGCTGCTGACGACCACCGCCACCACCACCACCCGGACGGCGACGCGGCGGACCTTTGCGATCGTTCGGCTTGCCGCGACGGTTATTTTCGGGCTTCGGCGCGCCAGCAATGGGGTTGCCGTCGGCGTCCAATTCGATGAAATCATCGCCGGAACCCATCGCAATAGCCGGCGCAGCAGCCTTGCCTTCCAGAACGGAATCAGCAGCCGCACGCGAATACAACTGAATTGCGCTGATCGCGTCGTCGTTACCGGGAATCACGTAATCAACGTGCTCTGGATTGTGATTGGTATCGACGATGCCGATCACCGGAATACCGAGCTTTTTGGCTTCTTTGATCGCGATTTCTTCGTGACCTGTGTCGATGACAAACAGTGCGTCCGGCAGGCTGTTCATGTTCTTGATACCGCCGAGGCTGGAATCTAACTTTTCCATCTCGCGGCGCAAGTTCAGCACTTCATGTTTGACCAAACGCTCCCAGCTGCCATCAGCGCTCTGCGCCTCAAGTTCCTTCAGGCGCGCAATGGATTGTTTGACGGTGCGGAAGTTGGTCAGCATGCCACCCAACCAACGGGTCGACACATGCGGCATGCCGCAGCGTGTGGCTTCTTCTTTCACCGTGGTGCGCGCCGAGCGCTTGGTACCAACGAACAAAATGCTACTGCGACGTTGCGCCAGACCGCTGATGAAATTCATCGCGTCATTGAACAACGGCAGGGTTTTTTCCAGATTAACAATGTGAATCTTGCCACGCGCACCGAAGATGTATTGACCCATCTTCGGATTCCAATAGCGAGTTTGGTGACCAAAATGCACGCCAGCTTCGAGCATCTGACGCATAGTAACGTTAGGCATTGATACAAGTCCTTGAAACTGCGGGGCTTTGCCCCATGGTTGGGCCTCCACGCATGCGTTTCGGGAGCCCTTTTTTGTGGGCACCAACCCGACCACGACATCCATGCGTGTGCGAAGTCACTGGCACCACCTCATTGTGGCGGCCAGCGGATTTCGACGAGTATTGGCTCGCCGAAAAATCCTCGGGATAATAACGCGCTTTTCTAAACTCAGGCAACCGTTGGTGCGCAAGCGCGCAAGCTTGCTCGCGATCCCTTGCTTTTTTGTGTTTCATCAGCGCCGCGCGCCAGCACGCTCCCACAAGAACCTTGCACCGCACAGAGCTTGACAAGCGCACAACTCGTGCGAGGCTTGCCCAGTATTCTCATCGCCCCATTTGACGCCAGGAATTGAATGAGTATCACCTACAAAAGTCCTGAACAAGCCGCGAAGATGCGGGTAGCCGGACGCCTTGCAGCCGAGGTTTTGCAGATGATCGGCCCGCACGTGCGCGCTGGCGTCAGCACCGATCAACTGGATCAAATTTGTCACAAGTTCATTGTTGAGCAGCAAAACGCGATCCCTGCGCCACTCAACTACAAGGGTTTTCCGCGCTCCATCTGTACCTCGGTGAATAACGTGGTGTGTCATGGCATCCCGGGCCCAAAAGTGCTCAAGGATGGCGACATTATCAATGTCGATGTCACTGTCATTAAGGACGGTTTTCACGGCGATACCAGTCGCATGTTCTATGTGGGTGAGCCGACCGTTCTGTCGCGTCGATTAGTCGACGTCACGCTGGCGGCCATGCGCTTGGGAATTCGGATGGTTAAACCGGGGGCCTATTTGGGCGATATTGGTTTGGCGATCCAACGCCACGTGGAGGCCGAGCGCTTCTCGGTGGTGCGTGAATATTGTGGCCATGGGATTGGTGAGCGCTTTCATGAAGATCCGCAGGTCTTACACTACTTTGACCCATCGCGTGGTCGGGGTGAGGAACTACGAACGGGTATGGCGTTTACCATCGAACCGATGGTCAATGCGGGTGCCCGCCATGTGCGTTTGATGCCGGATGGTTGGACAGTGGTCACCAAAGACCGTTCATTGTCGGCGCAGTGGGAACACACCGTATTGGTCACTGACGACGGTTTTGAGGTACTTACCTTGTCAGAGGGAGAGAGCCTTTGAGCGCCGCGCTTGGTGCGATCTAAGTTGACTGCGGGCGCACCGGTCCCGATGCAAAGCCGACGGCTAGCGCTCGACGAGTTTCGTTTGCAGCTTGCACTGCGTTTTAGGGCGAGCAAACGGGCTGCGACCTGTGTACGTGCCTTGTCTGGGCGCATTGATCAGGAGCTGCGGCAGCTGTGGCAACAGTCGATGGCGGACATTCCCGCCGGGCCCGCGTGTCTGATCGCAACCGGCGGTTATGGTCGCGGCGAATTGTTTCCCGGATCCGATATCGATGTGCTGATTTTATGTCCGGCCAGCAAAGATGCGCGGCTGGAGTGCGCGGTGCGGCAGTTTCTGGCCGCAAGCTGGGATGCTGGACTGGAATTGGCGCAAGCAGTGCGTTCGTTGCCGGAAGTCAGCGTCTTCATCAAAGAGGATTTGTCCGGATACACGGCGCTGCTGGATGCCCGCTACCTCTGCGGCGAGCGCACGCTGTTTGCGCAAGTTGAACAGCAAGTCAACTCGCAGGAGTTTTGGCTACCCATTAAGTTTCTGCATGCCAAAGTCGACGAGCGCGACGAGCGCCATAGTCGACACGCAGACACTGCGCACAATTTGGAGCCCAATCTCAAAAATGGCCGTGGCGCCTTACGCGATCTGCAAACAGCGCGTTGGATCGCTAAACGCTGTTTTGGCATTGAGCGCTGGCCCGCGCTAGTCGATATCGGCCTTCTAGAGCACGACGAAGCACGCCGATTGGTACGCGCCGAAAAACGACTGTGTGATTTGCGTTTTGCGCTGCACGTAGTGAGTGGCCGTCGCGAGGAGCGTGTGCTTTTTGACTACCAGCCGGCGCTCGCGCAACTATTTGCCAGTGCGAAAACCAAGCCAGCGCGCGAACATCCAGTCGAAGCCCTGATGCAGAACTACTTTCGCGCGGCCGGCGATATTGATCGTTTGTCGCATGCGCTGATTGAGCGCATGAGTGATCGGATCAATGGCCATCGCGCCAGCTTGTCGACCATCGCGGGAAGTCCGCATTTCGGGCTGCGTAACGAGGCCATCGAGGCGCTGGAAAGCTATCGCGGCTTCCTGACTGCCAGTGATCTATTGGAACCTTTTTTGTGCTTAGCGCGCACTGCAGCTGCGCGCAGCATTGGTCCCGATTTGACCCAAGCTGTGGCGCGTATCGTGCCGCATTTTCGCCGCGCACTAGCGACTGATCGCTTGTCACACGAGACGCTACAGGCGATTTTGGCCACCCGTAGACCGTTTCGGGCGCTGACTGAGTTGCATCGGCACGGCTTGCTGGGCGCTTTGTTACCGGCCTTTGCGCGCGTTACCGGGCGTATGCAATACGACCTCTTTCATGTTTATACGGTTGACCAGCACACCTTGTTTTTGGTGCGCAATTTAGAGCGCTTTTTTGAAGCGGAAGCCAACGAACAGTTTGCGCTGGCGCATGAACTGGCCTTGCGAGTGCGCCAGCCCGAGCTCCTTTTCTATGCGGCGATCTTCCATGACATCGCCAAAGGCCGCGGTGGTGATCATTCCAAAGTCGGTGCGGTCGACGCTCGGCGTTATTTGGCGCGCCTGGATTTTGCGGTGGCCGACATCGATCTGGTCGCCTGGCTGGTCGAAAATCACTTATTGATGTCAACCACCGCGCAAAAGCAGGACACCCAGGATCCGGAAGTGGTCGGGCGCTTCTGCATGAAAGTCGGCGATTGGGAACGCCTGGAATGTCTGTACCTGCTGACCGTTGCCGATATTCGCGCAACCAGTCCGAAACTGTGGAACGGTTGGAAAGGCAAGCTGTTGGGTGATCTTTATCAGGCAGCTCGATTCCAATTGCGTCGCGGAACGGATCAACCGGTTAACCGCCAAGATCGCGTGCGCGCCACTCGTTTGCGTGCGCTGGAATTGCTGACCGGCGAGGGCTGCATGTTTAGTGCAGTAGAAACCCTGTGGACCGACTTCCCAGAACAGAGTTTTTGGCGCTACACGCCGGATCAATTGCGTTGGCTCACCCAGGCGATCGTCAGCGGTGGACGTCCCGGCAAGTCCTTGGTGGCCGTACGCGCTATCGGCAGCGGCGGCACCCGCGAGATATTTGTGCGAATGTCCGACCAAGCGGGCATTTTTGCGACGCTTACCTCAATGCTGGATCGTATGGATCTGTCGGTGATCGCAGCGCGCATCCTGACCTGTAAGTCTGGCCACACCTTGGACACCTTCCAGGTGCTTGATTTGCGCAAAGAAGAACAGGACTCCATGACGCGCAATCTGGAAATCCAAATGGCGCTGACGATGGCCTTGTCCGAACGGCCGTTGAAACCGCGATTAGCTAGACGGCGCGCGACGCGCGAACAGCGCTTGTTCAAGTTTCCACCGCAAATCGGTTTTGAAACGCGCAGTTACGATAGCGGCACGCAGCTATCGCTAGTCTGCCCTGATCGCCCCGGCCTGCTCGCTAGCGTTGCACACGCCTTTCGCGACGCTGACGTGCGCGTGCACTCCGCGCGCATTGCGACTTTTGGCGAACGCGCCGAGGATTTTTTCACCATTACGACGGAAGATGGCCAACGGCTAGACGACGTTGCCGCGGAGCGTTTGCGGCAGGCGCTAGTTACGCGATTGAGTGACGGTTAGGATGATTCAAGTCCCGATAAAAGGAAATCACATGAGCAGTCTCGCAGTGCCGCGCGCCCAGATCGAACAGGCTTTTGAAGAACGTGCCAATTACGGCCCAGCGCAAGTACCCGCAGACTTGGTGGACGCGGTCGAGCTGGTGATGAATCGCTTGGAAGCGGGCAGTTTGCGCGTCGCCGAGCCCACCGCGAACGGCTGGTTGGTCAATGAATGGGTGAAAAAGGCCGTATTGCTGTACTTTCGCATTAATTCAACGGTGCTGATGCCGGCCGCGCCAGCCGATTATTTTGACAAAGTTCCACTGCGTTTTGCGGGCGCCACCGAGGAACAATTCCGTGACTTAGGCGCGCGCATCGTGCCGGGCGCCGTGGTGCGGCGCGGCGCACATGTGGGTCGCAACGTCGTGATCATGCCCAGTTTTGTCAATATTGGGGCCTATGTCGGCGAAGGAAGCATGGTCGACACCTGGGCGACGGTGGGTTCTTGTGCGCAGATCGGCCGCAACGTGCATCTCTCTGGCGGCGCTGGCATCGGCGGTGTGCTGGAACCCTTGCAAGCAGCGCCGACGATTATTGAAGACGACTGTTTCATCGGCGCCCGATCAGAAGTGGTCGAAGGCGTGATCGTCGAACGCGGCAGCGTCATCGGCATGGGTGTGTTTCTCGGCCAAAGCACGAAAATCTACGACCGCGAAACCAAGACGATCAGCTATGGCCGCGTGCCAGCGGGCTCGGTGGTGGTGGCCGGCAATCTTCCTGCGACCGATGGCAGTCACAGCTTGTACGCAGCGATTATTGTCAAACGAGTCGACGAGCGAACGCGCGCAAAAACCAGTTTAAATGAGCTGCTGCGCGGCGATTGATAGCCAACACGACCCACCTCAAACCAGCCGAAAACTGCGGAGCCAAAAACGCGTGAGCAACGATGTGCTGCAATTGACCAAAACGCTAATCGCCTGCCCATCGGTGACGCCGGATGATGCCGGTTGCCAAACATTAGTCGCGCAGCGCCTGCGTGCGGCGGGCTTTCATACTGAGGCTTTGCGTTTTGGCGAGACCGACAATCTGTGGGCAACCCACGGGAGTGGCGCGCCCATTTTGGCGCTGGTCGGTCATACCGATGTCGTGCCGCCTGGGCCACTCGAACAATGGACCAGTCCGCCATTTCAACCTACTCAGCGTAATGGTCGCTTGTACGGGCGCGGCGCCGCGGATATGAAATCGGCCATTGCGGCGTTAACGATCGCAGCGCAACGCTTCGTCGCAGCGCATCCAGACCATCCAGGCACGCTCGCCATTCTGTTCACCAGTGACGAAGAGGGCCCCGCGCGCGACGGCATCGCAGCGGTCATGCCGTGGCTGGCGGAGCGCGGTATCCACCTGGACTATGCACTGATCGGCGAACCTTCTTCCGGCTCTGTGCAAGGCGATCGTATCCGCATCGGCAGGCGCGGCTCGATGCATGGTTACCTGACCGTCAAGGGTATTCAAGGTCACGTCGCATACCCAGAATTGGCCCGCAACCCAATTCACGCGTTCGCGCCAGCACTACTTGAACTGGTCAACACGCGCTTTGACGAGGGCAACGCACACTTTCCACCGACCTCCTTTCAGATCTACGAGGTCAATGCGGGCAGCGGCGCCAACAACGTGATTCCCGGCGAGTTAGCGGTCAACTTCAATTTTCGTTTCGGCACCGCCTCCACTGAACACAGCTTGCGTGCGCGTGTCGAAGCCATACTCAACGCACATGGCGTGCACTTTGAGCTGCGTACACGTGTGGCGAGCGCGCCGTTTCTGACCGAACGACGCACCCTCATCGACGCCGTGGTTGGCGCCTGCCGTGAACATCTGAAAATCGATCCGCAACTCGATACCGGCGGCGGCACCTCAGATGGACGCTTCATCGCACCCGGTGGAACCGAGGTGGTTGAGCTCGGACCGCTCAATGACAGCATCCACAAGGTGAATGAATGGGTGACGTTGGCCGATTTGCAGCCACTGGAACACACCTATCTGGGCATCATTGAACGGCTACTGCGCAGCTAATACCAAGCAGATGAGGAACCCGCGGGGCCTCATCGATCCGTCATTGCGAGCGCCCTTTTTTTAGCCTGTGAGAGTCCCGGTCGCCCCTGTCGGTGCGCTTATTCGCGCATCAAACTGAGTGG
>CAZLSB010000175.1:0-8673 GCA_964561825.1 uncultured Xanthomonas sp.
GACAGTGCTCCGATGTCACGTAGGCCTGCGGCCAACGTGACCTACGCATCAACGCTGAAAAACAATGCATTAAAATCAATTGCTTGCGATATGTTTGGTGAGGGTCCCGGTCGATCCAGTCTGGCGGCAGAGCCGCCAGCCCTTCAAGCCGGCGAGCGGCATGTCGCGCAAGCCGCCGGCTTTCACCCCTGTAGGTACGCTTGTTCGCGCATCAAACTGCGTGGGGTCTTTCGCTCCGATCGGTGGATGCCTCGCGACGGCGTCGCTCGGCAGCCCGGGGCAGTTTGACTCGCGCCCTATTCGCGGCCCTTCTTCTTCAATACCTCGCGCAGTGAGCGGGCCATCGCGGCGTCGAATTGTTTGCGTTCGCGACGTGCGATGGGGCTTTCGCCGGCGCGGGCGATTTCGCCACTGAGTTTGCTCCAACTGGCCAGACGCAGCGGATCAAGTTGGCTGGCTTCCACCGCGGCGCGCACCGCGCAACCGGGTTCTTTCTCGTGTTGGCAATCGCGAAACCGGCAGGCGGCAGCGAGCGCTTCAACATCATCAAATCCGGCCTCAGCCAAGTCTTCGTCACCGGTCAGTTTGATCTCGCGCAGCCCAGGTGTGTCGATCAAACAGGCGCCACCCGGTAGCGGTTTCAGCGCCCGCGATACGGTGGTGTGGCGGCCGCGACCGTCGTTTTCGCGAACCGTGCCAGTGGCCTGAATTTCGCTGCCCAACAGCGTATTAGTCAGCGTCGATTTGCCGGCGCCGGATGATCCGATTAATACCGCGGTCTGACCCGGCTGCAAGCTTTGCGCCAATGCCGCGCAGCTGTCCGGCGATTTGGCGTTGAGTACGAACACCGGCGTGCCAGGCGCGATCGCCTCAACCGATAGTCGGACTTGCTCGAGTTCCTCGGCGCGATCTGCTTTGGTCAGGATCAACGCCGGCTGCACGCCAGAACCGGTGACCAGCGCCAGATAACGTTCGATGCGACGCAAATTGAAGTCGCGATCCAGGCCGGTAACGATCAATACATGATCGATATTCGACGCAATCGCTTGGCGTGCCTGGGTTTCACCGGCGGCGCCGCGCACCAGCGTGGAGAAGCGCGGTAGCAGTTCTTCAATGATCCATTCGCCACCGTGGCGCAGCGCCGCAAAACACCAGTCGCCCACGCAAGGGCGCTCGCTGGCCTGCGCTACCCGGTGCCGCAAACGTGGTAAAGACTTGGCCGGCCAAGTGTCCTTGCCATCGTGAATCACATACCCAGAGCGATGCTGCTCAACAATGCGCGCAACAATGCTATCGGCCGGGACCTGCAAATCCGGCCAATGCTGCGCGGCAAAGCCGATCGCCGAGAGTCGTTCGAGGTGCAATGGATTGGCCTTTTGGTTGAAGTTTGATGCGTGGTGAGTCAGAGCGAGAGCAATGGTGGCATAGCGATCGGCAGGGCTGTGCGCCCTTCAACGGATTGAATTGAAGGGCCAGCCGCGCGTTGTACTTAACGGCCAACCGCCCGTTTTATACCAGCCTGGGGCAACGCCCCAGGTTTGCGCGTGAAGAATACCCTTGAGCGCTGAAAGTGCGATCCATTTGTACCGCTTGGCTCGCGTTTGGGTTGCGATGCGGTGATGGTTGAACGGAATAGGACGGGCTTTCAGGTCTCATTTTGTTTGGCGGCGGTTACCTGGGGCGTGGCCCCAGGCTGGTATGGGGACGCGCCTTTGGCGCTGGTAAGCTCGGCGACGGCGTTTGGGCTAGCGCATGGTCCTGTTCACCACTGACCACTGACCACTCACCACTGACCACTGACCACTGACCACTGACCCTCACAGCCGCGCATAGCTCCACGACAGCATATGCCCGTTCTGATAAGGCATAACGCCGTGGAAGGGGCGCGGGTCGCTGTCAAATACCAGCGGCAAGAAGTGGCGGTCACCATCCCATAAGGGCAATCCACCCATGTGTGCGAGGTCGATCCATTCCAAGCTACCCTCGGCATTGCTGGGGGGCGGCGTGCCACTAAATTGGCTGATCAGGAACAAAAAACCAAACCAATCTTCGCCGTGTTTACCAAAGCCGGGCCAGGACAGCGTGCCGCGTAGGCTCATTTGGCCGCAGTCAATGGCCGCTTCTTCGCGGATTTCCCTACGCATGCCGCTGACGATGTCTTCACCGGGTTCTAGCTTGCCACCCAGGCCGTTGTACTTGCCTAGGTGAGCATCGTTGGCGCGCGCGTTGCGATTTACCAACAACACTTTGCTGCGACACGGCGACAACACATAACCCAGCGTCGCCAGAATCGGCGTGTATGGCACGCTCAGCGGCCCTCGGCGCGGCGCGATCGCCCCGGCCGTTGTGGGCCGCGAGCCTCAGCCGGTTGTCCGCGCCCGGCTTGTCCGGCGGGGCCCGGACCCTTGCGACGACCCGGTGGCGCACTGCGCGTGATTGGCGCGCGCACCACACTATCGGCCACCAATTGTGGTTCGTGCTCGGCGTAGGTCCAAGATGGACGATTGGTGTCTGGGCCAAGCACGCTCCATTGGTCGCGAAAGGTGTCCGGCTGGCGCTCGTCGTAGATGTTCGCGCGATCTTCGTCAATCACCACGGTGGCAAACGGATCGCGGCGCCCACGGCGGCTGCCGGCGATATTGGCGTTGATCTGCGACGACGGTGGCGCCGCCAGCGAATTGCCACGCGTTGGACCGTCGTCGTCGTCAAAGTCCGGCACGGGCGAGCTATCGAAAAACGGTTGACGATCATCCAAGGGTTGTTCGTCACCGCGCGGCGCGCGCGGCTGGCGATCACCGCGAAATGGCCGATCCGCGCGCAGTTTACGATCCGCGCGTACTGGCCGATCCGCGCGTGCCGGCGGACGTTCGGTCCGCGGCGTGGCTTCGCGCGGCGTGGCTTCGCGCGGTGCGGCTTCACGTGCTGCGGCTTCACGCGGCGGACGCTCGCCGCGCGGCGGACGCTCGGCACACGCTTTGCGGTCGCCATGACGATCGGCGCGCGGCGCGCGCAGCGGGCGTGTAGGCGTCGCCTCGGTGGGTTGCGCATCACCGGGTTGCGCATCGCCCGGTTCGCCGTCTGCGCTGATGACCGGCAGGGTAGCGGGCTCAACCTCGACTGGCGCGGTGTCGCGCGGGCGTGGCTCACGGATGGGCCGACCGCGACGATCGCGTCGCACGCGTTGGGTGTCCTCACGTTTGACCTCGACCGGCGCCGCAACGGGGCCGGCATCGTCGCTGGTCGTTTCGACTTCAGCGCGCACGATCGGATCACGTTCCGGATCAAAGGGCTCGGCGCCTTCAAAACCCGCCAAAGGCAGCAATTCGATCGGACTTTGCAACAAATCCCGCATCGCGCGGAACTGCACAGATTCCTCTTGCGTGATGATGGTGATCGCCAAGCCGGGCGTGTGTGCCGTGCCGGTGCGCAGCACGCGCAACGTGTAATCCTCGGCGATATGCGGCAAATCGTAGCTGAGCACCGATTGCAAACCGTGCACATCTAACAAACGCGCGGCGATATCAGTGATCACCAGTGCATTTAAACCGCCATTCTTGAAGCCCTCCAGCGCTCGCGCTCGTGCGCCGTAACTTTTGTCACCGTGGATTGCGGCCGCTTTGAAACCCGCGCGTTCCAAAAAGCGCGCGATCTTGTCGGCGCCATGTTTGGTGCGCGTGTACACCAAACTTGGGCTCTCCGGCGTTTGCGCTAACAGGTACTCCAACACCTCACGTTTGCGACCCAGCGCGACCGGATGCACCCGATGCACCACGCTCATCGGCGGGCTGAAGGGCTCCGTCGACATCAGCGGCGGCTTTAGCAAAGAGATCGCAATGGGCTCGACTGGCTCGACACTGGCTAGGGCTTGCGTTACCACAGGCTCAATTGACGCGGCGACTGGCCGATTGCGCGCTTGCTGCGGCGGCCGCGAGCGGGCGTCGCGCGGCTTGGGCACGGCCATGGCCGGCGTGACATGCGCCTCAAATTTGGCCGGCGGCGGCGCGACTTCCACTTGCGCGGGGCTTGCCTCGATGCTCGCAATCACAGCCGGCGCAAGCTTCGGCGCGGCAGTTTTGCGCACCAAACTGAGCTTCAGCACCCCTGGTGAAGCAGCGGACGCGCTCTCCGGCGCAGCCTGCGCGCTGGTCTCAATCGGCAGTTCTACCACGGGTTCAACGGTTGGCGCGAGGATTGGCTCAACTGGCGTTGCAACGATCAACTCGATAGGCGCTGCGAGGATTGGCTCAACTGGCGTTGCAACGATCAACTCGATAGGCGCTGCGAGGATTGGCTCAACCATCGCCACGGCGAGCGGCTGCGCTGGCGCCTTGGCGCGCGGCGCGGCGCGTTTACGCGGCTTTGCGGCGGGCGGGGCGGCAACGGCGGCGATGGGCACGGCGATAGCGGTAATGCTTTGAGGTGGCAGCCCCAGCGCATCAGAAGCCAAGCTCACTGGCATGACAGCGGCAGCGATTTCTGGCAACGCAAGGCTAGGTTCTGGCAGCGCTCTTACCACTTCCGGCGCCAGGGTTGCTTCGGGTAAAGGTGCCTTTGCTTCTGGCAACGCTACGCGAGCTTCCGGCAAGGTCACGATTGCTGCTGGCAACGCGGCGGAGGCTTCCGGCAACACCACGGGAGCACCCGGCAATGCCACGCTTGCTTCTGGCAATGCGGCAGGAGCCTCCGGCATCGCTGCGGGCGCTTCCGGCAACACGGAGCGGACCTCTGGCAAGGCCACCGCAGCGTCTGGCACTACTGCAGACGCGTTTAGCACCGCAGGTTCTGGCAGGGCAGGCGCAGCGCTGCGTGCTCTGCTGCGCCGTGGCTTCGGCGGCGCGCTATGTCCCATCGCAGCGACACCCGCAAAGATCGCGGCGGCCACGGCGGCGGCGTCAAACGCGGGCGCGGGTTTCGCCTTGGGTTTGACCGGTGCTGGGTTGCTGGCAACTTCGCTTGGCGCGCTGGGCGGCGGTGCGAATGCATCAGCTTGGATGGGAATCGTTTGAGTTTCTGCCGTAGTGGTCTTGCTCGACGCCACTTTGCGCGACAGCCTGGGCTTGCCGGGACTCATGTATTTGCAATCTCCTTTGGATCTCCAGGATGGTGTTAAAGCCACCGAAGAGAGTCAGCGTTGAGCGGACCGAATTTACCGCGCTCTAATCTTGCTGTTTGGGTTTTTCACGGCTAATTACTTTCAGCCTGATTCACGGACGTATTGGCATTCATCAGGGTAAGTACCCTTCGACGGAATCCCTGCAATCGGGTAATCCCGATCAATCGTTCGCGTGAACGTCGAAGACTGTACGCGATCGTGTGGCGCTTGTCATCCATGCGTGTGATCAAGGGTGCGAGTCAAACTGATGTGGTGATCCATGGTCGCCGTCATTTCGCGCGGCCAGAATCAAACGCTGGAGGACAAAACAGCGGATTCTGGGTCTGCGCTGTGCGCTGACGATTTTCCTCCTTTGTGCGGGAGAAGCGTTCGATCACAGATCGAACCCACCAAGAGCGGCTTTTGCTCCGGGCCAGCGCTGCGCTGACGATTTTCCTGCAAGAGAGAGGCGTGGTTGAAAACCCGCCCCACCCATCCCACAAGAACCTAACCCGCTTCTCGCACCAGCGCCAGCACCGCTTCTCCGTAACGTTCCAGCTTGCGCACGCCTACCCCCTCGACCTTGGCCAACTGCGCCATGCTGCGCGGGCGATCATTGGCGATCGCCCTGAGCGTGGCGTCGTGGAAAATGACATAGGCGGGCACGTTTTGTTCGCGCGCCAGCTTGCCACGCAGATCGCGTAAGCGCTCGAATAGGCTGTCATCGGCCGGGTGCGCTGCGACCGCAAAACGCGTGCGTGGCGCGCGTTTGCGTTCGGGATCGCGGCGCAGCGCCACGCTTTGCTCACCGCGCAAAACCGGGCGCGCGGCTTGCGCTAAGCGCAGAGAACCATAACTGCCCATTTCGACGTCCAAAAAGCCGGCGGCGACCAATTGCCGGAACACACTTTTCCACTGGCGTTCGTCCAGATCCTTACCGACACCAAAGGTCGACAACTTGGTGTGTTGCCGTTCGACCACCCGCTCGGTCTCTTGACCCAGCAATACGTCGGTCAAATGACCCACGCCAAAACGTTGCCCGGTGCGATACACGCAAGACAGCGCCTTTTGCGCCGCGAGTGTGGCGTCCCAAGTCTGCGGTGGTTCTAAGCAGTTATCGCAGTTGCCACAGGGTTGCGCGTAGGTTTCGCCGAAATAAGTCAAGAGCGCCTGCCGCCGACAGCGCACGCTTTCGCAGTAACCGAGCAGCGCATCCAGTTTGTGGCGCTCCAGTCGCTTGCGTTCCTCGCCCGCCTCAGAGCCTTCGATCATTTGTCGCAGCAACACCACATCACCCAGGCCGTACACCATCCAGGCCTCGGCCGGATCGCCATCGCGACCACCGCGACCGGTTTCCTGGTAATAGCCTTCCATCGATTTTGGCAAATCAAGATGCGCGACAAAACGCACATCGGGCTTATCGATACCCATGCCGAAGGCGATCGTGGCAACCATGACCACGCCCTCTTCGCGCAAAAATCGCGTTTGGTGTTTGGCGCGCGCACTGGCATCCATGCCGGCGTGATAGCCCAGGGAATGAATGCCCTGATCACGCAAAAACTGCGCGGTTTCATCGACCTTCTTGCGCGATAACGCGTAAACAATGCCCGATTGATTCGGTCTGCCGCGCAAAAAACTGAGTAATTGTTTGCGCGGTTCGGTTTTTTCTTCTACCCGATAGCGGATATTCGGCCGATCAAAAGAACTGACAAACTGCTGCGCGTCGCCCAGGTTGAGCCGCTCGATAATTTCGGCGCGCGTCGGTGCATCGGCGGTGGCGGTCAGCGCGATGCGCGGGATATCCGGCCAACGCTCATGCAGTACCGTCAGCTCGCGATATTCGGGGCGAAAATCATGCCCCCATTGCGAAACGCAATGCGCCTCGTCGATGGCAAATAGCGCAATCGACGCGCGCGACAGCAAGTGCAGAAAGCGCGCACTGAGCAAACGCTCCGGCGCTACGTACAGCAAGTCGAGTTCGCCGTCGAGCAGTTGCCGTTCGATATCGGCGGCCGTTGCGGCATCCAGTGTGGAATTAAGAAAGGCCGCGCGCACGCCGACTTGAATGAGCGCTGCAACTTGATCCTGCATCAACGCGATCAACGGCGACACCACGATGCCCGTGCCACGGCGTAACAAAGCCGGCAACTGGAAACACAAGGATTTTCCGCCGCCGGTGGGCATCAGCACCAGCGCGTCACCACCGGCCAGCACGTGATCAATGAGCGGTTGCTGCGGGCCACGGAATTCGTCGTAACCAAAAGCCCGACGCAGCAGTTGTTTGGGTGTTTCGCCGCTCACGCGCGCTGCCGACTGGCCAAATAGGCAAGCACCAGCGCCATCGCAACCACCGCGGCGGCCAAGAAAAAGGCCGCCCCCGGCACATTGGTCGAGCGCGTCGGATCAATTCCAGCGGCGTAGATATGGGCGAACACATACGGACCAATCACTCCGGCGATCGCGCCCATACTGGTCAGCGCACCCTGTAAACGGCCCTGTTCGGTGGGGTCGATCTGGCGCGTCATCAGTGATTGCAACGACGGCCCGGCCAAACCCCACAAGGCCAAAATCGGCATGACCACCCACAACCAAACACCGGTTGGCGCCCAGCCATAGCCGATGAAACCGACCACCGCGAAGCTAAATCCGGCCAATACGGCGCGCCGTTCGCCGATCAGCGGGATCACGCGACGCACCAAACCCGCCTGCACCAGGGCCGATAACACGCCAACAAAGGCCAAAGTAAAGCCAATATCACGCGCCGACCAGCCGTAGCGATGACCCGCATAGAGGACAAAAGTAGCCGGAAACACCGCATGCGCGAGCACCGACAGAAAACTTGCGCCGGCCAGACCAAACACCTGCGGGAAGTTCTTCAACCACAGCAATGCGCCGATCGGATTGGCGCGTTTCCATTCAAAACGATGACGGCGCTCGATGGGCAATGATTCGGGCAGCACCAACCAGCCATACAGGAAGTTGCTCAGGCTCAAACCGGCCGCGACCCAGAACGGCAGACGCGGATCCACGCTGCCGAGCAACCCACCCACCGCCGGCCCAACCACAAAGCCCAAACCAAAGGCCGCGCCCAACATGCCAAAGCTCGCCGCGCGCTTTTCTGGCGGAGTCACGTCGGCGATATAGGCATGGGCTGTAGAGATACTGGCAGACGTAATGCCGCCAATAATGCGTCCCAAAAACAGCAAGGGCAGCGTCTGAGCGAGCGCCATGAAGATGTAATCGAGCCCCAAACCCAGGTTTGACAGCAAAATCACCGGGCGACGGCCGAAACGATCAGATAAGGCACCCAGCAGCGGTGACGCCAAAAACTGCATCAACGCGAAGACCGTGACAAACCAGCCGTACATCGTGGCGCCTTCGGCGGCATTCGGGAAATAACCGGCGATCAACGGCGGCAACACCGGAATGATCAAACCGATCGCCAGAATATCCAGCGCCACGGTAATAAAGATAAAAATCAGCGCAGCCTTGCGCGGCGCAGCAGGTGCAGTCACGTGGCAAATGCCGGCATCAGAAGCAGGACGCGCAGAATAGCTTGCTTGGGGTTGTTGGTTGTTGGT
>CAZLSB010000176.1:0-4360 GCA_964561825.1 uncultured Xanthomonas sp.
GTGGCCAGTTTGGTGCTGAGCGCCCACAACCCGAAATAAGCGCCCGTGGCGCCGCGCGTCTCGCGGCCTTCTTGGGCATTGATCACATCGGCCAGAATCGCCGGGGGCAAGCCGTAATCGGCACCTATACCCAGGCCGGTGATCACTGAGATGGCAATAAACAGCCCAATGTCGCCTTGACCCAACATCGACGCCGATAGCGTCGCGAGTGCGGTAATCACGATGCCTATGAACCACGCAGAGGCTTTACTCAGCCGCCGGGATAGATACATCCACAGCGGCACACTGGCAGCGCCAGAAACAAAGTACGCCATCAAAATCAAGCCAGCTTGCAGTTTGCCGCCGCCCAGTACATGTTCAACGTAAAACAGCATCACGCTTACCGCAATGCCCAAGGCCGAACCATTGACGACATACACCGCGAGCAAACGTCGATACAAGGGATTTTTCAACGGCGAAAAAAAGGCGCCCAAAACCGTGCTGCCGGGTTTTTGTATGACCGGGCCGTGCACCGATGGGGGCGAATACAGCAAAGTAGGCAACGCCGCCATGATCGCGATGGGCAAGTAGGCAATGCCCAGCCATTGATAGCCCGCCGCTTCGCCAAAACGCGCGGTCAACCAAGTGGGCAACACCACGGCCAGCATCATGCCGGTCAAGCCAAACACCTCGCGTCCGACGGTCACCCGGGTGCGTTCGTTGTAATCGTCACTGAGTTCCGCGCCCAGTGCGTGATAGCTGATCGATACCCCGGCATACCCTAAATGCACCAATATCAGGGCTAGAAAGAGCCAAACGCTGAGCAGGGTGGGGTTGGGATTGATGCCATCGGCGCCCGGATGGAACATCGCCGGCGGATCAAACAGCATGAAAAAGCCGGCAATCATCAGCGGCAACATCGCTACGACCAACATTAGCCGACCGTTCTTGCGATGCGTTAAACGATCACTGATGTAACCCAGCACCGGATCTTGAATGGCATCGATGATGCGCGACACGATCAAAATCGGCCCGATCAGCGCCAGCGACAGCTTGAGAACTTCGCCGTAGTAGTGCGCGACGTTCAACACCACCGGTAACGCCGCCATCGCCAACGGCAGTTGCAAGGTGGAATAGGCCGTCAGACGAGCAAATCCGATATGGACGCGGGTCTGATCGTTGACTGGCGTTGATGAATTCAAGCGCGCTCCGGAATTTTTTCTGCGAAGTTAGGCGAAGCACTCGGCGACTCGGAAGAAAATCCGAGCGGGCGCTGCCCGTTCGATTGCGGCTCGCAGAATACGCGGCGCAAGCGTATGCGCAGCGTATTCGTTATCAAGCCCTCAGCAAGTGCTTATCAATGGCGGAAATGCCGAACGCCGGTAAACACCATCGCCAAACCATGTTCGTCGGCTGCTTCGATGACTTCTTTGTCACGCATTGAACCACCCGGCTGGATCACCGCGCGGATGCCCGCTTTCGCCGCCGCATCAATGCCATCGCGGAACGGGAAAAATGCATCGGACGACATGACCGATCCGGGTACGATCAAATTGGCCTGACGCGCTTTCCAACCGGCGATTTCGGCGCTGACGACGCGACTCATTTGTCCCGCGCCGATGCCGATTGATCGACCATCACGCGCGTAGACAATTGCATTGGATTTCACATACATCGCCAGTTTCCACGCGAACAACAAATCGGCAAATTCTTGTGCCGATGGCGAGCGCTGGCTGACCACCTTCAAGTCATGCGGTCGTAGGCGATCGCGATCGCTGTCCTGCACCAACAGCCCACCGGAAATGCGTTTGAAATCGCGGGTTTGGGCTAATCCAGACGCAGGCGCATCGCCGCTGGCCAGCGCGCGCACATTGGGTTTACTGGCCAAAGCTGCCAAGGCCATATCGTGAAAGGCCGGCGCAATAATCACTTCGACAAACTGGCGCTCGACAATGATCCGCGCAGTATCGCCATCCAAAACCCGATTGAAGGCAATGATGCCGCCAAACGCCGACACCGGATCGGTGGCATAAGCACGCTGGTAGGCTTCCGCCAAGGTGGAGGCCATCGCTACGCCGCACGGATTGCCGTGTTTGACGATCACGCAGGTGGGTTCGTCGAACTGTCTAACACATTCCAGCGCGGCATCGGCATCCGCCAGATTGTTGAAGGACAGCGTTTTGCCCTGCAACACGCTGGCCGCGGCAACACTGCCACCGGGCAATGGCGTTTCGACGTAAAGCGCGGCGCCTTGATGTGGATTTTCGCCGTAGCGCAGTGCTTCTCCCCGTCGTAGGGACAGATGCAAAGTCGGCGGATAAGCCTCCGGCACGTGCGGATCGAGCGCCCGTGCACCCAGGTATTCGGCCACTTGCCCGTCATAGGTGGCGCAATGCGCAAAGGTTTTGGCGGCCAGCTGGCGGCGTTGCGTCGCCGTGCTGCCGCCGGCTTTTAATGCGCTGTGAATCTGGTCGTAGTCCTGTGGTTCTACTACCGCCAAAACACGCGCATGATTTTTGGCTGCCGCGCGCAGCATCGCCGGGCCACCGACATCAATGTTTTCGACGGCATCGTCATAGCTGCAATGGGCTTTGGCGATGGTTGCCGCAAACGGATACAGGTTGACCACCAACAAATCGATCGCATCGATGCCGTGCATGGCCATCACCGGCTCGTCGACGCCGGCCCGGCCAAGCAAACCGCCGTGGATTTTTGGATGCAAGGTTTTTACCCGGCCATCCATGATTTCCGGGAAATCGGTAACTTGACTGACATCGATCACCGCCAAACCCGCGTCACGCAGGGTTTTTGCGCTGCCGCCGGTGGACCAAAGTTCCACCCCATGCGCGGCCAGATCGGTCGCCAATTCGATCAAACCCGATTTGTCGGAGACGCTGAGCAGTGCCCGACGAATCGGCTGCAACTCAATCGTATTCATGAGACCTTGCTAGGTTCGAGAGGGCCGCGATGCTGCGGCAAGCACCTAGAGCGGCGCAACCACCTGTCGCCGAAGGCTGGACCAGCCAGACCGGCCCGCAAGCTCAATGCGCGATCGCGTGTTCGTCGAGTTTTTTGCGCAAGGTCGCGCGGTTCATGCCCAGCAATTCGGCTGTGCGGGTCAGATTGCCTGCGCAATGGCGCAGCGCCTCTTCCAATACCGGACGCTCCACCTGGCGCAACATCAATTCGTGCAGATTGCTGCATTCGCTACCATTCAAGTCCAGCAGATAACGACGCACGGCGCGCGTGGCGGCATCACATAGCGTCGTTTCACTGCGTGGCAATTCCAAACCATGATCTATCGCGAGCCCAACGGACATCCGAGTCATCCTTCCCTACAAGGACAGAGCCACCCGCGTCGCTGAGCAACGACGATCGGCAGGAAGTAAAAAGTGTGTAGTCAGGATAACCCCAACAAAGCCGGCACCGTCAATCGATTTCGCACAACATCCGACAAAGCGCGATGTGCTTGGCGAACTGCACGATGCCGAAATCGGCTGCAAAGCTCTGTCTACTACCGCACAGACACCCAGTCAGCAATCGAAGCTCAGCATGTGGAGCAAACCGCTGGCAACGGCGACCTTGCGTTTAGCGGTCGCCAAACACCACGATGGTTTTGCCGGTCACGCCAATCTTGCCTTCTTCTTCCAACTGCTTAAGCACCCGGCCGACCATTTCGCGCGAACAACCGACGATGCGACTAATTTCCTGACGCGAAATGCGAATCTGCGTACCCTTCGGGTGCGACATGGAATCGGGTTCCTCACACAGGTCAACCAAAGTGCGGGCAACCCGACTGGTCACATCCATGAAGGCCAAACGCGATACTTTGCGACTGGTTTGCAGCACCCGCTTGGTCAACTGCGAGGCAATCGCAAACAAAATGCGCGGGCATTCTTCTTTTAGAGGACCCTCAAACAACTGGAAAACGCGCTCGTAACTGATTTCGGCCAGTTCGCAGGGCGTGCGGGTGCGGACCAGTACCTCGCGCTTTTCGGTCTCCATGAACAGGCCCATCTCGCCGATGAAGTCGCCCTCATTGACATAGGCCAGGATTAACTCGCGTCCTTCTTCGTCCTCGCTGGTTACCGCCAACGAGCCTTCAATAATGTAATACAGTGTATTGGCCATATCGCCGGGCCGAATGATCGGCGCCTTCGACGGATAACGGCGCCGATGGCACATGGCCAGAAACTTCTCGATATGGTGCGGCTCCGGCGCCAAAGGGCGGGCAGCAGCCAGCTTGCGCAAACTGGCCTGCAGAGAGAAGCGCAACAAGGACTTTTCTGGTTTTGCGATCGGGTTGGCCATCGCGATTCTCTACACTCGGTATAAGCTGACAAGTTATAGCACGCCGTGCACGCAGGTCATCTTTCTTGCA
>CAZLSB010000176.1:4460-8639 GCA_964561825.1 uncultured Xanthomonas sp.
GACTGTCATCAAACACGGTGTTGCGCTACCAAAGTTTGCCCCATAATCCGCGGCCGCCGCGTCACCGGCTCTGCGCTGTGTAGACCGCGTGTCCATTTTGCCGTTGTTGGAGATCACCATGGTCAGGCCGATTCCGCGTCTCAAATTGCAGGGTTTCAACAACCTGACAAAGGCGCTGAGCTTTAATATTTACGATATTTGTTACGCCGTCACCGAAGACCAGCGCAATCGCTACATCGAGTACATTGATGAGGCTTACAACGCCGAGCGTTTGACCGAAATCCTCACTGAGGTCGCTGACATCATCGGCGCCAATATTTTGAATGTTGCGCGCCAAGATTACGATCCGCAGGGCGCCAGCGTGACCATTTTGATCTCCGAGCAGCCGGTCATCGATCGCGCCGACATTGGTCGCGAAATGCTCAAAGACGCGATGCTGGAGCAACCCGATGACCCGGCCGAAGCCAGCGTCGTCGCGCACTTGGACAAGAGCCACATCACTGTCCACACCTACCCAGAAAGCCACCCATTTAATGGCATCAGCACCTTCCGCGCTGATATTGATGTCGCCACCTGTGGCGTGATTTCGCCGCTGAAGGCGTTGAACTATCTGATCGACAGTTTTGAATCAGACATCGTGATCATGGATTACCGCGTGCGCGGTGCCACCCGCGATGTGCGCGGCCGCAAGCACTACATCGATCACAAGATCAATTCGATCCAGGACTTCCTGAGCCGGCCGATCAAAAACCGTTACGAAATGTTTGATGTCAACGTCTACCAAGAGAACATCTTCCACACCAAGATGCACATCAAGGAATTCGACCTCGACACCTACCTCTTCGAGGCGACCAAGAACGAACTCTCGTTCAAAGACCGCGCTCGCATCGAAGCGCAAGTGCGCCGCGAGATCGAAGAGCTGTTCCACGCCCGCAATCTGGATTGACCGCGTCCGCGTCCGCGCCAGGGTGCAGGGCATCGTCAGCGATGCCCACGCCACGCGAAATCTAAACCCGGTACGCCACCGCGCGCAGCGCATCGGCAGCCACTTGCATCAACTGCGGCAGCGGCCACGGCAACGGCAGCGCGCCACGTTCCTGCGCGGCCGCGCCATGCGCAATCTCATCGGACTGCATTTGTTGCAGAATCGCTCGGGTGCGCTCGTCGCCAGCGGGCAAACGAGTCAAGTGTTCGCCCAAATGGCTCTCCACTTGGCGCTCGGTCTCCACCACGAACCCCAAGCTCAAACGATCGCCAATCAACCCGGCGCTTGCGCCAATCGTGAACGCGCCTGCGTACCAGAGCGGATTTAGCACGCTAGGGTGACTGCCTAACTCGTGCAAACGTGCCTCGCACCACGCCAAATGATCGCCTTCCTCGCGTGCCGCATGGATTAGATGAGCGCGTATCTGCGCATCGCGCGCCACCGCAGCCTGACCGTAGTACAAGGCCTGCGCGCAGACTTCGCCGGCGTGGTTGATGCGCATCAGGCCAGCGACATGCTGTCGATCAGCATCATTGAGAGCGACGCGCAGCAAGGCGGCGCCCGGATTGGCGCGATCAGGGGTTTCGGCGGGCGCGAAGACGGTGCGCAGCGCACGATCAGCTTCCGCCAAAATGCGGTCTAAGTTGGACGGCTCGCGCAGCGGTCGGGCAGGGTGCTTCATCAGGGTTCGCTCAGCAGTCGATCGGCCAAGAATGCCACCGGGTGTCGTACTGGCAACGTGATTCCGCGCAAGGCCAAACGTTCCGCCAAGTGCATCGCACAGCCCACATTGCTGGTCGCGATGGCATCTAACTGCATGCTGCAGATGGCATCCACAATAGGTTGCGCCAAGGCATCTGCTTGTTCGCTATGCATCAGCACATGCGGCCCGGCCGCGCCGCAACAGCCAAAACCCGTCGCAATCGGCAGCACTTCAACGGCTGGCAATAAGGCCAATAACAGGGCCGGCGCGCTGACGTCGCCCACACTGTTTCGATGGCTGCAGGGCATGAACAAGCCGATGCGCTGCGGTAGCGGGCGCACCTGCGCTACCCAACTGGCTTGGCGATCCAGTAGCCAACGGCAAGCCTCGATCACCCGCAATCGGCTGGTAGCTTGGCGCAGCGCTGCGATGCACGCGCTGTCAAGTGCAACTAAATCTATGCTGCTGGCGCGCGACCAGTTCGCGGTATTGCGCGCAGCCATTTCCTCCGCCTCAGCGCTTGCGCCGACATGGCGGGACAGCGCACCGCAGCAACTCTGATGGGCTAACGGCGTCAAATCCAAGTCACAGCGCTGCGCCACTTGCAGAAGCGCCGCATGCGCTTCGCTATCTAAAGATCGGGCCACGCAGCCGACGAATAACACACTGGGTGCCGGCCGCTGCGCACGCATCGCAACCGGGGCCGCGGCGCGCAACAACCAGCGTGCCCGGCGACCCAGATGACGCGTCAATGCGGGCCAAACTCGCGCCGCCCGCCCGCCCAGGCTAAGCGCCGTCGCAGTAAGCGTCGGTCGCCCAAGCGCCCAGCGCAGCACCGGAAATTTCCCGCTATTGCCTTTATTCAAGACGCCGCGCGCCAGTTCAATGATCTCGCCATAACGCACCTGCGCAGGGCACACCGCCTCACACGCGCGGCACTGCAGGCAAGATTCCAAGGCCTGACGAACCGAATCATCGACATGATCGGCATTTAAGGTGCGCGCCAACGCGATACGACCACGCGGAGACCGACTTTCATCGCCATGCAGCCGAAAAGTCGGACAATGCGGCAGACACAAGCCGCACATCACACATTCATCGGCCAGTGCGCGCATCCGAATGTGCTCTGGAGGCAAGTAATCAAGCGCTTTTGGCAACGTGGTCAAATTCCCTAAGACGCGATTGCGCCAACTTGCTGATAATGCCTTGCTAGACGCGCTGCCGCCCTCGTTGGAGCAATCTTGCTCGCGACTTTTGCACCCGTTTCTTGGAGCGCCATGTCCAGGAACCGACACGGCAAGTCATTGATTTCTAGGCGGCGGATGTCGGTTTTGCTCAGCGCAGCGTGCCTAACCGGGGCGGCATTTGGGCACGGCTGCGCCCCCGCCCACCCTACGGTTGATGGCTCCGGTGCCTTTTCGGGTTGAAAGATATCTCGCCACGAACTAACAATTCGAGCACCACGATCTGAATAATCGCGCCAATGCGAGCTTTCAGGGCTTGCACGCTCTGCGTCGCCCGTCTAAACTCGTCGGTCTTTGTTGGACTAGGTCCAGGGAGTGGTCTCCATGATGACGGTGAGCGCAAAGCCGGAAACCGTAAAACGCGATTGGTTTCTGGTGGATGCCACGGGCAAAACGCTCGGCCGGCTGTGCACGGAACTCGCGTCGCGGTTGCGCGGAAAGCACAAGGCAATTTACACCCCGCACGTCGATACCGGCGATTACCTCGTGGTAATCAATGCCGAAAAGATCGTTGTTACGGGCAATAAGCTGAACGACAAACTGTACCACCGGGTTACCGGTTACATCGGCAACATTAAAACCACGCCGCTGAAAAAGCTGATGGCCTCGCACCCGGAGCGCGCGATCGAAATCGCCGTCAAAGGCATGCTGCCCAAAGGCCCACTCGGCCGCGACATGTACCGCAAGTTGAAGGTTTACAGCGGATCTGAGCATCCGCACGCGGCGCAGCAGCCCGCGGTTCTCGAGATCGGATAAGGATAGCGTCATGGCGATTACGCAGTACTACGGCACCGGCCGTCGCAAGTCCTCCGCCGCGCGCGTCTTTTTGCGCCCAGGCAAAGGCCAGATTATCGTCAACGACAAAACGCTAGACGCGTTTTTCGGTCGCGAAACGGCCCGCATGGTCGTCAAGCAACCGTTAGAACTCACCAAGCTCGGCGATCGTTTTGACGTACTGGTCACCGTTGAAGGCGGCGGCATGACCGGTCAATCCGGCGCCATCCGCTTAGGTTTGGCCCGCGCACTGGTCGAATACGATGAAAACCTGCGTAGCGATCTGCGTCGCGCCGGCTTTCTGACCCGCGACGCGCGCGAAGTTGAACGTAAAAAGGTCGGCCTGCACAAAGCCCGCCGCGCCACCCAGTACAGCAAGCGCTAATCGCCGCAACGACGATCCGTGCTTTGCAGTTATTGGGAGATCGTCCAACGGTAGGACAACGGACTCTGACTCCGTTTATCTAGGTTCG
>CAZLSB010000177.1:0-8561 GCA_964561825.1 uncultured Xanthomonas sp.
GCTGTACGCCGTGCTTGTGCAAAACTGGAGCGAAAAGCCGAAGCAGGAGCGTTTGCACGTTTGCACAAGTCCGACTCGCTGTAAGTTATTGATTCCCAGCAACACGATGCTGCAAATCTAGCGCTCTCTGTGCGCACAGGGGTTGCATTGTGCGAAAAGGCCGTTCGCGCTGGCGGCCGCGGCTCCTTGCCCCAGCAGAGCGCCGGGTGCCTCGCGGACCCGCGCACGAAGTGCAAGCCCGAGCTTGGTCGACGCGAGGGCCCGGCCTACCGCGGCAGGGCGGCCGGTGAGGATTTGGGCGTTTTCCTGGGGCTGCGCCCCATCCTTCGCGATCTAGCTGTTGAGCAGCAGCTCTGCAGCATGCGTCGGGTTGGCCCCTGCTGCGCGGAAATTGCGTAGCAGAAAACGATCTGATCGTTATTCCGCGCCTTCTATGAGGATTGCCATAGTGCTACCCGAGACTTTTCGCCTCCGATGCCTTGCTGCTTTGCTGATGCTGGCCGGGCTCGTTGCCCAGCCAGCGCTGAGCACTGAGGCTGTTGCACCCCCACGTTTTTCCGGACTAGCCACGCTTACGGCGGCGGCGCCATCCAGCGATGATGGGCGCTTTACGCTACAGGCTGCGCTCAGCGTGCAACCCAGTGGCACTGATCGGTACCAGTTGCGCGCCAAGCTGAGGCCAGATCCGAAGTCGGTTGCCGGCACCTGCGGGCCTTTGGGCGATGCCATCTTTGGCACTGGCTTCGAGTGATTGCGCATCTGCGTGCCACGCCCACCCAATCTGTTTTCGCCAACGATTTACACCACCTCCGAGGATGATCTGATGAAACGCACCTTACTCTGCATTGCCTTACTGAACTTGGTCTCAATCAGCCACGCAGCATCGTGGACCTATCGCGGCACGCTTAACGATGGCGGTAGCCCAGCGAACGGTACGTATGATTTGCGCGTGAGCTTGCTCAATGCCGCCAAATCCGCCCCGGTCGCGGCGCCCATTACGCTGTTTGGCGTGCAGGTCAGCAATGGCAATTTTGCTGTCGATGTGGATTTTGGCATCGATCTGAGTAACGCGCCGGCGATGGCACTGAAAACCGAAGTGCAACAGGGTGGCAGCGGCTTCGTCAGCTTGGGAGAGCCGACTCATTTTGATGCCAAGGCGGCCCTCGCGGGCGTGTGTTGGGATACGCTAGGCAACGCCGGCACCGATCCGGCAATTAATTTTCTTGGCACTACGGATGCCCAGCCTTTTGTCATCCGCACCCGCAATGTGCAAAGTTTGCGTATTGAACCGTCCAGCGTGCTGTTTAATTCGGAGCCGATTACTGCGAATGTGATCGCGGGTAGCAGCGCCAATACAGTGACCGCCGGCGTACGCGGCGCCACGATCGCGGGCGGCGGTGTGCCGTTGGGCGACAGCGATCCTGAAAATACCTTGGAAGGCCCCAATCGGGTGACCGAGAGCTATGGCACGGTCGGCGGTGGCTATGCAAATCAGGCGGGCGACGGCGCCGGAACCACATTCGACAAGTCATTTGCGACGGTCAGTGGCGGTGCTGCTAACCAAGCGACGGGTTTCGCCGCTTACATTGGTGGCGGTGTGGCCAACCTGGCGAGAGGCGACTACAGCAGCATTGGCGGCGGTAGGGGGAATAACGCCACGGGCTTTCGCAGCAGCGTCGTTGGCGGTACCGACAACTTCGCGACGGGCATTTTCAGCACTGTCAGTGGCCGTAGTAACTGTGCTGGCGGCGACCACAGCTTAGCCCTGGGTTGGCTGGCAAGAATCCGCCCGGGCAACGAAGCTAATGATGGCACCTGTGCTGCAAATTCCGCTGACGCCGATGGCGACAACGGCAGCTTTGTTTGGTCCGACGATCAAGGCATTGACTTCACCTCCACCGGCCCACGCCAATTCCTGGTGCGTGCCCAGGGCGGCATGGCCATCAATACCAACACGCCTGCCGCTAATGCGGCTTTGACTGTCAATGGCAATGTGGCTATCGCCACGATCGGTAGCCTCGCGTTTGGCTCGCAAACCCGGCAAATGCTGAATCTCTGGGGATCTGACTACGGCATCGGCGTGCAAAGTTTCCGCACCTATTTTCGCGCCGCACAAGGCGGCGGCGGGTTCAGCTGGTTTGAGGGCGGCGTACACAGCAATGCCGCCGACGACCCAGGCGCTGGCGGCACGCTGCGCATGCGCTTGAACAACGTTGGCCTGCTACAAACCACCACCGGCACCATTGGCACGCTCTCAGACGCGCGCTTGAAAGACCAAGTGCAGGACTACGCCGGTGCACTGGATCAGGTCAACTCCCTGCGCCCGGTGCGCTATCACTACCGCGACGCCGGCAAAGCCGCCTTTCAACCCGAAGGCCTGCACTTAGGCTTTGTTGCGCAAGACGTGCAGCAGGTGTTCCCGGAATGGGTGAGCAAAGGGGATGACGGCTATCTGATGCTATCGATGCGCGGCTTTGAGGCGGTCGCGGTGCGTGCGATCCAGGAACTGAGTGCGGAAAATGCGCTTTTGAAGGCCCGCCTCGACGCGCTGGAAGCGAAGCTGAAGTAAGTAGATGGCGTCCGGTAAGGCGCTGGGTTCACGTGCGGCGAGCCTGCTCTGGACGCCTAGCGGCGTCAGCCAGTTGACGACTTGCAGGAGGCAGATCGCCAGCGCTTGCCCAACTTCCCGGTTCCGGCCGTCCGCATGGGGCGACTAGCCGTCTCGACCTGTGAGCAGGGCAAAGAGCATGGCGAGCTTCTGCTGGCTCATGTTGTAGCGCGCTGCCCAGGGCTGCGTGAGCAGCTCGGCGTGCGCGTGCTGCTGGCGAATGCACTGCACGAGAAGGCGGCCCGTTTCTATCGCGCCTATGGCTTCCATGAAGCCACGGCGAATTCGCATACGCTCTACTTGCCGTTGGGAAATTCACAAGGCGACGCGCGTGCGACACCCGTTCGGATGGAAGGCTGAGCAGGGATTCACGATTGCTGCGCTCGACGCGAGTATTGTTGCACCTCCCCAGCCTAGGTGTTCCCCATGTTGCAGAGATATCGTTACCTGCTTGCCCTTTTTGCTATTGGCGCCGCCGATTTGGCAGTCGCCCAGGCCGACACCAATCCGGCGAGCGTGCAAACCGCGCAACCCACCAGCTTGGTTGGCAAGGTGGTTGAGCAGATTCCCGCCCCGCCTTATGTGTATCTGCGTTTGCAAACCTCCAGCGGTGAGGTTTGGGCGGCGGTTTCGCAGGCGCCGATTGGTGAAGGCAGCACGGTAGCGGTGAGCCAATCGATGCTGTTGCGCAATTTCAAATCAAAAACGCTGGATCGTACGTTCCCGGAAATCTATTTCGGCATGCTGCAGCAAAGCGGTGCGGGCGCCGCCGCCAATCCGCACGGCATTGCGCAGTCGGCGCCAGTGGCAGCAGTCGCAAAAGCCAGCGGTGCGGACGCGCGCAGCGTGGAGCAGGTTTGGGCGCAGGCCGCGCAGCTCAGCGGAAAAACCGTCCTGGTGCGTGGCCAGGTGGTCAAGTACAACCCTGCGGTGATGGGCAAAAACTGGGTGCACATCCAAGATGGCAGCGGGGCTGCGGCACAAGGTAATCAGGACCTTACGGTGACCACGCTCGAGGAAGCCGCCATTGGCGATATCGTGACGATCAGCGGCGTGCTGCACGCCGACAAAGATTTCGGCGCTGGTTACCGGTATGCGTTGATCATTGAGGACGCCAAGCTCAGCAAGGAATAGCCACCAGCGTTCGCCAGCGCCTTCCTGCAAGGCCCCGAAGGCCGTAGAGTTCGCGGTCTTTGTTGCTGCCGATATTGCTGCCATGTTTGAGAATCTGTCGAAACGCCTGACCGAAACCGTCAATCGCCTGCGTGGTCGCGGTCGATTGTCTGAAGAGAACGTCCGCGAAGCGCTGCGCGAGGTGCGCATCGCGCTGTTGGAGGCCGATGTCGCGCTGCCCGTGGTACAAGCACTGATTGAGCGAGTGAAGGGCAGGGCGGTCGGTCAGGAAGTCCTACAAAGCCTTACGCCCGGCCAGACCCTGGTCAAAATCGTCCACGATGAGTTAGTCGCGGTGATGGGCTCGCGCAATGAAGAGCTCAATTTGAATTGCCCGGCGCCGGCTGTGGTGCTGATGGCCGGTTTGCAAGGCTCCGGTAAGACCACCACCACCGGCAAATTGGCCAAGTTGCTGCAAGAACGCCGCAAGAAAAAAGTCATGGTGGTTAGTTGCGACGTCTACCGACCGGCCGCAATTGAGCAATTGAAAACGGTTGCCGCGCAAGTGGGCGCGCAGTGGTTTCCGAGTACCGCGGAGCAAAAGCCGCTGGACATCGCGCGCGCCGCGCTGGACGCCGCGCGCAAACAGTTGATCGATGTATTGATTGTCGATACCGCCGGACGTTTGGCGATTGATCAGGCCATGATGGCCGAGGTCGCCGAGCTCAATAAAGCGCTCAATCCGATCGAAACGCTGTTCGTGGTCGACAGCATGACCGGCCAGGACGCGGCGAATACCGCCAAGGCCTTCGCGGAAGCACTCCCGCTGACCGGCGTTATTTTGACCAAAACCGACGGCGACGCACGCGGTGGTGCAGCCTTGTCGGTGCGTTATTTGACCGGCCGACCCATCAAGTTCTTAGGCGCGGGCGAAAAACTCGACGCTTTAGAACCCTTCCATCCGGATCGCGTGGCCTCGCGCATTCTGGGCATGGGCGATGTGCTAACGCTGATCGAAGACGTTACCCGCAAAGCCGATCAGGACAAGATGGAAAAGCTGGCCGCCAAGGTGGTCAGTGGCAAACGCTTCGATTTGAACGATATGCGCGAACAATTGCTGCAAATGCAGAATATGGGCGGCATGGCGCAATTGATGGACAAGCTGCCGATGATGCCCAAGATGGGTGATTCGGCCGCCGCGGGCGCGATGGGCGACAAAGAAATGCGCAAAATGGTCGCGATTATTAATTCGATGACCCCAAAAGAGCGACGTTTCCCCGATTTGCTCAATGGCTCGCGCAAGGTGCGCGTGGCACGCGGCTCCGGTACCCATCCATCTGACATCAATAAACTGCTCAAGCAGCACATGACGATGGAAAAGATGATGAAAAAGCTCTCCGGCGGCGGCATCAAAGGCATGCTGCGCGCGCTCAAAGGTGGCATCAGCGGCCCCGGCGGCATGCCCGGTGGTGGATTCCGGCGCTGAGAGGGAGGTCCCGTGACCTAAGTTAAGCCCGAATCCTTGTCACGGCGAGATCCCAGTTCCCTGCGGGTGCGAGTCAAGGTGATGTGGAGTCCCGGCCGCGGCTCAGGGCTCCGAGAGGCTGGCGGCGAGGCTGTGACTTGGGCTCTTGTGGGAGCGAGCTTGCGCGCGGCGCTGATGAAACATCGAAGCCTTGATCGCGAGCAAGTTCGCTCCCACAGGTGGCTTAGGTGCACAGCCGGACCAACCACGGGCTGAAAGCCCAATCCCCTACTTTGGTCCGATTTGCGCACTCGGCAATCGTCCGTTAGCCTCGGGTGCACTTGCCGCGCAAGTCCTGGGTAGGGAATGCGCGGCGCCGTTACCGAGGGCTACTCATGACCCAGGCTAGTTCGCAGGCTTCGCGCCTGCGCGTTTTGGCACCTCCCGCTGTCGACAGCACACGCATCCTGACGCCGGAAGCGTTGGCATTCCTAGAAGATCTTTGCGTGCGTTTCTTGCCGGAGCGCAAACGCCTGCTGGCGGCGCGCGAAACACGCCAAGCGCGCATCAATGCCGGCGAATTGCCCGATTTCCTGCCCGACACCGCGGCGATCCGCGCGGCGGATTGGAAAGTCGCGCCGATCCCGCACGATTTGTGGGATCGCCGTGTCGAGATCACCGGCCCGGTGGATCGCAAAATGATCGTTAACGCGTTGAATTCCGGCGCGAAAACTTTCATGGCCGATTTTGAAGATTCGAACGCGCCGAGTTGGGCCAACCTCATTGGTGGACAAGTCAATCTGGCCGACGCGGTGCGCCGCCAGATCGATTTTGTGTCGCCAGAAGGCAAGGCATATCGGCTGGGTCAGCATTTGGCGACCTTGATCGTGCGACCGCGCGGTTGGCATTTGGACGAGGCGCATATCACGCTGGACGAGGAGCCGATTTCCGGATCCCTGTTCGATTTTGCGCTGTTTTTGTTCCACAACGCGCGCGAACTGATCGATCGTGGCAGTGGTCCTTATTTTTATTTGCCAAAACTAGAGTCACACCTTGAGGCGCGGCTGTGGAATCTGGTGATCGATCACTGCGAAACCCGCTTGGGCTTGCCGCGTGGCAGCGTTAAAGTGACCGTGCTGATCGAAACGCTGCTCGGCGCATTCGAAATGGACGAAATCCTCTACGAATTGCGCGAGCACATCGTCGGCCTTAATTGTGGCCGCTGGGATTATATTTTCAGCTACATCCGCACTTTCCAAACGGACGCCACGCGCGTGCTGCCAGAACGCGCGCAAGTGACCATGGCGCAAGGTTTTTTGAAGGCTTATTCGCAATTATTGATCCAAACCTGCCATCGCCGTGGCGCGTTTGCGATGGGCGGCATGGCTGCGCAAATTCCGATCAAAAACGACCCACAAGCCAACGAAATAGCACTGGCCAAAGTGCGGATCGACAAAGAACGCGAAGCCAGCAACGGCCACGATGGCACCTGGGTCGCGCATCCTGGATTGGTCCCGATAGCGATGGAGATTTTTGATCGCCTGATGCCGGAAGCCAATCAACTCGGCAAGTTACGCGAGGATGTGCAGGTCAGCGGCGCGGATTTGATCGAGCCGCAACAGGGTACGATCAGCGAAGCCGGCGTGCGTTTGAACATGAACATCGGTCTGCAGTACATCGGTTCTTGGTTTTCCGGCAACGGCTGCGTGCCTATCCACAATTTGATGGAAGACGCCGCGACCGCCGAGATTTCCCGCGCCCAATTGTGGCAATGGGTGCGCACCGGCGCCGCATTAGACGATGGTCGAATCATTGATGCGCCCAAGATTGAGCAGTGGCTCAATGAGGAAGTGCTTAAGCTTAAGTCTGGCAATCACCTGTTGAGCGCCAAGGATTTGGATGCCGCCGCCGATATTTTGCAGCAGTTGGCGCTGGCCGAACGATTCGAACGATTTCTCACTCTCCCGGCCTACGGGCTGCTATTGCAACGTGAACGAGGCTGAACCATGGCGTTTTTAACCCGCGAGCAGTTGGAACAAGATTGGCAGAACAATCCCCGTTGGAAGGGCCTCACTCGCGCCTATAGCGCCGCCGATGTCGTACGTTTGCGCGGCACGGTGCCGGTAGAACACACGCTGGCGAAACTCGGCGCCGAGAAACTCTGGCACTATCTGCACACCGAGGATTATGTCAACGCGCTCGGCGCGCTGACCGGCAATATGGCGATGCAGCAGGTTAAGGCCGGATTGAAGGCCATTTATCTGTCGGGCTGGCAGGTCGCCGCCGACGCCAATACCGCCGGCGCAATGTATCCGGATCAATCCTTGTATCCGGTCGATTCGGTGCCCAATGTGGTGCGCCGCATTAACAATGCGCTAAAGCGCGCTGATGAGCTCACCCACGCCGAAGGCGTCGACAGCATCGACTGGATGCAGCCGATCGTGGCCGACGCCGAAGCCGGTTTTGGCGGCGTGTTAAATGCCTTCGAACTGATGAAACACATGATCGAAGCCGGGGCCGCTGGTGTGCATTGGGAAGATCAGCTAGCTAGCGCCAAAAAGTGCGGCCACATGGGCGGCAAAGTATTGGTGCCGACCCAAGAAGCCGTGCAAAAACTGATTGCCGCGCGCTTAGCCGCCGACTGCGCAGGCGTGCCGAGCATCATCGTTGCGCGCACTGATGCGCTCGGCGCTGATTTGATCACCAGCGATGTCGACCCGAACGACAAACCCTTCTGCACCGGCGAACGTACGGTCGAGGGTTTCTACATGACCAATATGGGTCCGGATCAGGCGATCTCGCGTGGTTTGGCCTATGCGCCGTATGCCGATTTGATTTGGTGCGAGACCGGCAAGCCAGACTTGGAATTCGCCCAGCAGTTCGCCGACGCGATCCACGCCAAGTTCCCCGGCAAAATGTTGGCCTACAACTGCTCGCCGAGCTTCAATTGGAAGAAGTACCTGGACGACGCGACCATTGCCAAGTTCCAGCGCGAGCTCGGTGCGATGGGCTACAAGTTCCAGTTCATCACCTTGGCAGGCTTTCACGCGCTGAACTTCTCGATGTTCCAATTGGCGAAGGGCTACAAAGCCCGCCAAATGTCGGCCTACGTGGAACTGCAGCAAGCCGAATTTGCCGCCGAACCGCTGGGTTACACCGCCACCAAACATCAGCGCGAGGTTGGCACCGGATATTTTGACCAAGTCACCCAGGTCATCGCCGGCGCCCATTCATCCATCACCGCGCTGAAGGGCTCCACCGAGAACGAACAATTCCAAGAAGAAAAGCTTGCCTGAACGAGCCTGACACGCCATCGGCAAGGATGTCCCTGCCGATGGCGCGCCAACGTTTTTAGGTTCATTGCAAGCACACCCT
>CAZLSB010000178.1:0-8561 GCA_964561825.1 uncultured Xanthomonas sp.
CGCTGCCGGCAGCGATCAACTGGCGACTGAATCGGAGTGCGAACACCTGCGCGAACTGATCTTCCGGGCGGTGCTCGCCGCCTGGGAAGTCGTCGGGGCGGACGGTCAGGTGGTGCTGTCGCTGGCCGGTGGACGTAAAACCATGAGCGCCGACTTGCAGGAGGCTGGTAATTGCTTTGGCGCCACGGCGCTGGTTCACGTGGTTGGGCCAGAACCCATGCCGGCGGTTTTGCGTGGTGGCGCGCAATCCTTCCTCGCGCCGCTCTCGGGCCTGCCCGATGCCGACAACATCATTCCTGCGAATGCCGTCATCCCGTTGATCGTTGGCTGTGCTACCCGCAGCGAGCTAATTGATCTGCCGCTGCAGGGTGAGACCGTGCGTTCGGCGCGTTTCCCGATTGGCGACGGTTTGGCTGGCGACACGCTGATTTCCTGGCCCTTGCCGCCGGAAGGCGCCTCTCTGGTTCGCGAACTGGCGCAGCGCCAGCGCGCCAGTCACCGATTGCTCGGCAACTTTCTGGCGCAACTGGCGGCCAGCGAACCGCATGAAAACTGGCGCAGTTTGTATCGATTGCCGGCACGGGTGATCGGTTCCTTGCGCGCGCACCGGCTGATCCCTGCCGACCGCGCTTGGCTGGTCGGCCTGCCCAAGGCCGATTTGCACCGCCACTTGGGTGGCTGTCTGGATTTGGCCGATCAGCGCCTCGTTGCATCGGCTATTTGGGCAGCGGCGGCGCCGTCAGAGCGCGATGCATCAATGCGCCAAGTGACCGAACTGCTGGCAGATCAATCCACTTGGCCGTGGAACTGGCCGGAGCGCCTCAAGCAGTTGGACGGAATCGCGCGCGCCCGCGCCTCATCGGCGCTCTTGCTGTACGCGACGCCCGCCCAGCTCACCCACAACCTGTACACGGTCACCGCGCCCCGGCTTGCCCTCAAACGCAGCTCAGCCCACGGATTCGCCGCCTATGAACGCCCCGGTGAGTTGACCGGATCGGCGCTGCTCGGCGATCCCGCCAGCATCGAGGTTTACGCGCGAGCCGTCCTGGCCCAGGCACGCGCCGAGGGTTTGGCCTACTTGGAGTTACGCGGCAGCCCCGACAAATACCGTCCACACGCGCCCATCGAATTCTTGGTCGAACTGGAAGCGGCCTTGCGCCGCGCCGGTGCCCAGACACAGCGCTTCGATGCCACAATCGAGGCGCCGCGCATCGGCTTTTTATGGATACTCGATCGCCGCCGGCGCCACTTGATCCGCGCCAACGTCGCTACCGCCGTGCGCGCCCGCGAAAGCTTGCCGGGTTTTCTGCTCGGGCTTGATCTTGCTGGCGACGAAGGCACCAGCGCGCCCGAGGCACTCGCCGCCGACTTTGAGGCGGCCTTCGCCGATTGCCTGCCGATCACCATCCACGCCGGCGAGGGCGAGTCCGCGCAGAACATCTGGCAGGCCGCCTACCATCTGCACGCCGACCGCATCGGTCATGGGCTTACGCTGGCGCAGCATCCGCAGCTTGCGCAGCGCTTTCGTGATCGCGGCATCGCGCTGGAGTTATGCCCGACGTCCAACCGCGAGGTGGTAGGCTTCGCCGATCCGGCGCTGCCAGAGAGTCAGGGCTTGGCGGACTATCCGCTGCGTGGATTCATCGATAGCGGTTTGCCGTTGAGCCTGTGCACCGACAATCCTGGCATCTCGACGACCACCCTGGCCGATGAATTCCTGACCGCCGCACGCATGACGCCCACCGGACTAACGCGCTGGGAAGCATTGGCCTTGATCCGGCAAGGATTTACCCACGCCTTCCTGCCGGCGGCCGAGCGCGACGATCTGCACAAGCATATCGATCGACTGACCTATGAACGGGTCGGTACCGAGGAGTTTTCGTGAACCTGTTCGAGCGTTTCCCCGCCGCCCGCTATCGCCTCGAATACGAAGTCGAGCAGCCCGTCCGTTTGCCGGAATTCGCCGGGTCAGCGCTGCGCGGCGCCTTCGGCCATGCGCTCAAGCGCGCAGCCTGCGTCACCCACGAGCCCGACTGCCGCGCCTGCTTGCTGTATCGCACCTGCCCGTATCCGGCGGTGTTCGAAACGCCGCCGCCGGAAGCGCACACGCGCCGGGTTTTTTCCAGCGTGCCCAATCCTTTCGTGGTCGAACCGCCATCCTGGGGCGCGCGCGATTACGCCGCCGGCGATCTGCTGAATTTCTCGCTGGTATTGATCGGTCCGGCACTCAAACAACTGCCGCTGATACTCCTGGCTTGGCAGCGCGCGCTGGCGCGTGGCATTGGGCCGGGAGAGGGCACCGCCCGTCTGCTGCGCGTGGCGCTCGACGGCGATTCGGAGCCCATCTACCAGCCCGGCAGCGGCCCAATGCGCGCCCACAACAAGCAGTTACCGGCAGCATCGCTAGCGGCGCCGCTGAGCGAGCTGACTCTGCATTTTGATACGCCCTTGCGCCTGCAACGCGATGGCCATGTGCTCGGCGTTGCCAAGCTGGAGCCGCACGATCTGCTGGCGGCCCTGATCCGGCGCGTGGCCAATCTCTGCGAATTTCAGTTGGGGATGCCGCTGGACCTTGATTTTCCAGGATTAAACACGCTTGCCGCCAATATTCATGGCGACAAGGATCTGCGCTGGCAAGATTGGACCCGCTATTCGGCCCGTCAGAAGCAGCCGATGACCCTGGGTGGCGCCCTTGGCGATTGGACTTTGCGCGGCGAGCTAGCGCCCTTTCTGCCGTTCTTGCACCTCGGTCAATGGCTGCACGTGGGTAAAAACGCCAGTTTTGGCTTGGGGAGCTACCGAATTTCGCCGGTTGAATCCGTAGACGAGACGGTAAACTTTCACCCTAACTTCGCACCTTTGTCATAACTCACCGTCGAGGGCTAATCCCCGTGAGCCACACTGCTGTCGCGTCCAGCCATCCCTCGGTTCTGTTCACTTTTCTCGGTCGCACCGCCAAGGACAAGAGCGGTGGTTATCCCAAGACCAGCTACCTTTATGCAGGCAAGCAACTGCCAAAACTGGCCTTCGTCGGTTGGACGCTGGCAGAGCAACTGGCAGTGGATCGTGTCGTGGTTCTGGGCACCAGCGGATCGATGTGGGAGCACTTGTTAGAAGTCGATATCGAACTCGGCAACCAATTCGAAGACCAGCGCGTCGCGCTGATCGATGCAGTTGAACGCAAGGCAGTCGATACGGCCATGTTGCGCCCGCTGGAAGCACTGCTGAGCGATAGCAAGGGGTATCGGGTGGAGCTGCAGATCGTCCCCTATGCCAACACGCCCGCCGAACAGATCGCGCTGGTCGCCCAAATTGCCGACAACGTCGCCAGCGGCGAGCTCGCGCACTTAGACGTAACCCACGGCTTTCGCCATCTGCCGATGGTCGCGCTGCTGGCTTTGCTGCAATTGCGCATTGTCAAGCGCATTAAACCCGGCAAGGTCCTGTACGGCGCATTCGATCCAGACAATGGGGCAGGGCACATCCACGATCTCGGCGGTTTGCTGCACATCGGCGACTGGTTTGCCGCGCTTTCGACCCACCAGAAAGACGGCGACTACGGCGTATTCGCGCCTCTACTGCAGGCCGACGGTTTGCCCGACAAGGCTGCGGATGAACTCAAGCGCGCCGCATTTTACGAGCGCACCCTCGATTCCGATCAAGCACGCCGCCACCTGCGGACCGTCCGTCAGCCATTGCGCGATTTAAACGCTGGCCTGTCGGTCCTGTTTCGTGATCGTCTGCTCGAAGAGTTTGCGTGGGTTGATAGCCCGCAGGACCATCAGCGCCAGTTCCGCCAAGCACGTCGTTGCGTGGAGGTGGGCGATTACCTGCGCGCCATCGTTCTGGCCTTTGAAGCGTCCATCTCCAAAGCCTGTTATGCCTTGGGCAAGAATCCGGGGCAGCCAGATGCGCGCAAATACGCACTAGAGCGTATGCAGGCGCTGAACCCAGAACCCGAACCCTTCCGCGATCTTCGCAAAAAGCGCAACGCCCTCGCACACGGCGAGCGTGACGCCAAGTTATTTCGCGACGACGACGATGCCCGCAAGCAATTGTTCAAACTGATCGACAAGGTCGAGAAATTCGACCTGCCGCGCGTGCTCTAAGGACTTGCGCAATCAAGGCCAGCCGCTGCGCATCGCTCAGTCGCGGCGCTTGCACACCGGTGCAGACCGCTTGGCAGGCCCCGGTTACGCCGTGAACTACGGCGAATTCCAAACCGTTCTTTGAAAACTGAGATTAGCAAAGACCCACCGGCCATGAACTCCGGTGGCGTCACCGCGCGGCCTGCCCGGCGCAGGCCGCGCAAATTCGATAGGGTTTTGCACGCCGGCCTGAAGTTCACGACACAAATCGAGCCTTGGTGGGTTCGACCTGCGCTTCATCGGTCGAACGCTTTTGGCCGCCGGAACGCAAAAGAGCCTGCGCACAGCGCGAACTGTCGATGCTTCGCGCCACTCTGTCAATCAAGCCGTCGGAAACCGCGCGCACGAATCCCTCCAGACTCGTCTTTGCGAGCGAGCTTTTTCAGCCCGAAACTGCACCTGGGCCATTAACCTTTGCGCTAGCTCACGTTGGCCGCAGCGCGGACTACGTGACATTCGACGGTGTCACGTAGCTCGCCGACGCGAGCAACGTGACCTACGGCAAATCAATGATTTACGGTGCCGTTTCATGGTGAGGGAGCCGCCTTTACCTGCGAGCGCAGCGTGGCGGGACGCGGCAATCCAGGGTCGTTCGCCTTGGTGGGTTCAACCTGCGCTTCATCGGTCGAACGCTTTTGGCCGAACCCACAAGACTGCGTGTCGTCGGCCGCTACATCGCTGACCAATGGTTCCCCTTCGAGCGCCTGACAGAATTGCGCTGTTACGGACCGGTCCGATTAGAACCAGAGGTGGCGCCGCACTGCCTGCGTACCGGGATTGCTCTGCATTGGTTTGCTGGCAACGGCGATTGGTTGGGTCTCGCGCTGCCCGCCAAAGCGCGCACCGACGGCGACGATATCGAGCGCCTGCTCACCGAGCTCACCCACCGCGCCGATTGGCAAACGCGCCTGAGTTACTTCGTGGCCGCCGAGGAACGCAATCTGATGCTGCAGTTTCTCACTCAGTCGCAGCTGCGCGTGCCCGAGCTTCGCACAGAGGCAGTGCGCGCCCACGCCGAAAGCGTACTCAAAAGTGCTGCAAACCTAGGCGATGCGCTGCTGCGCCATTTGCGCCAAGCACTGATCGCCAGAACCGCGGCAAGCTGGGCCGCAGCGCAGTTGCCGGCCGCACTGGTTTCCAGCTTGCCCAACCGCCTGGCCATACCGGCAGTCCTGGCGCGCCTCGCCGACTGGGAACTACTCGCAGTACTCTGGCGCCTGCGCCACCGCATTGACAGCATCTGGCGCAACCCGGCGCATCGCCTAGCCTTTCTGGAAGCCAACTTGCCCGACGTCGATCGCCTGCTAGCCAGCCTGATGCGCAACTTTAAAACCTGGGTTCAACAGCAACACGAGGAGTGAATCGGCATGCATCGGCTGCAGCCTTACCTCATCAGCTACGACATTCGTAATCGCAGACGACTCATGCGACTGCACCGATTTCTCAAAAAGCAGGCGCTACACGTGCAGTACTCGGTCTTCGTCACCGAGTGCGACAGCCGCGCCATTGCCGATCTCGCCGCCAACATCAATCTGCTGATCAACGAAAAAGTCGACGACGTGCGCATCTACCCCTTGCCGAACAAGATCGACGTGCGCACACTCGGCAGACTAAGTTGGCCGCATCAGCTGGGCATGCATTTGCGCAGCGTAGTGCCGCCCGATGCAGACGATGACGAGCAATAAACCTGTGAACTTCTCAGCACACCCAAGTTGTCCCCAGGTACCCCTGCAAACCATTGAAGGAGCAGTAAAAAAGAACCCAGAGAGGTTCAAACCAAGCCCCGATCCAAAGGGGATTAAGACGTGAAGTCTGGGTCATTCTGGACACTCTTGCGGGGTTCAAACCAAGCCCCGATCCAAAGGGGATTAAGACAGCGCCTGTTTTGTTTGGGCGATCATGGCGCACCTGTTCAAACCAAGCCCCGATCCAAAGGGGATTAAGACTCAATGCCGTAGGCTCGGTGCATGGCCAGGTCGTGTTCAAACCAAGCCCCGATCCAAAGGGGATTAATACGCGCAGCCGCTGGCTGCCCATCTGCGCTGCTAGGGTTCAAACCAAGCCCCGATCCAAAGGGGATTAAGACTACTTGCTGCGGGCCGACGTCAAAATCGCCTTGGTTCAAACCAAGCCCCGATCCAAAGGGGATTAAGACACCGGACGAATTCGCCCTTGCTCTTTGAACTCCGTTCAAACCAAGCCCCGATCCAAAGGGGATTAAGACCATTGCGTCACGCGTTGCTTCTGCATTGTTACTTGTTCAAACCAAGCCCCGATCCAAAGGGGATTAAGACTTCCAAGGGCGTTCGTCAATTAAACAAGCCGGCGCGGGTTCAAACCAAGCCCCGATCCAAAGGGGATTAAGACAGCGCACAATTGCGCTTAGTACCGGGTAAAACGGTTCAAACCAAGCCCCGATCCAAAGGGGATTAAGACTTCGGCCACGAGAGCCGCGTCCACGTGAGCGGCAGCGTTCAAACCAAGCCCCGATCCAAAGGGGATTAAGACACTCCCTTTAAGAGCCCTACACTCCAATCAAGTTCGTTCAAACCAAGCCCCGATCCAAAGGGGATTAAGACAGCTGTATTATCATAGCCAATGGCTGAGCTGGATAGGTTCAAACCAAGCCCCGATCCAAAGGGGATTGACCTAGCCCGCAAGCAATGCCATTAAATTACGGTTTTATTCTTTGCGGAGACTAAAGACGTGTCTGGATAGTTCAGCCTGATGCAAATGAGTTAGGCGACCGCGCGCGGTTGCGTCCATTAGTCGGTCCCGGAGGGACCTAATGTCGGTAGAAAAGCAGCCCAAAAAAAGCCACTTCCCGCAGGGACCTAATGTCGGTAGAAAAGCAGCGCAAAAATCAAGCTAGGTCCGCAGAGACCTAATATCGGTAGAACGGCGTGTCTGTCGGGTTGCATCCCTACGGGACGTTAGTTTCTTGGTGTTTTTTTCTACCCACATTTAGCCCCTACGGGACGCTTTTCGCTTTTTGTTTTGCGTTTTTTCCGGTGCAACAGCATGAGCACAACTCGGCGTTCCAGAAGGCTTTGCGGATTGCTGACTTGTAGTCGGCGCTGTGGCTTTGCGCTTTTCCGGTGCAACAGCAGCCGAGTCCGGCGTACCGCCGCCGATCCGGCACCTTGAGTCAAGCCGCATCAGTTTGACTGGCACCTTCGCAAGCTTGCCAGCGCACGCTCAGGCCAGGATTGCGCGATGATTGGGGCATGAATAGCGTCGATCCGCGCCTGCCCGCCAGCTTTCCCCGCCGCACGCTGTTGTGCGTGACCGGTCTGTTTCCGCAGGTGGTCACGGAAACTTTGTACGCGCTGGCAGTGGCCAGCCGAACGCCATTTGTTCCGCATGAAGTGCTGGTGGTGTCCACCGTGGAGGGGATCAAGCGTGCGCGCCTGATGTTGTTGTCGCCGGATCAGGATCAATTTGCGCGGCTGTGTCGGGATTACAGTATCAGCGGCATCCGCTTCGACGAAGGCTGTCTGCATGTGCTCACCGGGCCGGCTGGTCCGTTGACCGATATCCGCGACGAGCGCGACAACGTGCACGCGGCCGACCATCTCACGCAGCTGGTGGCCGCGCTAGCCGCCGATCCCGAGCGCGCTTTACATGTCTCGATTGCCGGTGGTCGCAAAACCCTCGGTTTCTACGCCGGCTATGCGCTGTCGCTGCTTGGGCGCGCACAAGACCGCCTGTCGCATGTGCTGGTCAACGAGCCGTTTGAGGCTAATCCCAACTTCTTTTACCCGCCACCAGCCGGACGCGTGCTAATCGTTGAACAAACCCGACCGGTTTCTACCAGCGAGGCACGTATCGACTTGGCGGAAATCCCATTTGTACGGCTGCGCCACGGCTTGCCACCCAGCCGATTAGGCGCTGGGCTGAGCTTCAGCGAGGCCGTGGCGCTGGCCGATGGCCATTTCGGCCCGGCGCAGCTGCGCATCGACCTTGCCGCCGGCGAGCTGCATTGTTCCGGGCGAAAAGTACGCGTGCCGCCGATGCCATTGGCGGTGTACGCGGCCATCGCCGAGCGCGGCCAAGTCACTGCGCAGGAGATCGAACAGCCCGATTTCGCCGCGCTGGTGCTGCAAGGACACGTCCTAGCCAGTCGAGGTGACCGCCTTGCACCGCGCACTGAGAAGGCCCGTGAGCGCATCGAGGCGGCGGTGCGCGCCACCGGCTGGTTCAGAGAGCACCTCAGCCGCGTCAACCGGGCACTGATCGACACACTCGGCCCCGCGGCCCAGGCTTTTTTGGTGCATAGCGATGGCCCACGCAATCGTCGCCGCTATCGCATCGACATCGAACGAGCATCCATCACCCGCGTCACCAGCACGGGTATTCCATAAATTGCACGCGCCCTCGCTAGTCTGGTGCCCGCGCAAGTCGGGAAATCCC
>CAZLSB010000179.1:0-8522 GCA_964561825.1 uncultured Xanthomonas sp.
GTTGCTGGCGCGGATTTCCGCTTTGGCGGCAATCTCGGACAAGGCCATCTCTTCTTCGAAGTCAGACGGGTCGACCAAGCTCAACTCGGGTGCTTTACCTACATGCAGACCCTGATCGGCGACCTTGGGGTCGACCAGGGCAACCATTGAGCGCTGCACCAAGTCACGGCAAGCCATTAGAAAATCGGCGCGGCGCCGGCGGAACTCACGCAAGCTTTCGAAACACCGATTTTGTTCATTAACGTTGGGCGCTCGCTCCGCGTACTTAAACAACGCGGTGTCAAGATCGTCAAGCGCCCGTTCCAGCGCGGTATCCACAGTTGGCCAAGCGGCCTGGTAGGCGCCTTCCAGCAGGCTGCGTATACGCGGCGCCAAGTTCATTTGGGTGAGCTTGGCAAAAGGCAAAAAATCCACCGCGGCAGTAGCGGTACGGCTCATGGCTAGGCTCGACAGAGGGTTAGCACGTGAATTGTAAGGGAGTACAGCATCGCGGTTAATACCTTCTTTGCAATTCTCAGGCGCCAAAACGCCGTTGTTCGACCAAACCACAAATCGCGCTGGCCGCTCTGCACGATACGCTAAGCCCAACTGATGATGGCCATCCAGACGGCCCTCAAAGACAAGCGCGGCACGAACCATGACGATTTGCCGGGCGCAGTTTGGGCTTTTGGCGGCAACTGCTCACTGGAAGTCGCATGTCAATCGAAATTTGATGGATTATTGACCCAGGAATCGTGCATTGACCGCTTGTCGGTCGCTCGCGCGAAATGCAAAATCACCCTAAGAATTATGCGGAGCACGCCCGGATGATCGATCCGGATGGCTACAGACCCAATGTAGGTATCGTATTGATGCAAGACGGTGGACGCGTCTTCTGGGCACGCCGTGTGCGTCGTGATGGCTGGCAATTCCCGCAAGGTGGAATGAACAGCGACGAGACGCCCGAAGAAGCGATGTATCGCGAATTGACCGAAGAAACCGGGCTAGCCGCGCACCATGTGCAGATACTTGCCGCAACACCAGGCTGGCTGCGTTATCGGCTGCCGCGTCACTGCGTGCGCCCCAATGCACGGCCGGTTTGCATTGGTCAAAAACAAGTTTGGTTCTTGTTGCAGCTGACCGCAGACGAAAACTGCGTGCGTCTGGATGGCACCGATCGCCCAGAGTTTGACCAATGGCGCTGGGTGGATTTTTGGTATCCGCTGGAGCATGTCGTCGCGTTCAAACGCGGCGTGTACGAACGTGCCTTGCATCATCTGGCGCCGGCTGCGCGGCGGCTCATCGATATCCCACAAGCGCCGCTGGTCCCACAGTCGGTGGCGCCGCAGCGTGCGATGACGGGGTAAGACAGCTTCGCACTCGCGAAGCTAATTGACAACCATTCGCATTCACATTAGGCTTTGCGACAGTACTGTCGTGGAGCCCCACCAACCATGTACGTGTGTATTTGTAATGCTGTCACGGACACTGCAATCCGTCGCGCAGTCCGCTCTGGCATCCGAACCCTGGGTGATCTTGCCATGAGCACCGGCTGCACAGCGGGCTGCGGCTGTTGCGTCGAGACCGCTGAAGCTGTTTTGCACGAAGCGCTGCGCTCTGAGCTAGCGCAACGAGCAACGCACAACGAAGGCGCGTTTGCACTAGCCTGAGACCGGCGGCAGCGGCCACGCCGTTGTCAATCCGCACTATCATTGAGCGTCCGATCGCGACGCGATCTTCCCGAAAGGAACGCCATGAAGGGCGACGCCAAAGTCATCGCGTATTTCAACCAGATCCTGGCCAACGAACTAACCGCCATCAACCAGTATTTCCTGCATTCGCGGATGTATCGCAACTGGGGCTATCAGGCCTTGGCCAAACACGAGTACGAAGAATCGATCGACGAAATGAAACACGCCGATCGGCTGATTGAACGCATTTTGTTCTTGGATGGCTTGCCCAATCTGCAGAAGCTCAACAAGCTGATGATTGGCGAAAGCCCCAAAGAAGTCATTCGCTGCGACTTAAAACTCGAAGAACTGGCGATTCCAGATTTGCGCGAAGCAATCGCCCACTGCGAAACCGTGCGCGACTATGTCTCACGCGAGCTTTTGGAGGACATCCTTAAGAGCGAGGAAGAACATGTCGACTGGCTGGAAACACAACTCTCGCTGATTGAGAGCTTGGGCGAAGCTTTGTATTTGCAGGGCAAACTGAGCTGAGGAGCGTTATTGGTTGTTGGTTTTTGGTTATTGATGCTGGTGTGGGTGGTGGTGTTGGTGTTCAGGCGAGCGGCACGCCGCTCCAACTAGGCGCACTAGCAACCAGCAACCAGCAACCAGCAACCAACATCGCGCTGCCTACAACCCACTGCCGCTGCGGCGGTTGCTGCGCCGCGCCAATCCCCGTAGACTCCGCGCCCCCGTCTGCTCTTGTCAGACGGTGCCTCGCTTCACCGGACTGCCCGGGAAGCTTTTATCCGTGAGGAATCTAATGCGTCATTACGAAGTGGTATTTCTGGTCCATCCCGACCAGAGTGAACAAGTGCCGGCCATGATTGACCGGTATCGCACAATGGTTGAAAACGACGGTGGCAAGATTCATCGTCTGGAAGATTGGGGCCGCCGCCAGTTGGCCTACCCGATCGAGCGCTTGCTGAAGGCGCACTACATCATGCTGAACATTGAATGTTCGGCGCCAGCGCTCAAAGAACTGCAGGACGCGTTCCGCTTCAACGACGCAGTGCTGCGTCACTTGACCATCGTGATGAAAGAAGCGGTGACCGAGATGAGCGCGATTATGAAGACCAAGGACGAGAAGCCGCGTCGTCGTGATGACGACTCGAACGATTCACCGACTGCTGTGGGTACCGGCGGCGATGATGAACCTGCAACTGAATCTCGCGCCTGATCGATTTCTCGGAGATAAACCATGTCGCGTTTCTTTCGTCGTAAAAAGTTCTGTAAGTTCACCGCCGATGGCGTTACTCATATCGACTACAAAGATCTGAATACGCTGCGTCAATATGTTTCTGAGACGGGCAAGATCGTGCCTAGCCGCATTACCGGCACACGTGCACGCTTTCAGCGTCAGCTCTCAACCGCGATTAAGCGTGCTCGTTTCCTGGCGCTGATCCCGTACACCGACAGCCATTAAGGAGCTGATCCATGGATGTGATCCTGCTTCAGAAGGTCAAGAATCTCGGCAGTCTCGGCGACAAAGTGCGGGTCAAGGCTGGTTACAGCCGTAACTTCCTGATTCCTTATGGAAAGGCAGTTCCGGCCACGGCAACCAATCTGGCCGAGTTTGAAAAACGCCGCTCAGAGTTCGAAGGCAAAGCCAACGAAGTACTCGCCGCCGCGCAGTCGCGCAAAGCGCGCTTGGAAGGCGCCTCTGTGGTCATCAAGGCGAACGCCAGTACCGAAGGCAAGTTATATGGCTCGGTTGGCCCGCGCGATATCGCTGACGCCTTCACAGCTGCCGGCCTGCCGCTGGAAAAGTCGGAAGTGGTGATGGGCGAAGGCCCGATTCGCCGTGTCGGCGAAAGCGATGTCGAAGTGCATTTGCACGCCGACGTGCACACCAAGGTCAAAGTGGTCGTTCAGCCGGAAAACTAAGCAAGCTTGTGTGATCTAGAGCCCGCGCTGCCGCAAGGTAGCGCGGGCTTTCGCTTTTTTAGGAAATAGAAAGGCAACGGCTTCTACTTTTAACCTCCGCACCGCGCGCCAGCATTGAGCCCATGACTGATTTCCGCCACGCCAACGCACGTACACCGCCCTATTCGCTCGACGCCGAACAGGCGGTCTTGGGCGCCCTGATGCTGTCCGATGAGGCTTACTTCAAGATCTCGGACAAAGTGACTGGCGACGACTTTTACCGCCAAGATCATCGTTTTATTTTCCAGGCCATTGCTGGGCTAAAGGAAAAAGGCCAGCCGTGCGATGCCGTCACACTCGGCGAATGGCTGGATCGCAATGACCAAGCCGAAGCTGCCGGCGGCATTGGCTATGTTATTGAAATAGCTAACAATACGCCGGGTGCAGCGAACATCGTTGCGTATGCCGAAATTGTTCGCGAGAAATCGATCTTGCGGCAACTGATGGAAGCTGGCACGCAGATCGTCGACAACATTCTGGTGCCCGAAGGCCGCAGCAGCGAAGAACTGCTGCAGGGCGCCGAAAAGCTGGTGTTTGATATCGGCGAACGTGGCAAGCGCGGTCGCGGCAGTTTTGTGCCGGTATCCGAAGCACTCAAAGAAGCTTATCGGGCGATTGAATTTCGCTATTCCAATAAAGGCGCACTCAATGGTCTGGACACTGGATTTGTCGATTTCAATAACCTGACCAACGGTTTGCAGCCCGGCGATTTGGTGATTGTCGCAGCCCGCCCATCGATGGGAAAAACCTCATTTGCGATGAATATTGCCGAACATGCGGCAATCCAAAGCGGTCAACCCGTCGCGATTTTCAGCATGGAAATGCCCGTCGCACAATTAGCTTTGCGCATGATTTCCTCGTTAGGTCGCGTCGATCAAAAACGCTTGCGTAATGGCGATCTTGCAGACGAAGATTGGCCGCGCGTCACCAGCGCCATTACATTATTGACCAGCGCCAAGTTATTTATCGACGATACCGGCGGTTTGTCGCCATCCGAATTGCGCGCGCGCACGCGCCGTTTAAAGCGTGAACACGGACTGGCACTCATCGTGGTCGATTATTTGCAACTGATGCAGGTACCCGGCACCAAAGAAAACCGCACCAATGAGATCAGCGAGATCTCGCGTAATTTAAAAGCCATCGCCAAAGAAATGAATGTTCCAGTGGTCGCGCTCAGTCAGCTCAACCGTTCACTTGAACAACGTCAGGATAAACGTCCGATGATGTCTGATTTGCGCGAATCAGGCGCCATCGAACAAGACGCCGATCTCATTTGTTTCATTTATCGCGATGAGTATTACAACCCAGAATCGGCGAAAAAAGGGATCGCCGAGATCATTATCGCTAAACATCGAAATGGCCCGACCGGCACCATGGACTTATATTTCCGCGGCCAATACACGCGCTTTGATTCAATCGCCCGCGAAGGCAGCGGAATATTTGATGGGTGAGCGTCTTTCGCTGCAATCGTCAGCTCGGGAACCAAGGTATGCGCAGTCCACTGCAAACGCCAGGAGGGGTTTGAAACCCGCCGCTGCGACGCCGCCCTCCATTGCCTTCAAGCCGCCTTTGCGTCCGCCTTACAATTGCGTTGAACTTCGTCCACTGACCTCTCCAGCACCCGCGCATGCCTTTACGTATGAAACTGCTGTTGATCGCGCTGGTGGCTGCGGTATTCCCGCTCGCCGGCTGGCGTTTCATTGTGCAGATGGAAACCACGCTGCGGTTTAGCCAGGAGCGCGCATTGATGGCGTCGGCGCGCACCTTGGCGACTGCCCTACCGGCTGCAGATGCTAAATTGCGAGCCGCGCTGGTTGCGCCACGTGTACTGCATGCGCGACCCATGCGAATTGACATAGACGCGGATGGCTATCCGGACGATTGGGGAACGTGGCATGTGTTTCCTGAGCTACTGACCAGCAACGGTCAAGCACTGCATGCCGAGTTGATCGTCGGCCAAGGTCCAGGCGCGGTCAACTTGTGGCTGGATGTCCAAGACAGCACGCCAGTGCTTGCCGCGGTGGATGGTACGCTCGACGAACATGCCGACAACGTGGAAATCTGGCTGCGTGACCGCTACGGAGAGCGCGGTTGGCGCGTCGCGCGCAGCAATCATGGTGTGGTCGCGGCGCAACCGATGGCGGGCGCAGACGGTCGCCAGCCGAGTTTTGGCTTAGCTGCCGCGTGGGTGGAACAGGCCGGCGGTTATCATCTGGAAATCAAACTGCCGATTGCCGATGTCGGTTTTGACCTAGCGATTGATGTACGCGATTACCCAGTGCCTGGCGCTGATCTGCCACGCGCGGTCGCCAGCACACAGTCCGAGAACTTGCGCTATCGACCATTGGCAATGCTTTGGCAGGAAAGTCCATTGCTGCGCGATTTGGTCCCCGAAAATTCGCGAATGCGGGTGATCGATGGTGATGGTTATGTTTTGGCGCGGGGCGGCAGCCTGCGGCCCGGCAGTGACACCTCCGACGATGATGGCGAATTGAGTTTTTTGCGCTGGTTGCGCGCAATGGTGTATCGCCATTTATTGGCACCGCCAATGATGTCGGGGGAGGGTTACGCCTTCAATTTGCTGCGCCTGACGACGCCGCAAGTGGATGCCGCAATGACCGGCACACCGGGCGCCAGTTGGCGGCCGGCCGCCAGTCAAGCGAGTGTGATTTTAACGGTCACCATCCCTGTTTTGCATGGCAGCGATGTGGTCGGCGTCATTATGTTGGAACAAACCAGCGATGCCTTGCTGTTGTGGACTAATCGCGCCCTTGGCAGTTTATTGCTGGGTGGCCTATTGACCATGCTGGTGGCTGCAGCCATTTTATTTGGTTATGCCGGTTATTTATCTTACCGAATCCGCGATTTGCGCAATGCCGCAGAAAATGCGTTAACCGTTGAAGGTCGTGTCGTGGGTAATTTTCCGCGCTCTGCCGCAGTCGATGAAATCGGTGATTTATCCCGTAGTTTCGGCCGGTTGCTCGATCAGGTCAGCGCCTATACCGATTATTTACGCACGCTCGGTGGCAAACTGTCGCACGAATTGGCCACCCCACTGGCGGTAGTTAAATCGTCATTGGAAAATCTCGAACAAGAAGCGATGACCGAGTCGGCTCGCATCTATGCCGAACGAGCCCGTTCTGGTGCGGAACGCTTAGGCGCCCTGCTGCGCACCTTGTCGCAAGCGTCGAGAATTGAAAGCGCCATTGCCGGTGCGGAAGCCGAAAATTTTGATCTGCGCGCATTTTTGATAGGCGCAGCGGCTGGTTATCGCGATCTGGCTGAGGATCGCGATTTCCGTTTGTCGATCCCCGAGCAACCAGTGCCGTTTCACGGCGCGCCAGAATTGATCCATCAAGCGCTCGATAAACTGGTCGACAATGCACTCGGTTTCAGTCCGCCCGGGGGCTGGATTCGCTTAGGACTGGAAATAAAGCCCGGCAGCGTCGATTTGGTGTTATCCAATAACGGCCCACCCTTGCCGCAGAAAATGCAGGACCGTTTATTCGATTCACTGATCTCGGTGCGCGACGGCCGCGCCACGATGTCGCCCCACTTAGGTCTGGGTCTATACATCGTGCGCCTCGTGGCGGAATTGCATCAGGGCGAAGCCAGCGCGAGCAATCTGGCCGAAAACGGAGGCGTGGAGTTTAGGCTGCGCCTGAAGGGAATGAAGTAGGCAGCTCTCAGCACTCATCCTTCGAACCGCTATGCTGCATTTTTGAAACGGAAACACGCCCATGCAACTTGATCTTTCTGCTCGCCATGCCTTGGTCGGCGGCGCTAGCCAAGGCATTGGCCGCGCAACGGCGGTGGAGTTAGCCTTGCTCGGCGCCGATGTCACCCTCATCGGACGGGATGACACACGCCTGCAATCGGCCATCACCGAACTGCAGACGCTAGGCGCCGGGCGCTACCGTGCGTTGCTGGCCGACTACACCGACCGCGGCCAACTTGAGCGCATCGTCGGCGATTGGCTGACGCAGTTTCCTGCGCAAATCCTGATCAACAATACCGGCGGGCCCGCGCCCGGACCGATTGAGTTGGCGAACGAGGCGGCTTTTCTGGACACCTTTGGGCAGCATTTATTGTGCAATCAATTGTTGACCCGATTGACGCTGCCCGGCATGCGCGCGGCCGGTTATGGGCGCATCGTCAATGTGATTTCGACCTCGGTGAAGGAGCCGATCAAGGGTTTAGGCGTGTCTAACACGATCCGCGCCGCTGTGGCAGCCTGGGCCAAAACGCTGGCCACCGAACTGGCGCCAGAAGGCATCACCGTGAATAACGTGCTGCCGGGTTTTACCCGCACTGCACGCTTGGACGGCTTGATCGCCGGCAAAGTGCGCGCTGGCGCCGGCAATGAAGAGCAAGTGGGCGCGGCAATGATGGCCGTCGTGCCGATGGGCCGCTTCGCAGCTGCCGCCGAAGTCGCTGCGGCAATCGCTTTTTTGGCCTCGCCGGCGGCGGCCTACATCACCGGCGTCAGCATCGCCGTGGATGGCGGACGCACCTTAGCGCTGTAAGCAGCGCCCGCTTGGTGTAGCTTCGCGCAGCATATCGTCCTCTGTTCGAAGCCATGCGCGACTCCTTGCTGCGACTCACCAACTTCATTGCCGGCGACTATTGTGCGCCGGCGACAAAGGCATATCTGCCGGTGTACGAACCGGCGACCGGCAAGATTTACGCCGAGGTGCCAGATTCTGACGCTGTGGATGTTGATAGCGCCGTAACGGCCGCTGGCGCGGCGCAATCGAACTGGTCGAACACAGCTCCCAGCGTGCGCGCTATTTTGTTGCGGCGCATCGCTGATCTGATCGAAAGCCGCTTAGACGCATTTGCAGAAGAGGAATCACGCGACACCGGCAAACCGGTCAAACTGGCGCG
>CAZLSB010000180.1:0-8489 GCA_964561825.1 uncultured Xanthomonas sp.
GATGTGGTGATGGGTCAGGGTTTGCACAGGCTTCTGCTCTCTGCTCTCCATGAACGGATATCGTAAGTCATTGATTCGTAAATGCGAGGTACGTGCCGGCTCTTGTGGGAGCGCGCTTGCTCGCGATCCGGGCTGATGAGAGAGACCGGAGCCCGGATCGCAAGCTCGCTGCCACAGGCTGCTGCTCTTTGCTCTCCATGAGCCGATATCGTGTCGTTGATTCGTCGTTGCGAGGTACGCGCCGGCTCGTGTGGGAGCGCGCTTGCGTGCGATCGAGGCGACAAGCTTCAGCGCATGCCGTGGCAATCCAGTGACTTTCGCGACGGCAATGACGAGTCTTTTGAACGGCTTACTCGGGCTCCACCACGTCCGGCAGCTCGATTTGTTCGACACCGACTAACAGGTCTAACTCGTTTAGCACTTGTTGCAACGCCGGTTTGACCGCTGCGGCATATAAATGATCGCGATCCAGGTTTTCGATCCAGCCGTACAGACTGGTGCGCAGTTGTTCAATGCTGCCGACGCGCACCAGCAGATCGTTGAGGATGCGCTCGAACTCGGTGGGTGTGGGCGATTGACCGATCAGTCGAAACAGATCGGCGAGCACCACGAATAGGGCGCGCGCTTCGGGGCCTAGGCCATAGTCTTTCGGGTCAAAATCCAGCACGCCGCCGGCGGCATCCGCCCACACTTTGAAGCTGATTTTCTGCAGCGAGTGATAGAGCGGCGCCTCAGAAATCAGCACCAGCAACAAAGTGGCCGGATTGGCGACAACCGTACCGACGATGCCCAGCCATTCGCGCGATTGCGCGAACTGATAGAGGTGAATCTGATCTTGGAAATCGCAGGCTTGAATTTGATCGAGAATCAATATCACCCGCGCGCCTTCTGAATAGGCGCAGGCTTCGGTCATAACCCGATCGAATGCGCTGGCCGCCGCTTCCATGGTTTGCGTGGCGCCAGTTTCTGCATCCACGGTTAAGCTGGTGGTCGGCACATCGGTGCGCGAAAAATCCTGGTAGAGCACATGCGGATAATCGAGCGCGCTGGCCAATGCGTGCGCAAATGCGGTTTTGCGTCGGCCCGAATCGCCGACGATATTCAAACAGCGTACGCCAACAGGCTGCGCCTCAAACAACAGGCGCAGCGCAAACTCATAATCGTCGTTCGACTCGAAGCCGTGACTTGCGAGTCGCCGACGTAGATTCACCAGTCTTAAGCCGCTTGTGCCGTCGGCTGACGCATGCGCGGACCTTCGGTTAGCGCTAATCGCACGGCGTCAATGATCATGTCGACCTCGTCTGAGCGCACGCCAAAATACGGCGTGAAGCGCAAGCTGTTGACGCCACCGTGGATGACGCCGATACCGTGCTCACGCAGGTATTCCTCGGTGCTGCCGGCGCCGTAACATTTGAAGTCGCTGGCCAGTTCGCAAGAGAACAGCAAGCCGGTGCCTTGCACCGCGGTGATCATGCCGGGCAGTTCACGCGCCAAACTTTCCAGCCTACGCACAAACTCCGCACCGCGCTCGCGGATATTGGCGCGCAATGCCGGTGTTAAACCTTGCAATACCGTGCAGGCGACTTCCATCGCGCGCGGGTTGGTGGTCATCGTATTGCCGTAAATGCCCTTGCGATACAACCCCGCCACGCGTTCGGTGACGGCCAACACCGACAGTGGATATTGCCCGGCATTCAGTGCTTTCGAATAGGTTTCCATGTCGGGCGCGTCCAGGCCTTCAAAACCTGGATAATCGACAATCGATAACACGCCATGCGCGCGCAAACCCGCCTGGATCGAATCAACCAATAACAAACTGCCGTACGTGCGGGTGAGTTCGCGTGCCGCCGCGTAAAACTCTGGGGTTAACGCGCGACCCGGATTACCTTCACCCATCACTGGCTCTAAAAACACTGCCTCAATATGCCAGCCTTGGATTTCCGCCTCGGCAAAGGCCTGCTGCAATTGCGCAACGCTGTAGGGCTCAATGATAATGGTGTGGTTATGGTGCGCAAAACTGGCCAAATGCTGCGCATAGGCTTTGCGCGAAGAATCCGAATACAGCGCCGGCAGTTCGGTACGGCCATGAAAGGCGCCTTTGACGGCAATGCGTCGCACCTTACGACCGGCGTGCGGCGCGCCTGGATCGGTCATCAGTTTGGTATGCACATCGGCCAAACGACCGGCCAAAGTGACCGACTCCGAGCCGGAATTTAGGCACAAGAAATGCGAGTACGGGCAGCCACCACGGCGTTGACCAATTTCGGCGCGCAAAGCTTGATCCAAGCGCAGTTGGCTCAGCGATGCAGTCATGATGTTGGCCATCACATGCGGCTTGGCCATGCTATCGATGATCGCTTGCGGACCATGGCCAGCGCCGAGCATGCCGTAACCGCCGTCGTCGTGCACCACGGCGCCTTTCAGCGTAATCACCCATGGCCCACGCGCCGCCAACGCGACGTACGGGTTGATCCCATCGTCGTCATAGAAATTGACGAAACCGGCTTGCACGCGGCGCAACTGCGCGTTTTCGTCCAGATCCAACAAGTCTGGGAACTCCAGCCGGGCAGCTTCGAAGGCGGTGTAGCCATCGTCGATGGCCAGCGCCAGCAAGGGATCTGACTTGAGAAATCGCTCAATGGTGGCGTCAGGCAAGCCTGCCGTTCGTCGGGAGCCGCCAGCTTGGCGCATCGTATTTAGCTTTTGCAGTGCATTCATGCCACCTCCTCCCGCGCTGATCGACCATGTCGAGTGCGCTAAGTGCTTGAAATTTCGAGTGAGCGCATGCTAACACGGCGGCGGATTCTCGGTAACCCCCGAGGCGCGGGAATCGGAAATCGTCCGCAGCCTTGGGGCATTCCGCCGATGCGGTGGCGGTCCTCGCGTCCGCTTCACATTTACTCAGCAGAATACGCACAGATGTCGCGACCAGCTTCATCTGACCGATGCACCACGTGCACGCAGCGCGGCTTTCCCTCTGTGGCATTTTCCTGCTGATCAAAGCCGTCAACGAAATACACAACAAGCTGGGAGGCGAGGACGGCGCCAGCGGCAGTGCCGTGCAGGCCACGTTTGCAGCCGTGATCCTTCTTGTTATTGATCGGCGTTGTGTTGATCGCCGACGGAATGGGCCAGGCAGTTTGGACTTGTCCAAACGCTCGCGGGCGCTTGCGGGCCAGCAGACCTCTCTCCTGCTGAACAGCCTTTGCAAACAGCGGTCTGCGCCAGTTCCCATTCAGCCAAGAACGGGCAGTTTCAACCTACCTTGTTCATCTTGGAGAGAGCCGATGTCTGCACGAATTCTGCTGTTGTTGGTTGCCGCCGGCAGTTTGACAGCCTGCGCAACTGGGCCCGCGTACTACGATGACCGTCCGTATGACGATCGGTATTCGGCCGTTTGCCGCAGTTGTGGCACCATTGAAAAGATCGAGCGCGTTTACGGCGAACGCCAGACCACCGGTGGTGGCGCAGTGTTAGGGGCGATCATCGGCGGTGCGCTTGGCAATCAGGTCGGCAGAGGCAATGGCCGCAAAGCGGCGACGGTGGTCGGCGCGGTTGCGGGCGGCGTTATCGGCAATAACATCGAAAGCGATCAGCGCTCGGCGCCGCGCTTTGAAATTTTCCTGCGCATGGACGACGGCCGAAACTTGGTAGTGGAACAGCCAACCCTGGACGATTTGCGCGACGGCGATCGCGTGGAACTGCGCAATGGCAGGCTGTGGTTGCAGTAGAAGCGAACTTGCTCGACTGGGCTCTGCTCGCGGTATGTTTGGTGCGAGTCCCGGTCGCCCCGGCGCGCTTATTCGCGCATCAAACTGAGTGGGACTTTCGCTCCGATTGGGAGTAAAAAAGTGCTCCGATGTCACGTAGGCCTGCGGCCAACGTGACCTACGAATCAACGCCTTAGGGTATGTTTGGTGGGAGTGGAGCTAGCTTGCCGGCTTTCATCTTAAAGCCGGCACTGCCGTCACCCAAACCGGCAAGCCGTTGAGCGCAGCGTTGCCACTCGGCACATCCAAACTGAGTGGATCGCTCAAGTCGTTATAACTGGCGCCGGGCAGTGCGGCGGCGATGGACCAGCCCACGCCGGGTCGATCGTGCCCAAATCCGTGCGGTAAACACGCTACGCCTAGCATCAGGCTAGCGTCGGCGGTCACTTCGGTTTGAATGCTGCCGATCCGCGAACGGATGTTCACGCGAGCGCCATCGACGATGCCGCGGCTGGCCAAATCGTCCGGATGTAAGGCCAGTTGGTGACGCGCTTTGCCCTTGATCAGGCGCGGCGCGTTATGCATCCACGAGTTATTGCTGCGCGCGTCGCGTCTGCCAATCAGATGCAATACGCCGGTTTCCAGCGGCGCGCTCTGCGCCTGCAAACGGTGCAAATCGGCCAGCAGAAAATCGGGCGCACACTCGATTTTGCCGCTCTCGGTTTCTAATCTGCGCAGCAAACTGGCTTGCAGCGGACCCAAGTCCACACCGTGCGGGGCATCCCGCAAGGCGGCAGGATCAATTTTGCCGGCACGCTGCAGACCTGCCTGAATCAGCAGTTCCGGTGCTGGCATCGCGCGCCACGCTTTGCCGCTGGCGGCGGCGTATGCGGCACCTAGACCATTGATGATTTCCCAATCCGCGCGTTCCTCGCTGGGTTTTTCGACCACGGGCAAGTTCCAGCGCGCCACTTGGCGCACCGCAAAGCCATTAAAAATCAAATCGTAGTGATGCTGACTCAGGAACGAGGTGGGCGGCAGGATCAGGTCAGCGTGCCGAGTGGTCTCGTTGACGTAAATATCGATGCTGACCATGAAATCCAGCCCCGCCAATGCGCGATCCAGCGTGCGACCGTCGGGGGTGGATAACACCGGGTTGCCGGCGCTGGTCAACAGTGCGTGCACCTGATCATTGCCGGGCGTCAGAATCTCCTCGGCGAGCGCCGCCACCGGCAACTCGCCGGCGAATTCCGGCAAGCCACGCACGCGGCTGCGCCATAAATCTCGATGACCCTTGGCTGTTCCCGGCCCGGTCACCGGAAACACCGGATCATTGGGCAGCACTCCACCGACGCGATCCAGATTGCCAGTGTAGATGTTGAGTATCTGGATCAGCCATTGGCACAAGCTGCCAAAGGCCTGCGTGGACACGCCCATCCGGCCATACACGGCGGCACTAGGCGCGTGATACAGATCGCTTGCCAATTGCGTGATGTCGCTCTGTGCGATGCCGGTGCGCGCGCAGACATCGTTAAGGTCGATGGCGGCGATGGCGGCCAACGCAGCATCGAAGCCATTCATTTGCGCGCCGTAAGCGTGCAAGCGCGGCGGACCGATGGCTCGCATTTGCTGCAGCAGCGCCAACAGCAACCATACGTCGGTAGCGGGGCGAATCGCCAAATGACGGGTGGCCAATTCTGCGGTTTCCGTGCGGCGTGGATCAACCACCACCAGTTTGCCGCGCTGGGTTAGCGCTTTCAGGCGTTTTGGAATGCCGGGCGCGGTTAACAAACTGCCGTTAGACGCCACTGGATTGGCGCCCAGCATCAGCAGAAAATTGGTTTGATCGATATCGGCAATCGGAATTAGAAACTGGTGGCCGTACATCGCCCAGGCGACCAATTGGTGCGGCCACTGATCGACCGACGACGCCGAATACACATTGCGGGTTTTCAAGGCCCGCAGCAGGCCGGGTAAATAAGCAATGTGACCAAAATGATGCACATTCGGATTGCCCAAGTAGGCCGCAACGGCGTTGTTCCCGTGCGCCGCCTGGACCGCCGCGAGGCGTTCACCGGCAAACTCAAAGGCCGCATCCCAACTGAGGGTTTCCCAGCCATTGACGGTGCGTCGTTGTGGCAAGCGCAGGCGCTCAGGATCGGCCTCCAAATCCAAAATCGCGTTGCCCTTCGGGCAGACATGACCGGCGCTGAAGGGATCCGCGACATCCCCACGAATCGCCGTGAGTCGCTCATTTTCGTACTTCAGATCCAGCCCGCAGATCGCCTCGCACAAGGGGCAGGCGCGGTATCGGTGTTGTGTGCTCATGACCACTCCATTTTGCCGGCTGAGTTTATCCTGTCGCGCGCGGCGCGGTGTATGGATGGCGATCGGCGGGTGCGAGTCAAACGACGCTCCGAGCACGCCAGAAACCCACAATGCAGGAAAGCGTCAGCGCACAGCACCGGCCACGAGCTTAGCCTTTGGTGGGTTCAATCTGTGATCGAACGCTTCTCCCCCGACCATGGATTTTGACTCGCACCCGCGCCGCTCCGGCCAAGCGCATCTGAGAACGAACTACGACTAGACTGTCGCAATTTGCCCAATGCCCAATGGCGGCGATGCGCGTACGGTCACTCCTGCTTTTGCTGTGCTTGCTGGGGCTGATGCTTAGCACGCGGCTGGCTGCATGGACCTTGCTGCCGATCGAAGAATTGCCCGCGCAAGTCCGCTTACAGTTGCCGCCGACCGATGACTATCAGGCGGGTCGCGAATCGCGGCGCTACTACGCATTACAGGCCAGCGCGAACGCTAATGCCGATGACCGCGGTCAATTGTTGGTGCTGGAGCGCGATCGCGGTCAACGGCTTTGGTTGTATTCGTCCGACGGGCGTTTGCTGAATCGTTTGCCGCTGGGTGGGGCTCCGCGACCCGCAATGGCCGGCGTGCGTGGCGTGGCGATGCCGCTTAGTTTGCCGGTGTCCACGCAAGAACTCAATTATCTGGTGCTTGATTCAGTGCTCGGGGTGCAACCGCGCTTGCGAGTTGAATCTGCTTACGATTTCTATCAGCGCGAACGGGGTATTTGGATTTACGAGGTTTCCCTCGGCGCGGCCTTGTTAATGCTGATCGTTTTAAGTTTGGCTTTTAGCATGATTATGCGTGAGCCCGGTTATTTGGCTTACGTGGGCTTTCTGGTTTTGATGCTGGTGGCAGTTGCATTACGCCATCCATTGGTTTTTCGACATGCGGACGCACTGGGGTTAGCGCCCGAACGCATTGCTGCGCTCGGTGTGCTGGTATCCACCATTGCGGCATTAGCTGCAGTGACTCTGCTGCGCGCCGCAAGCGGCATTGGCTCCCGATTTCCAAAGGGCGGTCGAGCCATGCAATGGGTGGCATTTGCTGGCATTGCCTTTGGCGTAATTGATGTCATTCTGATTCAATCGCACTTCCAAATCGCGCAGCTCGCATTTGATGGTGTCAATCTGAGTTTCGGAGTGAACGCGTTCTTGAGCGCAGTGTTGTTGGCCGGCACGGCTTGGTCCGGCGGACGTGCTGCTCGATTATTTCTGCTCGGTTGGGCGCCAATGGTACTGGTCGGCGCTTGGTTTAGTGTGGGTAGTTTGATTCTATTGCCGCAGACTCAAGATCCGCATCGTTGGGTGTTATTCGCTTGCGTGCTGCAAGGCATCGGTTGGGCGATTGCATTAGGCGACCGCGCCTTGTTGTTACAGCGCGACCGCGATCGTGCGTGGGCCCTGGCAGAGATCGATGAACTCACTGGATTGCCAAATCGGCGCATGTTAGATCGTGAACTCACCGAGGTCAGGGGTGGTTGGTTATTGATCTGCGATCTGGATTTCTTCAAAGCGGTCAACGATCGCTATGGCCATGCAGTGGGCGATCGTTTCCTGGTCCATTTTGCTCAATGTATGCGCGAAGCGCTGGCTGGCGCGGCCGTCTTTGGACGCTACGGCGGCGAGGAATTCCTGGCGATCCTCAATGCCGGCGATCGCGAGAGCGCCTACGCAATGGCGGAGCGCTTGCGTGAGCGTACCGCCAGCACACCGGTGCAGATTGATGCCAAAGCATATCGATTGACGGTCAGCATCGGTATCGCCTCGCTCGATTCCGTCGATCCACGTGTGGCCCTGGCCAGCGCTGATCGCGCAATGTATCGCGCTAAGGCCAATGGCCGTGATCGGGTGGAAATGGATTAGGGTAGTTCGCTGCTACAACGCACCACCCAAGCCCAACATCCAAAAATCCAATCACCAACAAGCACTGGAAGCTATCGACAGCGCAATCGATTCCGTTACAATGACCCCGCTGTGTATGTCAGGGCGTCGCATCGGTTTTATTGACGCGGCGCTGATCCGTTCGATCCGCTCCATCGTTACACGCCGTTGAAACCCTGCAAACCAGTATCGCGGTTTACCCGTGTCGGGTAAGCCATAGTTCAGATAGAAGTTCGGAGATAGCAAAGATGTCGGATCGTCAGGTCGGCACCGTCAAGTGGTTCAACGACGCCAAGGGCTTTGGGTTCATCAGCCGTGATGGCGGTGAGGACGTGTTCGTGCACTTCCGCGCCATTCAGGGCAATGGGTTCAAAACTCTGAAGGAAGGCCAGAAGGTGAGCTTCAAGGTCGTTAAGGGCCAGAAAGGCTTCCAGGCCGAGGAAGTGCAGGCGATCTGATCGCGCTGCCTTCGTAACACCCTTACGGAACCCATCGCTGCAAGCGCAGCGGTGGGTTTTGTTTTTTGGGGTTGGGGAAA
>CAZLSB010000181.1:0-8338 GCA_964561825.1 uncultured Xanthomonas sp.
GCTGCTCACCCAACTCGTTTCTGCGTTCGGTGATACGACTGCGAGCATCAATCGTTTGATTGGTATAACTAGCTTGTCCGCGATCAATGAATTGGCTGCGTATTAATAAACCGACCGAATTATGAGTATATTTGGTTTCAACCTGAGCAAAATCGAAATGACTGGTTAGATCGCCGTTGGCGCTGTACGTTCGCCTTTCAGTTTTTCCGCCACGCACGCGTGTCAGCAGATTCCCGCGCGAATCATATTGCAGGGTCTCGCCATCACCCGCGAAATCGACTAAGCTGGAAACTCGGTTCTTGATATAAGATACATTAAAACCAGAGGGTACAAAGTAGTTCCAAGTACGTTGAACCGGATTGCCACGCCCCGAATTACGCTCACTGCTCTTATTGCCATGAACATCGTAAGTAAATTCGGTTGCGACTGATTCGCCATCGGTCACTCGCGACGGCTGTCGATGCACCAAATTCCATTCGGTTAATGTTGTGCCGATGGAATTAGCTGCTCGTATAACTCCGCCGTAGATATTCATCGTATAGGTGGTATCAATATTCCGCGCGTTAGTAACAACTGTGGTGGGCGGATCATCAATGCCGCGTATCCCGGAGTATTCGAATTGTGTGGAATTTCCTAATTCATCGATAACGCTAACGACTTGAGTGCCCGGCAACAAGACTTCACTGCCGTTCGCCTCCTGTCTATACCCAACCCATGTTATTTCATACGCATGCTGCCGGACGACAAAGTTGGCAATTTCGTTCTTGACGCTGGCCAGGCGCCAGCCAATGCGATGACCATTGCCTGCGGTATCTTCGACGCTACCGAAATTGGTGTAATTGTATGTTTCGTGGTACGCGGCGTCCTCCCGTTTGGCGCCAACCATATTACCGTGAGCATCGTATTCAAATCGCATCTCAAAACCAAGAGGGCCCAAAATGCGCTTGATCATTGGATAAAGTTGCGGATAACTCGCCTGACCAGAGGCTTGATCGATATACTCAAAGTTAAGTTCCCGCCCATTGGTATCACTCAGTTTTCTGACGACCGATATTCCGCCAAACTGTCGATATTGACGATAGACGCGATTGCCATTGGTGTCTTCAACAAACATAAGATGCAAAAGCGTGCGTGAAATACTGCCATCCACCACCTCAGTTGACCCGGGAAAGTGGTAACGCGTTCCATCTTTGGCATAGAGATCAAAATCTCCTGCGGCGCTCATCACCAAGCTGCCGTGATAGCCATCCAGTGCAGAATAAATTTGGCTACCTTCGGGCCCGGCGACCGGATGGGCAAATTCCACGCCACTGCCTTCACCGCCAACGACGCGCAAAGTGCAGGCACCCAACTCTAGACGGCTTTCGAGATTGGTGCTCCAACCGCGCCCAAGTACACCTAGGCGATCACCCTGCGCGCTGCTCCAAGTGCGCGTAAGCCCAAAACTAGGGCCCCGACCGGGCAACTCAATATCATTGCGCGACACAATGGTTTCACCATCCCACAGGTCGACATCGGCGACCAAGGTATGACCAAGCGCGAGGTGTTCACGCCGATCTGCGACGTGCCTCAGGCGACCGGTCGCCGCTTCGGTGGTGCCGTCCTCAGCGGTAACGGTTGCCTTGTATTCAAAATAACCAAACGGAATATCTTCAGGATTCAACGGATGACGGGTTAATCCGCGCTCAAACCACTCGTCGTCAACCAACGATACGGAAGAGAAAGGGGAAACCTCGCCTCTGCCATCGATGGAGAATAATTCGACTTTTATCCGCGCGCGTTGCGCGAGCGTCATCAGCAATTCGCTCTCGCTGGTGCAATTACGCCGTTCACGGAAATTGATGCTTTGCGCCAATACTTGCTCACGAGGTAGCAGCGTTAACGCAATGGCTTCATTTTCCGTCAAATTATCGGGCGGACCAGAATGCACCGCCAAACCGATCAACAAAGCGCTTTGCGAGAGCAAGGCACGCCGATTGGTTTCGATGCGCCACGGCGTACCATTATTGATGGCAGCTTTGACGGTATAGGTATGGCCTTCTTCAAATGTCCAACCGCGTAGTATTAAATTACTGAACGATGCTTTGGCGGTTGGGCTGGTAGTGCTTGATTGCAGAACGCCGGATTTTTCGGCTTCCATCACGAATTCGCCACTGGTGAACTCTGGAGGATCAATAACACCACTCACCAGCAGATCTGATTCTACTGTGCCAACTGGGCTTAGTGAAACCGATTCCGGAGATATGCTGGTAATTCGAGGATCAACGGACCAGACATCAGGCAAATAGTATGATATGTAGGTGCCTTCTGGGTCTGACATCAATCGCGCTTCTAGCTCGACCTTCCCAACTGACGGCGGCATTCGTACACTGTACTCATAAATGCCTTCACTGATTAATATCGGCCCAGCCACATCAACATCCACATCAGGATCAACGGCGATCCGCATTTCGGGACCGAAATTGTAAGGATGTGCGGGCGGGGGAAGCCCAATTTCCCACCCAGAAAATACTAACCCAGGAGACCAGCCGCTGCCGGAAGGCCGCGCCAACATTATTCTTCGCGGCACTGGCAGCCAACTCCCTGGGCGCGCTGATTCAATTGACTCCCCAAAATCTTGATATTCAGTTGCCCCAGCGGTGGGACGGCCGGACGTTAATCGCAATCCACCATAGGCATTGTGAACCACATGCCCAAAGACAATGTGCCTCTGACCTTCGAGATGCGAACATGGCGCCGTATGAGTTGCAACATCACTCAGAAGTACAACCTCCGCAGCGGCCTGGATTGAAATTTGACCCGATGTAACAGTGAGGCGCATGGAAGCACCCATCACATTGGATGGAACGAGAAAAACCGTGTTGGGGCCGGGGCGGGAGCGCGTATTCACTTGTGGATTTACACATGCTGCCCCGGTAAGGACCAACTGATCCATCGGACAATCGCCGGGCAAAAATACAGCGGAAGCTATAGCACCCGTAGTTTGGCAAACGACGCCTGAGTCAAATTGTGGAGGCTGCCAAGTGGTAGAAATAGTGAGTGGCGCATTCGATATGCTGTTGTCGAATTCATCCAAAACTACAAACCGATAGGTGCCATATCCAATCCCTGGAAGCATATACACAATCGGGGAACTTGGATGAGGCAACGGTGTGGCCGTGAATCCCAATCGATCCACCGCCCCCGGCTTACCATAAGCAAAATAGTCTTTGCCCGCATTGATGCCCGCTGCCGAATATTGGCTATCCGCGCGCACGCCCACTAGATTGAGGCCCATGAACTGCGGATATTCGCCTTCATTCTCGGTGATATAAAAACCGCGCTCTGCGCGCTGACCGAGCTTCATATTAACCGAGGCCATTCCTTGCTGGTCGGTTTGCACGATTAATTGTTCGGTGCCTGGAGCGCCTCCATTTGTCAGTTTGCCGCCGCCAGATCTGACGGTGAAATGCAGGCGCGCATTGACCACCGGCCTGCCATTGGGATCTTCCGCGCGGGCGCGCAGCGGGGTTTCTAATATTTGATCGACCACGCCGATTTGTTCGTCCGAATCGGTGAACAAGCGGATGGCAAATACGTCCAGTGGGTTTAGATTGGGTGGTGCGGCGTATGGATCGGATAACAGCGCGGCAAGGCTGCTTAAAAACCATTGTTCGGGCGGAATGAGGGTTAGTCCACCGGCGATATTGCCGGTCAAAAAGTATCCGGCGCTGCCGTTATTGCCCTCCACCAGCCACGCGGAACCCTGCCAAGCGCCGATGGTGAGCCCGGCGCTAGGGATGCGCACGCGCATGCCGGCGTTCAACCAACGCAACACTTCGGCTTTGACCGCATCGGTGTGTCCGAGCGCTGCCACTTGCGCACTGCCGGTGGCGCCTTCCAGGCTGAGCACAGTTTGCCCTGCCAGCGTGGCGCGAGCGAAGAGGCGGTCAGCCGAGATGGCCGGCACCGCCCACTGTTGCTCAAAGGTTTGTTGTTCCAGGTAGGAGCCGTGCAAGGCGACCAGCGAGAACCACAGCTGCTCGTCAGCCGCTGTGCCGTCACTGGCGATCACATCCATGGCCCGCGCAGCAGCGTCTAGCGCGATGGAATCCAGCGCAATTTTGGTCGGCACACCGGCGATGCGGGTGACGTCGAGTTGGGTCAGCGCCAGCGTGATCGCCGGAAACGGCTCAATGATGTTCACGCCCAACAATGCGGCCAATTCCTGACCATCGCTTTGCCATTGTTTGGCATAGCGGTGTGCAAAATTACTGAGCACACGTGACGCCAGCGGTTCAACGTCGGCGGGCACAAAGGTCTCGGCGTCTTCAATTGCGGCCTCGCCCGCCCCGGCAGTGAGCGCGATCGACGCCATGCCACCGACGATCAGTCGCTGGCTGGCCTGCAGTTGCTGTGCGCCGATAGTCACACTGATTTCAATACGACTGGCGTGCGCGGCTGGCATCGGCTTACCCACCGCCAACACGCGCCCAGAAACGGTCAAACGCGGACGCAGCTGGATCAGGTACGGCGGCACTTGCGCCAGACCACCACCGAAAGCGTTGATCACATTTTGGTCGGCGGCAGTGGCGGGCAAAAAGGACACCGTGAGCCGTTGACCGAGCGCATCGACCAGCGGCGTGTTGTGCAAGAGCTGTTCGACGCCGGCCTCATTGCTGATCCGCACCTGCAGTTGTGGCTGCAAGAACGTGGGCAATTGCGCGGATTCGTAATCAGTCAGTTTGACCTTGAACGGCAGACTGGCGGGCAGCAGCTCCAGCGCATCGCTAGCCGGCAGCACCTGCGACAATTGCGCGGCGTAGTCGCCAAGGGTCGGATTGGCCGCCAGATAGGCACTGACATCGGCGCGCAGGCGCGCCAGTGGCGCCATGCCAGGATTACTCGCCAAGTAGGTTTGTTTGAACGCAGCGCCGTCGAACGCCATGCGGCGTAGGATGCGCGTGGACGGTCGCGCCGTTTGCGGTTTGATCGCCGGCGCCAGCGCCAGCCAAGTGCGACCACGATCGGCAATCGCGGCGCCGCGATAATTGACGAAAGGCACAAACGCGCTGACCCAGGTCAGTTCCACTTCCACCGCAGCAATGAGACCCGCCTGGGTGATTGGCCGATGCGGACGCAGCGCGCGATTGAGCGCTTTCAGTACCGCCGGTGCACCCTGCAAACCCAGGGAATCAGCCAGATTAGCGATCGGCAGTTCGGCGATGCCATGCACATAGCGCGCTGGAATATTCGATGCGCGGAGCAGCGCAATGAGCAAACTGGCTTGATCCACATCGTTAGCCGCCCGACTGCGTAAAGCGCCGAGCGCGCCGCGCTGGCTGCCGGGATACCACTCGGTTTTGATGGAACTGCGCACAAAATCCAGAATGCGCGTGTACTCAAAACCCAGTTCAGCCGCTTTTGCGGAAATCTCGGCGTGTTGCGGCGCAGCGCTGCTGTCGGCCAAGTCAGCGGCGACCGGCGCGGGCGCGGGGTTGCGCGCATAGGCGGGCACCAACGCGGGTGGACTGGACAACGGCGGCGCCGCGCCCAACAGACGCTGCATGGGCAAGTTGCTGCCCAGGATCAAAGCATCGCTGCCGGCTTCAACAACCGCCGGCGCAAAGCCTTTCAGGGCGGCGGAATTCCACTTGTTAAGCTGCTGATCGGCTTGCGCAATTTGACTCGCCAGGGTGGTTTGAACTTGCTCCCGTGCCAGTTGCAAGCGCCGCGAGAACTGCGCACCCGCGGAGATCTCGCCCAGGCGTCTGGCTTGTTCGGCGAAATGCAAATCCTGCAACAAGGCTTGCGCCGCCAATTGATCGCGCGCCGCCTGGAAGGCCACGCGGTCAAAGGCTTGGGCAGCTGTATGTAAGGACTTCAGTGCCCAATTCGACGCGCTGCCTGCAGGCTGCGTTGCATCACTGACCGGCAGAAAGCTGGACTGGCTGCTCGCCTCTGGGCGCGGCTGGTGACGGGCATCATGCCCAGATTGCAGCTGGCTAAGCCATGTCTGGGCCTGCTCCGCTGACGCGTGTGTGGTGTAGTGCGGCGGCACTGCGACCGCCACTTTCGGCGGCGCAACGACCGGGTTGGACGCTGAGGCCGCCATCAGAGTTAGGCCGACAGCCAGCGTGATCAGTAGCCACTCAATGCGCCGCATGGTGGGTCTCCTGTTGCCGTGCACGCTGCGCTGATTTGTCCACGTCTATGCCCAGCAACCACTCTACCCACGGTTTGGCCGCCGCCGGCAAAGCGCCACATTCGGCCTTTTCAAAGCCCATCGGCGGTAAAACCGTGCGTTGCGCCTCAAAACCGTTGGCAAAATTGGTCCAACTGGGCACATTGCTGCGGCACAGCGGAATGGGTCCGAGCACGCGTTGGTTACCGACGCTATCGCGGGCACGCAGGCTTAGCAAACGCACGCCCAACTCGGGTGCAGGCAGCTGGGCTTGCCATTGCGTCGAAACACCGCTGGGCTGCAAAACAAACCAGGCGCCATCGTCTAAGCGCGCCGCCACTTCGCCGATGGAGCTCAATGCATCGTTGACGCGCACGCTGACGGTGACTGGATTAGGCACCGTTGCGCCGACGGTGGGCGCCAGCAGAACGATGTCTGGCGCGACCACGTCGCGAATCTCAATAGGCACGGTGCGCAGCACTGACCACGGCACAGTGGCATTTCCACGTCGCCACGACACCCGCAGCGTTTGCATCCCGGCAGGCCAATCGCCGGTCGCAAACGAGAACGGCAGGTCCAGCGTTTGCTGGAGGTTCAAAGCGACCGTTTGACTGATCGTGGCGATCACCGACAGATCGCTGCGCAGTACCTCAATGCGAATATGGTCGGGCAAGCCGTTCGCTGCAACGGAGCTGGTGAGCTGCGCCGTGCCCACCAGGGTTTGACCATGCACCACGCTCGTTGGCATCAGCACTAACGCGGTCACCGGCGCTTGGCTGACCGCAAAACGGAACACCTGCACGCTGGCCGCCAGACCCACATTACCGGCGCGATCGCGCGCCCGAACTCGCAGTATGTTCTCGCCCGGCCGCAACGGCACAGCGGCAAAACGCGCCTGTCCTGCCGCGTTGCTGACCTGCGTAGCCGCATTGCCTTGATCAAGCAGATCAACGTCAATACCCACTTCTGTTTGCGCCAGCAGCGGGATATGCGCGTCGCCCACACCCACGGCACTGGCTGGAGACAGAATGCTGATCAGCGGCGCGGTGAAATCCAGCGTGAAACGAATCTGCGCCTGCGCCACGTTGCCTACGGCGTCGGTCGAGCGCACCGACAGGTTGCGGATGCCCTCCAAGCTCACCGGTGTGCCAGAAACATACGGCGCGCCGTCCAGCAAAATCACGTTGCTCACCGTGCTTGCGTCAGTAATGGTGATGACGGGTGTTAACGGCAGCGCGCTAAGCTGGTTATCGACAACCCCGGTGATTTGGATTTGCGGCGGACTGCCGTCGACTTCAATGACGCGCGGCAGCACTGGAGACTGGGCAAGATTGCCCGCTCGATCGCTGGCGCGCACTTGTAGGGTGTGCGGGCCATCGCTGATGGCGCTCAAGCTGGCGATGTAGCTGCCCGGCGCGTCGGGAGTCATAACGATGGCCGAGCCGTTGTCCAGGATCAGATCCACGCGTTCAACCTGATCGATACGATCGCTGGCCGTCGCTCGAACGGTGAAATTCGCTGGCAGCAACGCGCGCTCCAGCGGCGTGATCAACGCCAGATCAGGCGGCGTTAGATCAGCGATGACCACTGGTTCCTGATCAAGCACCGTCCAGACCAGCACTCCACCGGCGCCACGTAAATGCGCTTCTAACAACAGTAGGTAATTGCCCAAGGGCGCGCCGCTGGTGGCGAATTCAAACAGCCGCGGATTGCCCTGCCCCGGCGCAATGCTCGCCAACCATTGTTGTTGCGATAGCGTTTGCCCCGATGTGGCAGACAGCAGTGACAGCCGCGCGGCAATATCAGTGAGCGCGATGCTGCCGCTGTTGTTGAGCACACTGTTACCAGCGATGGGATTGCCCGGTTCGCCGATCGCACTGGCTGCCGTAATGCTGCCGCCGACGATGCCGACGGTCACGCTGGAGCGAATCACGTTGCGGGTTTGCTGAATTGCGGCGTTGCCAACCGCATCCACCGCGTTGGCGCGCAACAGATTGACGCCTTCGGCGAGTGGCACATCGTTGAACTCGGCAACACCGCTGGCCCCGGCGACGGCCGTCCAGTTCATGGCGCCTAGCAGCCTGTCGGGCTTTGCGCGTGAGATGCGTTGTGAGGCTGGGCGGATGGCTGCAAGGCGCGGCGCGCAGGCAATGGTTCTTCCATTGCCAAGTGTCG
>CAZLSB010000182.1:0-8331 GCA_964561825.1 uncultured Xanthomonas sp.
AGAACTCTTCGATCGATGTCAACTGCAAGTTTGATATATGTTGCAAGGGTTTGCATCATTTCATTAATTTGCTCTTGAATAGCGCGATCGCGAATTAAATAAATCATAATTTGCTCCTATATATTGCTTGTATTGAGTTGATTTTCACTAACTAAAGCCTGTACCAAAATTCGCATCACAGCTTCAAAATCATTGGGAACGCGATATAAATTCAGGTCTTGTTGAATCAATTTAGTTTGTCGATGCAATAATCCAAATTGCCAGACTGAGCCTGTGGTGACAGCACCAAAAAGGCGATCGCTTGCTGGTGTGTTATCCCATTGATCGAGGGCAATTAGTTGGGTAATTAGTTGGTTCATGCCACCCTCTAGGTTTTCTCCTTTAGCAAAACTGATTATTGAGAAGTTGGGAGATTCGATGAAGTAGTTGATGAGGCCTTGAAAGCGATCGCTGACTTTGATTTTGTATTCAATTCTGATTTGTGTATGGGTATAGCAAATCAAATCTCTAATAATGGGTGCAACTAAAAACTCACGCTTTGTGCGATCGCTGTCGAGACTCAGATGGGGCAGAATCTCTTGGATTTGTTCTTGGGTTTGCTGAATATAATTTAGCTCTCCTTTGTATTTAGGAAGTTGTAATGATTGACTCTCAAAGTTGTAGCCGAATTCTTGGGCTAAGTTTTGGGCTGGGATCTTGAGGTCAAAACTACGACTAAATGTATCTTCTGGCTCTAAAGTTTGACTCATCTTTTTTCTGTTGTGTGTTTAAAGTTAGCGACCGTGCCATTTTTCGTCGGTAATGTGATTAGTTCCATACAGACAAACTACGGGTGTCATGGGTATCCCTTCGATGGGTTTAGATTAATGATCGTTGTCGCCGTGAGCGCCGTACCAGATTGTGTTGATGTTAAGCTGCATCTCTTGTGATTTTGCTTCTTGGACATCGTTGTATCCAGATTCGTAGCCTCTAATGACAACAGGTGTGTCAGGTGGAAATTTTGAGAGTTGTTCAATTAGTTCTTGGACAGTCATAAGCTCTTATCTTCCTTGTCTAAAGCTCTAGTGTAAAAAATGATCGCTACTTTACTCTTATCGTCATGTTGACAGAGTAGCTTTTCATCAAATCCTTTGGGTCTTAATTTGATAAACACACCTGGTAAATCCTCAAACCCAAGTTCTGGATCGTAGCTATATTCGGGTTTACCGTCATAAAGTCCTGCTCCGTCATTATTAGGAGAAATTTCGATGATGATATCTTTAGAATAGGCAGAACCGAATCTAAGGGGTCTTAATCCCCAGTGAGTTGTTTCTGCATCATAATATCGTTCGTAAACATGGGTGTTTGCGTATTGATTTTCTTCTTTCTGAAGTAATCGATCTAGTGGAATTGTAATTTTAGGTGGTGAAGTATCACCATTTTTATAAATTAGCGTTGCTGATGGTGTCCAACTTCTAGTGATGACAAGTCCTTTGGCATGAATTGGTTGATAGGTAAGGTCAGAGCCATAAACATACTCATGAAGCATTGAGAATAACTCGACAACACGGTAATCATCGATGTGTTCAGAGCGCGAGATACATTCTGAAATTAGTTTTGAGTCAAACTCAGTCAAATTAACAAGTGTTTCTGCATAGGTTGTCCAGCCATTTTCATCAAGACTATTTACAAAATCCTGAATCTTATCGCCAACTAAGACTACTTTTGCATCAGCTACTTTTCCATTGCGATTACAGCGTCCTGCTCGTTGAATCAAGTTTTCAGGGGGACAAATCTCAGAAATTAGAACTTCAGAATTTAGATCGCAACCAACCTCGATCGCACTAGTTGTAACGAGAATATAAGGCTCTGAGTTATCATCTTTTTGCTTGATCAACTTGTAAAGTTCTGGTCTGAGTTGATCGGCAATGCGTCCATGATAGAGAAATAGAAACCTCTTATCTGTGTTGGCAGTCTTGAGACTTTCTTTTAAGCTTTTGTAAATTGCTACAGCATCTCTAACTGTTTGCACAACTGCAAGAATGCGGCGATTAGGTTTAGCTTTCCACTCATTGAGAATTGTTTGAGTAAATTGCTGTTGGAAAGATTCAGGATTTTCTGGATCTCGTGAAATGTTACTGAGCCATTCAAAACCGCGATCGCGATGATATTTATTTAGCTCAGGTCGATTAATATAATCAAATGTTTCTAAGTAGTCAAAGCGATCTGAAAGTTCTTTGGGCATGGTGGCTGTCATTAAAACAAGCGATCGCCCTGCTTCATAAAGTGATTTAACCAAGCTAGAAAAGTTTGTAAAAGCAACCTCATCATAACTATGGGACTCGTCAAAGCAAATTAGTGTTTTTTCCTGATGAATTCTCAAAGGAAAGACGAAAGATTTTTGTTTGTCTCCAAATGCGAAATAGCGATATAGAAATTTATCTAACGTAGTAAGAACAACATCACCTTTGTATAGATGTCGTCTAGGGTTTATACCGCGCTTTACTTCTTCGCCATTTTGGTAAATGTAGCGATGCATTTGCGCCCCTGTATCAACTACCAATGAAAATTCTCTATCTTTATTAATAGAAAGACTTGAGAACGTCTTGAGATACTTTTCAATACGCTCTTTTTGATCTTCTAAAAGACTGCGAGTTGGTAAAGGCAAAAACAGGCGATATCCTGAAGCCAAAGCTGGGAAAAGAACGGTTTCAGTTTTGCCCGATCCTGTTGGTGCTTTTAAAAGAATTGCAGGATGTTTATCAGTCTTATCGTCATAAATAGCATCAAACATTTCCTCTTGCATGAGGTTAGGCGAGAATCCAGCTACCTGCTCATAAAAAGATTTTGCAGTCCAAGGACTCAATTTTTCTTCTATGGCATAAGGCTTGAGAGTGATTGTTTCCTTAAATTTTTGTTGTGGCTGTCCATCTTCAGATTGCCACCATGCTTTAACACTGCGATCTAATGTTGTACCAAGTTTATTTTCTTGATTTTTATCAATACATTCTTGTAGCTGCTTTTTGTCATCTGCTGAAGGCTGCATCGACCAATAATGGAAGTTTAGCTCGATACCATCTTGCGCTAATTCAGGAGCAAAAGCCCAAGGATCGATATGATAAACATTCGGCTCTGTTTCACTTTTAGAGATCGTGTAATCCATAAATGTACGAGACTCGCCTTGATGAGAGTCATCCATTACACGACAAGCTAACTCAGCTTCAATCTGATCGCACATTTCTAAAATGTAAAGCTCGATCGCGTAGGCTAATGGCTCTTTAGCAAGAATTTCAGCATATTGTGGATCTTTTTTGAGCGTGTAAGCATCTCGACAAATATCAGCAACGGAAAAATCATGGTGTCCAATCGCGAGAGTCTTTGCCCAAATATCTTTACTATCAGCGAGAAATCGGTGTCCTCGAAAAGAGTAAATATATTCTTTGAATTTGCCGCCAGCACCTATATTTGATTGAATTGCAAATTTCTGAGGTTTGCCTGAGTCATGGATTTTTGCAGACTCTTCAACTCGTTTAGCAGCATTTTCACGATCATATGATAAGCCTTCTGCTTCCCAATTCCACAAACGAACGAGTCTAATCACATTTCCAACATGATCGCCTAGAGGTTGCAATCTCACCTCATTAGGTATTGCGTTGGGGGAATCTGGAAAAAATACTCTACCAAAGTTATAGGGGTTTTGGCGTTTTGATTTAGACATAAGTTTCCTCTCTTAGAAGATTGATGAGAGATGCAGGAATATAAATTTCGCCGTTAGTGTAGTAATCAATCATCGGAGGTGGCTCGATTGGCTTAGGAAAATAGGCACAGACAAAAGGTGTGAAACCTTTAATTGGTGTTGGGCTATTGTCTAGCAATCCATCTTCAGGTGTTAAAGAGCGATCGCGATTTTCCCACTCATAGCGATAGAGATTATAGATATCGCATCCACCGATAAATTGATTACTATTTAGCAAAGCTTCCATCGGTAAAAGCGTTGAGGGATGCGCCGCAGTATTCACTAGCTCTAATTGAATTGGCTGTTCTGAAATCTCGGAAATATAGGCATAGCCTTCCTTACCAATTTTACAGCCATAACCAACTAAGTCTTGAAAATGCTCTAAACCATCCAAAGATTCGGCGGCAATATAGCCGACTAACTTATCTACGATTAGATATTCCCAAGTATGGAGTTGAAAATCTTCGCCCTTACCATCGATATAGATTTTAGAGAAATCGTCATGATTAAAGCTTCTCATGCCTTTACGATAGGTGCGATGAATGCCGCTCCAAGCGTCTGGTTTTGGATAAGCTCCTAAACTCAGATATTGAGAAGGTAAAGCATAAACAGGCGGGTTCTCGTTGTTAACCTTAGTTTCTGGAAGTTCCTGCCCTGCGCTCAACATTGCTAATCTGCGTAAGTATCCTGACAATGTTGTTGGCGGAACAAACGGATAAGTGGCAATGTTGAGAATTGACCCAGGCAGGATGCGAAATGTCATCGCTGCTGTTGGTTGAATCGTAAATTCTAGGCAGTACATAGTTAAGATGCCTGTAAAACTCGATTTACAAAGTCGCCAGCATAATCCTGTAATTTCAATAGAGCCTCATCACCAAGCCAGCGATCGAAAAGCGGCTCAGAAATATGATCTGTATTCGCTGTTGGTGTTTGTGCTAAACGCTGAAAGTCTGCGATCGCATCTGCTGCATTTGTAACCGATGGTGAAATGATCGGGCGTTTACCTCTAGGAACAAGATAGCGATCGAACACTAGCAATGGTTTGTTATTGGCATCTTCCGCAAGCGCAACGCCTTTAGGATTTCCCGAACCAATTCGTGCTAGTGAGTCAAGAAAAGCATAGGCAACCGCCGCAAATTCTTTTTCAGTAATGCTTAGAGCGTGATTGTAAACAGGATAAAGAAGCCCTGGTTGATTGTACTGACGCTTAAATGGAATTGGGGTTTCTTCTTTTTGGTTTACCAATCGAGCGGGGTGCATCGCTCTTTGTTTGTCAACAGGATAGAGTTCTTGAACAGCAACACCGCCACTGTGTGTTACACGCCCGATTAGTGTTTTCTTCCCTGCGATTAATCCGCCATAGGTTGAGCAAATCGGACATTCAGGTTTTGCACAGGTTTCAGGAATGCCACATTGAAGCTTATCGCCCAATAATGTGCCACTCTTAACAGGCGACCAAATCAGGCTTCTGCGTTCAACGCCTCTACGTTTAGTTGGCGAAATGTAGCATTTCTCAATAGATCGCCCGTCAATTGTACTGAGTTTGACAACTTCAACAAGATTGATGTTGACTTGCACTTCATGACCAAGATAAAGCTCTTGAGTACCTTCTAAAATCGCATAGATATCGAAGTGCATCCGAGGATTTTGAGCGTCAGTTGTTGGTAGTCCAGTAGCCATTTCTAATTACTTCCTTTGGTTTTAAGTTTGCGGACGAGTTCAGGGAAACGGGTATAGAGTGAAAGTTTGAGTTGATAGGTCAAATCGTTCCAGTCTTTAGGTTGTGAGTAGCCATTTTCGGCAAAATGAGTATAGGAACTCAAAACGTCATCGGCATAGAGCGAGAGATAAGTTTGCTGCTTATCTGATTCCGTCGTTTCGCGATCGTTTAAGCCTAAAGACTCAAGCAAAGTCTTGGTTTGGTCATAGATAAAATAGTTGTAAGGACTGCGATAGAGACGGGCTTGAACGCTTTTCTTGGTTTCGTCTCCCAATGTAGCGTAGTAGCAAAAGGCAACAGCATCATCCACTTTTTCAATAAGCTTACCTGTCTCACGCTCAGAAAATTCTTCACCTTTTGCTTGTTTTGCAGTGTTTTCTAGTGACTGAGCAAATGCATAAGTTAAACCAGTGAGAGCCGCAACATCTCGATATAACCTAGCCCGTTTTGATAATTGATTTTCCGAATCCATAGAAACTCCTATAGCTTTTAAATCTTTTTGAATCTGTAACCAATAGGCTTCATGAACTTTCTCAAGTTCTAGTTTCCCATAGGGAGCAGAAATCTTTGTCAGTGTGTATTCCGCAAGAGTTGGTAAGTCTTTATCGATATACCGAACTGCATCACCCAAAGCCAAATTGATGTCTTTCCCAGAGATAATTATTGGTTGGCTATATGCCTCCATAACTCCCTTGATGAAAAGCAAATGACGACTTTTTAACTCGATAGGTTGACTGCTTTGCACAATCAGAGAAAAGCTAAAATCAGTCAATACTTCGACAGGGAAAATCGAAGCAACTTTCGCCATCGCATACTGAACTTGTCCTAGCTTTTGCGCTGCAATATCTCCTCCACCTGTGCGATCGGATGCCAAGACTAGATAACGGCCCCCGCTAAGGTGCATTTCTTTGTTAGTCAGCATCCGCACATAGTCTTTAATCGAGACCGAATCTTTCTCACCCTTAACTGAGGACAGTTTTAGAATGATGCTTTCATCAGTTACTTTTAGCGGAGAGGCAAAGGCAAGTGCAGAACAGGAAGTACAAATATGCGGTCTTCCTTCTCCTGATGAGGATTGGCGACGTTGTGAAGGTCGCTCAAACATAAATCGGAGGACTTGCCATTTTGCAGTTTTCGCATCGATCGCTACACCGCAGGAATAACAAAACTCTCTGCTGTCATCACCAGCCGATCGCCATTCAGGGAGAATTAGCTGTTCGCTAAGTAACGGTAACGGTGGCGGCTCGAAAGTTTCTAGTTCAAGTAAGCGATACATTTCAGAAATGCACTGAGTAAAGATATCGCCACGAGTTGCATTAATTTGATCGGTTGCTACTTTCGAGAAATTTTTCGCGATTGCTACAATTTTTTTAAACTTCTCTGAGTCTTGCTCTCGATCCAATCGTAAAAATATAAATGGATCGCCTCTAGACTCTGCTAGTAAAGAAATCTTTTTCTGTACTGACTCCTGAGAAAATATCAGTTTATTTTTTAGGTTATCTTGCTGCTTTTGCAACTTATTTTTTTGAGCCTTAGTAAGCCCTGTTTTCTCAATCTCTTTCTCGATTTTATTAATTTCTTGCCATACAGAAGCCTGTTCTTTTAGAGATTTGTCAAAACCCTTTTGAAAATACTCCTGATATTTTTTAGCTTCCTTAGCTTGCATTACCTCCTTATCTTGCAATTCCTTAGATTTAGATTTGTGTTCTTTTTCGGCAAGTTCAGGATTTTCTAACTCTTTCTGTAAAGCATCGATTTGTTTTTGTCGCTTTAGCTGACGACCTTCAACATCTCTAGCAACACCGAAATACCAAGCAGCTAGTACATTTGCCTGTTCTCTATTCAAAATTGGGACATCAAGAGTGCTGAAACCTCTACCAGAAAGCGTAATCGCGTTGAGCATGACAATAAATGTTTGAACTAACCCAGCTAATTGATTTTCGCCATAGGTAGAGAAAGCCACATTCTCAAGGAATTGTTCCCATAGAGTCTTAAAGCTCGGTATTTCCTTGTTAGGGATAAATACGCGCACATGGCGATCGCTTTCTTCCAAAACTACAATTTGATAAACCTTTTGTAGATATTCCAAAAAGCGATCGATTGCGCTTTCTATAGCTAATCTGGCTTGTAGCTCACCTGGAATAGGCGATTTATACAAAATTTGAATTTTGCCAAGCTCTTGTTCTTGATAAAAAACTCGATCTTGTCTGTATTCAAGTTCTGGTAAGTCAGCATTTACAACTTTATTACTAAGCTTTAACCCTCGAATAAGTTTAGGCGAGCCAAAAGTCTGAGCAATAGCGATCACATTTGGCAAATTAGCTAACCTTTGTATTAAAACTTGTCTTTCATCAATTATGTTCAAAGCCAAAGAACTAAGAAGTACTTTTATTTGCTGATCAGTTTTCATAACTCCACATCCTCATAAATTTCTGAAAGGGCGAATCGTATCTGACAAACATCAGTTCATCATTCATGCTGCCGATACCTCTCGATTTTTAGCCAAGGGAATCTCTGTAAAATAGCCCCTTGACATCTCCGCACCGTGAGCAATGCAAGCCAAAATATCCAAGCGATCGATACCTCCATACTCTTCCAGTATTTCTTCAAAAGTCACACCGCTAGCAAGTAAATCGAGAATTGTAGAAACCCATATACGATGTCCGCGAATGCAAGGATTGCCAAAACAAATAGCGGGATCGATCGAAATACGGGATAAAAGATTATTGTCAGCCATAGTTTTTCACCAGATAAGTTAAAAAGTTATCAGTTCTATGAGGAACTATCATAATTCCACATCCTCATAAATTTCGGAAAGCCCGATCGACAGATCGATCGATCGCAAATCCAAACTCTCACCCGTGCCCAAACACCGCAATAACCAACCTCCATCTCG
>CAZLSB010000183.1:0-8235 GCA_964561825.1 uncultured Xanthomonas sp.
CTAGCAGCCTGTCGGGCTTTCAGCGCAAGTGCGCCTAAAGACAGGCTGCTAGCGGTCCAGGCTCAACGTCCTACAGCTACGGTTGGGTGACTACACGCTAGGGTGTGCCACTATGAATCACTCTGGAGTGCCAAAATGCGCCAAAATCTCTTTTGCATCGCACTGCTGCTGAGCGCAGCCGCCCCCGCGAACGCGCAGACCAGCGCGCGTGCGCAACTTGATCGTTTTTCCGCAGATGTAATGAATTTGTCGGCCAGTTTTCAACAGCAAGTGTTTGATGACGCCAACCATGAGCTAGACGCGGCCTCCGGCACCCTGGTTCTGGCGCGGCCCAATCGCTTCCGCTGGGATTATCTGCAGCCTGAGGAACAGCGCATCATCGCGGATGGCGACAACATCTGGATCTATGACGTTGAATTAGAACAGGTAAGCGTTCGTCCCCAGTCTTTTGACGAACAGCAAAGCCCACTCGCGGTATTGCTTGATCTCGGCGCACTCGACCAACAATTTAATAGCGAAGATCGTGGCGTCGCCGACGGGTCAAGTTGGATGCGACTCAAGCCGAAATCCAAAGATGCGGAATTTGCCCACGTCGATTTAGGTTTTCGCGAAGAAAAACTGCTACGCATGGTCATGGTCGACATTGTCGGCCAACGCACCGAAATCGTTTTCCAGAATTGGACACGTAACACCAAGTTAGCCCCCGCCACCTTCCAATTTAGTCCACCCGCTGGCGTGGATGTGGTTGGCGATGTGCGCCCCGGCGCGCGCGTGGCACCCATTGGGGGCTGAAAGTTCGGTACATTTGATTGGCGAAAGCAAATCCTCGACCCTGGTAAACCTGTTGCTTCCGGCGCTCAATCCTGATGCCTATGACCCAATCCGGGACGCCCAAGATCAGCTTTTCGAAGCCAAAGGTGAATTCGCCGTGGGCGCGGCTAGACCACCTTTCAGTAAAAGGCTTTGGAACACTAGCGGACCTTGAACTGGACTTAGCACCCATTAATGTTTTGGTTGGTGCAAACGCAGCAGGGAAATCAAATCTGATCAAACTGTTCCGTATGCTTAATAGAATGCTAATCAGGCCCGGCGAACTTCAGGGTTTCGTTGGCGACGAAGGTGGGGCCTCCCAAATATTGCACATTGGGCCTCGCCGAACCCGCGAGAGGAACCGCCAAAGGAGGCGGTCGTTCGTGGAGGCTCTAGCGCCATCAGCTGCGTCGCGAAATTGCAGCAGAAGGCCATAAGCCGAGTGTCTATTATTCTACAATGCTCGACCTATACAGCCTTCCTCGCGATACACCAGGTTTGTGCGTTACCTCGGATTTCTCGGGTACCAAGACGCAAAGAATTGCGACCCTGTACGAGGCGATGGCATCCGATATTGGCCATGCGCGATTTATGCCCTATATACAACTTCACGAGTTTGAGACTTTGTTACTAGTCGATCCAGAAACACTTGCCATTACTGTCAAAAAAACCCATCGCCAACGCCCAAGAGTTAGTCAAATCACTGGGAACCCTGTCACCTGAAGAAGTAAACGAGCGATCTGACGGCGCTCCTTCGCACAGAATAGAATGTGCCTTCCCTGGCTACGAGAAACGCAAGGCGAGTATTGGACCCAATGCCGCCAAGCATATAGGACTTCCAAAGTTACGTGCTGAATGCCCAAACTTTAACCACTGGCTAACGAGAATTGAGTGCCTTGCGCAGTAGATGTTCCCACCCTGAATTTGCTCGAACAAGTTCTACGCTGCGTTTTTTGAGTTACAAGCACACGCGCAGAATGCTCACGTCAGTTTCGCTGCCCTAGGTTTAAGTAGGGAATTTTATGAGAACGAGTTAAACTCCCACAATCCGCGGCTCAATTTCCAGCTGAACGCCAAATTGATTCGATACATCCGCTTGAATGTGCTGCGCGATCGCAAGCAGCTCACGACCGGTGGCCTTGCCGTAATTAACCAGTACCAAAGCGTGCTGTTGATGCACGCCCGCATCCAGCACGCGAGCGCCCTTCCAGCCGCAATATTCGATCAGCCAACCGGCGGCAAGCTTGCTCTTGCCTTGCGCCGCCGAATAAATCGGTAGCGTTGGATACGCGGCTTGCAGCACGCTTGCCAAATGCGTATCCACTAATGGATTTTTGAAGAAACTTCCGGCGTTTCCAATTTCAGCCGGATCGGGCAGTTTTCGACGCCGAATCGCGCAGATCGCATCAAACACTGCTTTCGGAGTCGGCACATTAATACCGCTCGCCGACAGCTGTTCGCGTACACCAGCATAATTGAGATGCAAATCCGCCTCAGTGTGCAGTGCAAACTCAACAGCGGTAATTAAATACCGATTGGGGTCATGCTTGAACAGACTGTCCCGATAACTAAACTCACAACTCGCCCGATCAATTCTACAAAACTGCTCACGCTGCCGATCATAGGCATCTACGGCCACCACAAAACGATCCAGCTCTACTCCATACGCACCGATATTCTGAATAGGCGCAGCACCCACGTGACCAGGAATGAGCGCCAGATTCTCCAATCCAAATGCTTCGTGAGCGATGGTCAGCGCAACAAAATCATGCCAATTTTCGCCTGCGGCAGCACTTACGTGAACGCGGCCATTGTGGTTGCCTAACCAGGTAACTCCACGTAATTGCGGCAAGACAACAACGGCTTCCAGGTCGTCGACGATCAGAAGATTACTACCACCGCCGAAAACTTCAACTCGCACATCTTCGCGTTGCGCCAACTCCAAAGCCGCCAGTAGTCCGTCAATAGACCGGGCATGTGCCAACCATCGCGCACGCGCGGCGACGCCGAACGTATTAAATGGGCGCAGATTTGCAGAATGAAGGAGATCAACTTGGATCATTTACTGCCGCGCTCCTTGCCATTCACGTAACGACTCTACGCACTCGCTGATCAACTGCGGCCCGCGATAAATCATGCCACTGTAAAACTGCACCAGGCTGGCGCCTGCGTCGAATTTGCTAGACGCGTCTGGCCCACTCAAAATGCCGCCCACGCCGATAATTGGACACTCTTTCCCCAAGCGCTGATGCATGCCGTGCAATACCGCGGTTGCTCTTGCCAACAGCGGCTTACCCGACAAACCACCAGTTTGCTCCGCCAAAGCATGTCCAGCGATCACCTCACGATCAATCGTGGTATTGGTGCAGATCAACCCATCAATTTTCGTTTTCAGCACCACCTCAGCAATGCCATCCATCTCGGTGGCAGTTAAATCGGGCGCAATCTTAAGCAACATCGGCTTGCGCTTGCCATGCACAGCGCCTAAGCGCTCCTGAGCCTCGCGCAGCGTACTAATGAAACGCGTCAAAACCGATTCTTCTTGCAAATCGCGTAAGCCTTGCGTATTTGGCGACGAGATATTGACCGTAATATAGGTCGCCAAAGAATACACTCGCTCCAAACAAATTAGATAGTCATCGACCGCCCGTTCGTTGGGCGTGTCTTTGTTTTTTCCAATATTAATCCCCAGCACGCCTTGAAAGCGACTGCACTCAATATTGCGTACCAAACGATCAACTCCGTGGTTATTGAATCCCAAACGGTTAATGACCGCTTGGCGATCCACAAGTCGATACATACGTGGTTTTGGGTTACCCTCCTGCGCAAGTGGTGTGATTGTGCCCACCTCAATAAAGCCAAAACCGAGTGCCGCCAATGCATCCATATATTCGGCGTTTTTATCTAGGCCGGCGGCCAGTCCTACCGGATTTGGAAAGTCAATACCAAATGCGGTCGTCGGCAATGGTTTGGGTCGGTCCGCTAATAGCGGATTCAGGCCACTGCGATAGGCCAGCTCAATCGCCTTAAGCCCAAGATGGTGCGCGCGCTCTGCATCCAGCGCAAACAAAAAAGCTCGTGTTAACGAATAGATCGACATCAGATACCGACTGGACTCAGTGGCTTGGCAAATACCCAGAACCATAAATCCTGGCGTTTGGGCAGTCCAAAGCGCTCATCGCCATACGGAAACGGTTGGCGCTCTCCGGTATTGCTGTAACCACGCCGTTGGTAAAACGCGATTAATTCCTGCCGCGTCCAAATGACGGTCATCCGCATACTGGTACAAGTCCATTGCGCGGCGATACGTTCACTCTCGAGTAAGATCGCGTCGCCAATGCCACCGCCTTGCATTCCGGGCCGTACGGCGAACATCCCAAAATAAGCTGCACTGCCTTGCCGCTCTATATTTGCGCAACCGAGCAATTCACCATGACGCTCAGCGAGCAGAATGATCGCGCCGTCTTTATCGATCGCTGCGCGCATCCCATCGCGGTCGATGCGTTGACCTTCTAGCAAATCTGCCTCGGTCGTCCAACCCACCCGGCTCGATTCGCCGCGGTAAGCCGATTCCACCAGTTCAACTAGGGATTCTATGTCGTCGTGGCCAGCGGGGCGAAATACGATGCTCATGGACTTTATAATAAAAAAGAAAAGGAATGTAATACGCGCATCAATCGCGCTTACCAAAACATCGCGAAAAAGCTTGCACTGACAAAACTAATAACACCTAGACAATGGTGGGATAGCTGCGCTGCACATAATCTTCAATCATGCCAACGAATTCTTTGCTGATGTGGTCACCGCGTAAGGTTGCCACTTTGTGGCCATCGATAAATACCGGTGCCGCGGGGCTTTCGCCGGTGCCAGGTAAACTAATACCGATATTGGCCTGTTTACTCTCGCCTGGACCGTTGACGATGCATCCCATCACCGCAAGCGTGAGGTTCTCCACGCCACGGTAACGTAAACGCCAATCGGGCATGCGTTCGCGCACATGATCCTGCACGGTTTTGGCTAGCTCCTGAAAAAACACGCTGGTCGTGCGCCCGCAACCTGGGCAGGCGGTGACCATCGGCGTAAAGGCGCGCAAGCCTAGGGTTTGCAGTAGTTCCTGCGCGACAATGACCTCGCCGGTGCGACTTTCGCCGGGCTCCGGGGTCAGCGAAATACGAATGGTGTCGCCAATGCCCTCCTGCAGCAGCACCGCCAACGCGGCAGTCGAGGCGACAATGCCTTTGCTGCCCATGCCGGCTTCGGTCAGTCCTAGGTGCAAGGGATAACTGCAGCGGCTCGCCAGATCGCGGTAGACCGCGATCAACTCCTGCACACCACTGACTTTGCAGGAAACGATGATTCGATCGGCGGGCAAGCCCAGTTCTTCCGCCTTGGCGGCGCTGAGCAATGCCGATTGAATGAGCGCCTCACGCGCAACTGCGGGCGCATCCAGGGGTGATTTGCTTAAGGCATTGCCATCCATCAAACGGGTCAGCAAACTTTGATCCAAGCTGCCCCAATTGGCGCCAATGCGCACCGGTTTTTGGTAGCGAATGGCCTGTTCAATGATCATGGCAAATTGGGTGTCGCGCTTTTGCCCAAAACCGACATTGCCAGGGTTGATTCGATACTTGGCCAGCGCTTGCGCGCAATCGGGAAAACGCGTCAGCAACAGGTGGCCGTTGTAATGAAAGTCGCCGATCAGCGGCGCGGCGACGGACATACGATCCAATTTCTCACGAATTTTCGGCACCGCCGCGGCCGCTTCTTCGCTATTGACGGTAATGCGCACCAACTCAGAGCCGGCGCGCCAAAGTTGCGCGACCTGTTTGGTCGTCGCTTCGATATCGGCCGTATCGGTGTTGGTCATCGACTGCACCACAACGGGTGAGGTCGCCCCGACCAAGGTGCTACCGATGCGTACGCCGACCGAGTTCCGCCTCGCCATGGCGCCGTATTTAATCAAACATGCCCCTGACATTTATCATCCAACACAGCGTAGATACTTGGATTCTACTGCGCGGGCGCAGTAATGAAGTCAATGCGCGCTGGTAAAAGTCAATCACCACGCATTTGCCCCGATTCACGCAGGCTTGCCAGCGGCAAGCCAGTCACGAGCACAAAAAAGCCGCCCTTAAGGCGGCTTTTGCTGCAACTGATCGCAAAAACAACTTAGCGCTGACGCGCCTTGAAACGCGGGTTGCTCTTGCAAATCACAAACACTTTGCCACGGCGGCGAACCACCTTGCAGTCACGATGGCGCGACTTGGCCGACTTCAGCGAGTTAAGAACTTTCATAGCGCACCGTCCCTGATGACTTGTAACGTTAGCCCGCGATTTTAGCGGTATGCCAGCTGTCGGCGCAAGCTGCTATGAGGCGTAACCACGTTTAGCCCACTTCAGCCACAAATGTCTTGACGCGGTTGCGACCATCGTTTTTCGCGCGATACATGGCTTCATCCGCCTGCATCAGCAATTTATGCAACTCGTAACCTGCCGAGCGCGTATCGGCAATGCCAAAACTTGCACTAATGTCGAAGTGATAGCCCGATTCACTGCTGTCGATGTTGGCGCTGGCCAAGCGACAGCGCTCTGCGAGTGCTTGCGCGGCCACTGCCGTGGTTGCTGGTAGCAAGATGGCGAACTCCTCCCCCCCCAAACGACCGATGCGGGCCAAGCCGGCGCAGGTCGCGCGCTCCACTTCGGCAAATTTACGCAGCACCCAATCGCCTACAGCGTGGCCATAACGATCGTTGATCTGCTTAAAACGGTCCAAATCGATCATGATCAGCGCTGCATCCGCGCCGTCCTTTTGGCATTTGGCCAGCGTTTGCGCCGCTTCATGAACAAAATGGTGACGATTGCTGAGGCCGGTGAGCGTGTCCGTTTCGGCCAGCTCGCGGAAGGCCACCTGCAAGCGTTTGACTTTGTAGCCCCAAAAAGCAATTGAAGCGGCCAATAGTGCCAACAGCGCAGCCAGTAGCCCAACCGCCTGCGTGGTGCGCCAACTCACTTGTTGTTCCAGTTGCAGGACCGCATTGCGCTGGTTCAACAATTCGATCGTTTGGTTCTTTTGCAGGGTCTCGTGGCGCGCCATCTGATAGGCTAACTCACGTGCTTTGACGTCATCCAGATAAGCCCTGTCAGCCTGCGCATAGTTGCGATAGTGACGTAGCGCAGCGGCACTGTCACCACGACGCTCAGCCAGCTGATAAAGCGTGCGATGGGCAATCACCAACGGCAAAGAAAAGGGCGTGGCGTCACTCAAACGCACTGCCTCCTGCGCGTGGTGCTGGGCGGCATCCCATTGATTGACCGAAAATTCTAGCTCCGCCAACAGCGAATGATTTTCGCCCATCAGGCGTGGATAACGGCTTTGGGCGACGCTGGCTGCCTGTTTCTCAAGCACGTTAATGGCATCATCCAGGCGCTGTTCGGCCTGCATCTTGCGCGCCAAGTTAAGCCCAACAAATCCAGCCACGGCAAATTCACCCGCGGTCTGGCATTGATTCACTGCACCAACAAATTCCGCATCGTCAGCGGGCGCGGCCCTACGACCAATCATCGCCTCAATCTTCAAGTTGACGGCAAAGCAGCGACTGCGTGGGCTAGCGACTTCCGACAATACGCGTTCGGCCGATTGTTGGCCCAGTTCAAACTGGCCGAGTTGGTTATAAAAAATTCCCGCGGCCAGAAAGCCCTGGTGACGCGGTTCCAAGTCGACCGTTTGTTCGAGCAACGGCAAATAGCTATCCAGCGCGACCAGTCCTTCGCTGAATTGGCGCGTTGCGGCAAAGTTATTGACCAAGAGCGAGCCCGCCCTGACCAGCAAATCCTGCGGACTGGATGGTTCAATCAGCGGCGCAAGTTGCGCGATTGATCCGGAGAAATCGCCGGTAAAAGTCAGCTTATACGCTTGCAAATAGCGGATATAGCGCTTCTGCGATTCATTGACCGAGGTCGCTTTAGCCTGCAGTTGGGCCAGTACCAGATCGAACTGCGCCGGCGAGGAACTGCGCAAAAGCAGTGCTTGTTCAATTTGTTGGTCAATCGAATCAGCGGCCCACGAGCTTTGTGCACACAAAAGCAAGACGATCAGGCGCCAGCCTTCGACCCGTCGCTTGGGGCGATTGGCTTGGGCTGGCACATGATCAGCCATCCATGACCACACGCGTATCAGGCGTCCTGGACCGGCTCATCGACTGGAACCGGCGCATCTTCTTGCGCGGGCGGCTCTTCCTCCGCTGGCGCGACCATGCAAACCATGCTGATCCGTCCGCCCAGGGAGCGACTAATGGCTGTCACATCTCGATTAAGCAAGGCGCTGCCCAACTCTTCATCGGCGCCTAGTGCCGCAATTGCGCTGGCGTATTGATCGGCCGACATTCGCGAGGCGGCGGCATTGCTGCCCATGTTAGCGAGCATTTG
>CAZLSB010000184.1:0-6843 GCA_964561825.1 uncultured Xanthomonas sp.
CGCCTTGCATCCATCCGCCCAGCCGCACAACGCATCTCACGTTGAAAGTCCGACAAGCTGCTAGCCCGCCTCTGAACGTCAGGAAGAAACAAAGGCGCGAACCTGAACGAGGTTCAGGCCAAAAGCTCAACCAGCTTAGCGATGCGTTTGGCTGACACCGGTTCGGCGGTTTTTAGCTCTTGGGCGAATAAGGACACGCGCAATTCTTCGATTAGCCAGCGTAGGCTGTCGACTTGCGCGTCATCCGGGCGGGTCGTCGCGAAGCGCTGCCAAGCACGCCAGAACGGCTGTACTTCCAACAGCTTGACCTGATCCTTGGCCGGATCGCGTTTAAGTCTGTCGATGCGCAGCCGTAAGCCCTCCAGATAGCGCGGATAGTGCGCAAGCCGTTCAAAGCCCACCTCGCGCAGGAATCCAGGGTGCACCAAGGAGTCCAAGTGCTCGCGCGCGTCGGCCAAGTTGGCAGTGGCGTAGCCCATCAACGGCGGCGCCAAAATACTGCGCAAGCCTTTGACCGCCTGCAGAATCAAATCGACGCGCTCGGCCAAAATCTGCACCTGGGGGCCTAGTTCGCGACGCACGCGGCTCAATAAGGCTTGGAATTCCACGCGCGTGCGAATGCCAGCAAGCTCAGGCGCAATCACCCGATCCAGTGCCGACTCGATCAAATCACGACGCAAAGCATCAATGCTGGCGACCACGCCGTAGGCCATTTGCGCATCACCAGACAGCTTCAGGTGGCGCTGCCAGTAGCGCAATTGATCGTCGATCTGGATCAACAACAAGCGACGGGTGCCGCGTGGGTGGGCGGCGGCGGCCTCGGCGGCATCGGCATAGGCGCGCAAACCGGCGTGCGCGCCTTGGTCAAACAGCGCTGGATAAGCGCGTGCGCCGCCTTCGGCCTGCACTTCGCTGGGGATCTCATCGAGCGGCCAATCGCTTAATTGCTCACGTTGATACAAGGCGTCCACACGCGCGGCAAACGCGACCCGCGCGGCTTGCGCAAACCGCGCCTTGAGCGCCGCCAATTCGCGACCTTCCGCCAGCGGCTCGCCCTGCGCATCGACGACCTGCAAATTGAAATACAAATAGGCCGGCAAACCGCTGGGGTCAAAATCGCCCTCGCTGATGTCCACGCCAGCCACTTTGCTCAAAAACGCCGCCAGTGCGGCGGCAAACGGCGCCGCTCTGGCTTGCGTTGCCTGCACAAAAGCGCGGGCGAAATCCGGTGCTGGCACCACATGCCTGCGCTGCGCCTTGGGCAGGCTTTTGATCAGCAGCGCCGCTTTTTCTTCGCGCAGCCCAGGCACTAGCCAGTCGATTTGTGCGTCGCTTAAACCCAATAACACCGCCAATGGCACGGTGACGGTGATGCCATCACGCGCGCCTTGCGGGTCAAAATGGTAAGCCAGCAACAAACGTGCGCCCTGCACTTCCAGCGCGTCTGGAAACTCGAAACGCTCGTCGCCCCGCGCGCTGGGGATGACTAAATCGTCGAGCGTCAACTTCAGCGCGTCGCACTGCGCCGCCGGCGCACTCTTGAGCCAGCGCTCCAGACTGTGCGAATCGAGGATGTCGGGCGGGCAACGCTGGTCAAACCATTCGGCCAATTGTTCTTCATCGCGCAGCAAACCGCGGCGCCGCAGTTTTTCTTCTTTGGCATGCGCCTGCTCGCGCAACGCGGCGTTATGTACCAATAAAGCATGCCGCGCCGGACCTTCGCCGCGCACCAACTGGTGCCGTAAAAACAGCTGCCGCGCGGCCTGCGCATCCACCGGCGCGTAGGAAATCTTGCGGCGCTGAACAATGGGCAAGCCATACAGGCTGAGGTCTTCAAAGCCAACGGCGCGGCCACCTTTGGCGTCCCAGCTCGGTTCGTAGTGCTGGCTTTTGGTCAAATGGGCGGCCGCCGGCTCAATCCAAGCCGGATCAATGCGCGCGACATTTAACGCATACAACTTCTCGGTTTCCAGCAAGGTGCCCGACAGAATCCAATTGGGCCCCGCCTTGGCCTGCCCTGAACCGGGGAAAATCTGCAAAGCGCGCCCGCGCGGCCCGCGATAGCGGACCTTGTCGTCTTTGCGCGCAACTTGGGTGACAAAAGCCGTCAACAAGGCACGATGCAAGGCCTCGTAAGCACGCGGATCGCTCAGCGCGGTTTCCGCGCGGGCAGCACTTGCGGGGCTAACAAGTGGCGGCGCGATCGCCTGCCGTTGCGAACGGGCTGACGATCCGCCCCTGCCACCCGCCGCACGCCCCGCGACTGGCTGCTCTTGCCCCCAGCCGCGCTCGCGCACGATCAACAACAACTGGCGGTGTAACTCGCGCCATTCGCGCATGCGCAAATAAGACAGAAACTGCGTGCGGCACCAATCGCGCAGCTGACTTTGGGTGCGCTCTTCGTGTTCGTGGTTGTAGGCTAACCACAGTTGCACCCACGTCAGAAAGTCGCTCTTGTCGTGCACAAACACCTGGTGCGCGGCATCGGCCAAGGCACGCACTTCGGGTGGACGTTCGCGCGGATCTTGAATCGACAGACCCGCCGCAATGATCAGCGCCTCTTCCAGCACTCGCGCGTCGCGCGCGGCGATCAAAAAACGCGCCAATCGCACGTCGATTGGCCATGTCACGGCCAATCTGGGTCAGGCGTTTGTCGGCATCAGTCGCGCCAATCTCGCGCAGCAACAAAAAACCATCGACCAACGCACGATCACTGGGCGGATCAAGAAACGGGAAATCGCTGGGATCGCCCAAATCCAGGTCCAACATGCGCAAAATCACGCCAGACAGCGACGAACGCAGCAATTCCGGATCGGTGTACAAAGAACGACGCTGAAAGTCGGCCTCATCAAACAAACGCACCGCGATGCCCGCGGACAAGCGACCACAACGTCCCGCGCGCTGATTGGCCGAGGCTTGCGAAATCGGCTCGATTTGCAGCCGCTGCACTTTGGCGCGTTGGCTGTAGCGATTAACGCGGGCGATGCCGCTATCGATCACAAACCGGATGCGAGGGACGGTGATCGAGGTCTCGGCGACGTTGGTGGCCAGCACGATGCGGCGCTGCGCTCCCGGCTGAAACACACGATCTTGCGCGGCACCCGACAAACGCGCGTACAAAGGCAGCACCTCGGTATGTGCGTAACGGCGCTGTTCCAAGGCCTTGTGCGCATCGCGGATTTCCCGTTCGCCGGGCAAAAATACCAAGATGTCGCCGCGTGGATCCTCAGCACCCAGTTCTTCAACCGCGGCGTTGATGGATCGATACAAACCGCTGTCGCCGCGTTCTTCGCGATCGCCTTCGATCGGCCGCCAGCGCACTTCCACCGGGAAACCGCGGCCCTCCACGGAGATGACCGGCGCATGACCAAAATGCCGCGAGAAACGATCGGTATCAATCGTCGCTGAGGTGACGATGACCTTCAGATCGGGTCGTTTGGGTAACAGGCGTTTCAGATAACCGAGTAAAAAATCGATGTTTAGACTGCGCTCGTGCGCCTCGTCGATGATCAGCGTGTCGTAGCGGCGCAAAAAACGATCGGATTGGGTTTCCGCCAACAAGATGCCGTCGGTCATAAACTTGACCAGCGCGTCATCGGCAATCTGATCTTGAAAGCGCACCGCAAAACCCACCAGCGCGCCGAGCGGCGACTTCAGCTCTTCCGCAACGCGCCGCGCGATACTTTTGGCGGCAATCCGCCGCGGTTGCGTGCAGCCGATCAAACCGGTCAATCCGCGCCCGGCGGCCAGACACAACTTGGGTAACTGCGTGGTTTTGCCGGAGCCGGTTTCGCCGGCGATTACCACCAACTGATGCGCGCGAATCGCCGCGCTGATTTCCGCGGCCTTCGCTGCAATCGGCAATTCTTCCGGTACGTTGATCTGCGGCAGCCGCGCGCGCCGCGCATCGTGAATCAGCGCCGAGGCCTCAATCTGCTGGCGCAGTTTTTCAAAGCGCGGCGCCGCATCGCTGGCATCTGGCCGCCAACGATCCAAGTCACGGCGCAGCTGCGGATAGTCCACCGCCATCGCGTCATTCAAACGACGGCGCAGCGCACGCAGCAAGCCAGTCTGCGGATTAGTGCCTGACTGCATCATCCGGCACTGCCAAGTCTTCACCATCCGCACTCAATACCACGCGGCCCAAACGCTCCACCGGCCAGCCCTTTTGCTGAGCTTCTAGGCGGAATCGGCCGATCGCACTGGCCGACAAGGGATAGCGGTGTTCAACCATCGCACCGCTTTCATCCACTAAGGTGAACGCCAGTGCACCCAGACCGGGCGCGTCGTGCAATACGGCGCGTACCGGTGCGCCGGCACTGACGCTTTCGACCACAAAATCATCCGTCGCGCGCGCGCACGCATGGCCGGTATCGGCATTTGGCAAGCGCACCCGCACCGCAATGCCGTGCGCGGCCAGCAAGCCCTGCAGTTGTCGAAATTCATGCAAATAGGCGATGTAATCCGCCAAACGTTCGGCATTGTCGCGCTGCTGACGCGCAAACAACGAATACGGGGTGAAGGCCAGCCAGACCGCCTCATCGTCGAGTTTGAGCAGTTGCCCTTGTGGGCTGCGCACCTCAATGTGGCGCGGCGGAGCACCGTACAGCACTTCTTCAACCAGCTGCCACGCAAAGCCAAAACCCACATGCTCCAGCTGCGCGGCCATCATCGCCGACAGATCCAGCAACGACAGCCAGCGCACATGTTCGAAGCTCACACCCAGATCGCGATTGAGTTCGAAGACAATTGCCGCGTCGGCCAGACCCGCACCGTACAACTCACTTTCCAACCGCTCCGTTGCCGCGGCGATCGCTTCTTCGCTGCCGGTCAGCACCACCGGAATCGCGTACAGCGTGCCACCACCAATGGCCAACTCTGGCACCAATAACGCGGTCGGCATGTGACCCAGGCGCTCGCACAGCGTCAAGCTATGACCAGCATCGATGCCCTGGCGTTGTCCCGCAACGAATAAATGGGCCAGTTCTTGATGCAAGGGAAAGTCGCGACGCAACAATTGCGCAGGATCGTACAAAGCCGCGGACCACACGAAACCATAATCGTGTTCGCCCGGCAAAAAGCGCGCCAATTGGCCTCCCATCCCCGCCGCCAAACCCTCGGCAGTGTCGCGCGTCAGCATCTGGCGCGCCGGAATGACACCGCCAGTCGGCTCCAGCGCCAACACCCCCATCCACATCGTCGCCATAGCGCACCATCCTTTCCGTGGGCGCGGACGATAACGCAGCTAAGGTGTAGATGCGTCGAACGCCTGCAACGGCACCGAGGAGCAGCGTTCGATCAAGATCGAACCCACCAAAGGCTTCTGCTCCTGTGGGTCGGCGCTGTGCGCTGACGCCGTTCCTGCATAGTGCGAGAGCAGCACCGCATCCGTTTGACTCGCGCCTGCAAGGCTGTTCATTGCCGCCCAAGGCACTCGACTGGTCTAAACTGCACGCTTCCCATGCCGGAGCCATCCTATGTCTGAACGCCGCCCGCTGGCCGCCGTTTTGGGTGGCTTGCGCATCCCCTTCTGCCGTCAAAACACCGCTTACACCGAACTTGGCAATTTGGCGCTGGGCACCGAAGTGGTCTCCCGTTTGGTCGAACGCTTTGATTTGAAAGGCGTCGAAATGGGCGAACTGGCCTTTGGCGCGGTGCTAAAGCATTCTCGCGATTGGAATTTGGCGCGCGAGATCGCGCTCGGGTCTGGTCTGGCAAAGACCACGCCGGGATTAACCTTGCAGCGCGCCTGCGGCACCGGATTTGAATCTGCGATCGTGGTGGCCAATAAGATCGCGTTGGGACAGATTCGGGTCGGCATTGGCGGTGGCAGCGACAGTTCTAGTGAAGTTCCGCTGGTCCTCAATCAGGCACTCAATGCGCGCTTTCTGGCGGCCGCCAGGGCGCGCAGCTTTGGCGATCGACTAGCGGCGTTGCGCGGCTTTCGACTGGGCGAACTCAAACCCGTCGCACCCGCCATTGGCGAGCCGCGCACCGGCAAGAGCATGGGTGAACATTGCGAAATGATGGCCAAAACCTGGGGCATCAGTCGCAAGGCCCAGGATCAATGGGCTTTCGATAGCCACCAAAAGGCCCACAGCGCCTTTGAACGCGGTTTCTTTGAAGATTTGATCTCGCCATTTCGCGGTCTAAAACGCGACAACGTGCTGCGCCCAGAGACCAACCTAGACAAATTGGCATCCTTAAAACCCGCGTTTGACAAAAAATCTGGCCTGGGCACGCTGACCGCAGGTAACTCGACACCCCTTACCGATGGCGCGAGCGCAATGCTGTTGGCAGCGCCCGATTGGGCGCGCGCCGCAGGACACGAGGTCCTGGCTAATTTGCTGGATGCCGAAGTCTCAGCGGTCGACTTTGTTGGCGGCGAGGGTTTGTTGATGGCGCCGACGGTTGCCGTCGCCAGGCTATTGGCGCGCAACGGCTTGAATTTTGCTGATTTTGATCTATTCGAAATTCATGAAGCATTTGCCGCGCAAGTGTTGTGCACACTGGCCGCATTTGAATCAGACGGTTATTGCCGCGAACGACTCGGACTGCCCAAAGCACTCGGCGCCATCGACCCTGGCAAGTTGAACATCGCCGGCGGCAGCCTCGCCTTTGGCCACCCTTTCGCAGCCACCGGCGCGCGCATGCTGACCGCAGGAGCCAAGCTGCTGAAAGAAATGGGCGGTGGTCGCATGCTGGTCACCGCCTGCGCCGCCGGCGGCATGGGCGTGGCGGCGATATTGCAGCGCGGGTGAGGGCGGCGTGTGGGCGACTGCAAGTCGGCGATCCGGATAGCCTCTGGAGCGCCGAGTTGTGCTCACGCTCTTATACGGGAAG
>CAZLSB010000184.1:6943-8215 GCA_964561825.1 uncultured Xanthomonas sp.
ACAACGCTTAACTACAAGTCGGCGCTCCGGATAGCCTCTGGAGCGCCGAGTTGTGCTCATGCACTTACACCGGAAGAGCGCAAAGCCACAGCGCCGCTTTGGCGACAATTTGGCATGCCGTTGCTTCACTTAAGGGCATTGGGGCGGGCCCGCCGCGCACTGCCGTTAAGACGCCTTCTGCTTTTCGCCGCAATAAGTTTCCAAGATCTTCTTGGTGTCGGTGATTTGTCCATCCAACTCGGCGCGGGTCAGCTCGCGCTGTTTGCCGGCTTCTTCGATCATGAACTTGCCTTCACCACTCTGCAGCATTTTCAGGTTGTCGCCATGGGCTTTGCAGCCGGCGCGACGCTGCGCGTTGATTTCGGCGCGCTCTTCTTCAGTGAGGGGTTTTGCGTTAACAGCCTGCTGAGCACTAGCGGCGGTGGCAAACAGGGCGAGCAACAGCGCTGCGGATAGACGAAAAATCACGGGGTTCCTCCTCGGAATGCAAAAGACGGGCGACGACATGCCGCTGGCCCAGATGTTAGCGAGAATGCGCCACTCGCGCGCACCCGAAGTTGGCGCGCCGATCCTCATTCAGACGGCGTGAACCCCAACGGCCATGCCCATAGTCGAGTTAACCAGAACCTCTTTGGCAGTGAAGGGTGCGAGTTTGTTCGTTGCAAGCCCGAAATCGAAAAATGCGAACGACGGCCATTGGAGCGTTCGCATTCAATAGCGCGGCGTCACGCGTGTTCTTGTTCGTCGCGATGAACGATGGCTGCGGGTTCCACCTTACCATTCCGCGTTACACGGGTTAGCGTATGCGGCACCACTTCTGCACCGGCTCCAGTCCCATCGTGGCACTCAGCAAGCAAGAGTCGGTGCTGGCGCAGAGCCAGCGCTGAGGCTGTGACTGCAGTCGGCTTCACAATCGATGCAGTGAGCACGGGAACCGCACCGATTGGGGAACGACCGACTTCCCGTCGTCACGTTCGATCCGTCACTCCAATCGATGCGGTACCTACCTGCGACGCCACGCGGGACTGATGACCGCTTGGACGGACTGAATTAGCCTAGAAACCGAAGGTTTCTAGTAGTGTGTCGGACTTTGCGCGTGAGATGCGTTGTGTGGCTTAAGCGGATGGATGCAAGGCGCGGCGCGCAGCCACTGGCTCTTCCGTTGGGGTCGCAACGCCGCAGACGCCGTTGCGACGCTCAACCCGAAGGGCCGGAAACGCTTTTGGCGCACTGCGGGGCAGAAAGACGAATAAAATGCAATAAAACCACCGG
>CAZLSB010000185.1:0-8202 GCA_964561825.1 uncultured Xanthomonas sp.
GCACCAGATTATATGTAAATGAGTCGTAATTATCGATGACCAATATCATTTGCTTAGTTAAATTGTGGGCTTAAATTTGAGGATAGCAGCAATTAAGTTGAATCCCAAACTGGAATGGTTAACATCTGATGGTCTGCGATCAGGTTGAAGAATCAATCACTGGCTATTGACGAGTGATTACAACATATGTTGACTCGTTAATTTCGTATGTTTGATCTATATGCCTTTTCATGAAGTCCATTCCTTTGTCAAACAAGATTCTATAGTGTTGACCATCTTCTTTCTCGATTTCTAAGGAACGCGCGTGAACAAAGCGATCGCGAGAACTTACACCTGATATATAAGCTTCTTGCCTTACCTGTCCTGAAATAGGCACCAATCTTTCTGTTAATCGTTCTAAACGATCGGGTTTATTTAGATCTTCAAGGATATGCACAATAATTTGAGTGCTTGTGTCTAACCATTCTCCTTGTAAAAGATTAACAAAATATCTTGCTCCTGAAGCATCAAGATAGCGATCTTGATAAGTAACTTGTGTCACTCGACTACCTGTCAAAACTCTTTCTAGTCCTAATCTCTGACGCAACTCTGTCAAACTAAGAATACCCCAAGCTGGTTCTGGGAATATTACCTGCGTATTTGCATCTTCTAGCTCTGTTGCTTGAACCTCTCTTGCTTCAGCTAACCAATTATTCAATCTTTGTAGAACAGTATTTACACCTTCATGGCTCCGAGTTTGTAACCATACAAGTTTCTGATTGGATTCTTGAGATAGACCAAGGGCAAGGCAATTTTGAGGCGCATTATATAAATAAAGGGTTGGGTACTCATTGATATCGGTTTGATAGAGCTTAACTAGTCCTTGATCTATCCATTGTGATAAACGCTTGCGTAAAACTAAATTGTGATCGGATATAACTTGTGGCAGTTCGTGGAGGATGAGTACTAGAGGATTGCAGTTCTTTACCATATCACTGAGTTTATTTAGCCAAGCCATTGGCTCTCCACGATCTAGGCAAAATTGATCGATTAGCTGGGGCAAATAAATTATGCTGCCAGTAGTAGCCATGCGACAATGGGCAGTTAGAGCACTCGCAATTATCTCTAATCGAACGCGACTCGAACTAGGTGCAAAAGCTTGTAATACTGGATCGGGACTGACTTGCTCAACAATGGGCTTGAGAAAATCAACAACCTGTTTTCGATCTAGTTCATGGTGAAATAATTGATTGGAATAGGTTCTTAGGCAGTCATAGCAACTATGCTCGCAACTGCAAGAGTCTGCTAATCTATGTGCCTCAGTCAGGATGTCTTTGAAGTTGTCGGCGATACGTTGGCTATAGCCTGCCCCACCAGGAACATTGTCATAAATGATGATTTCAGCTTGTCCATTTTCTAGTGGTCGAAATAAACCATCAAGTTCTTCGCGGCGGACATCAATTACTTGAGCGGCGGCAGCGAGTAAGGCATAGGTTAGCGATCGCCAAAAACTAATTCGACTATTTGAATTCTCTGTCTCTGAGGCAACTTCGTGACCGTCTAATGTATGTGTGATTTTTTCATGTAATAATGAAGGCTTTGTAGCATCATCAAATTTAATTTTAAGAAAGTCAGTTTTAAATTCATGACCTAGATGAATCAAGTTCCACTGACCCGAGCAAGTCTTTCCATTTAGAGGGTGGAGATGTGTTGGTCTGAGCGGTGATGTAGTAACAGCTTTTTTGCTGCGACTGAGTTTTCGTTTTTCTTCTTCCCATTTACGCACTTTCTCGCTCAAATCTAATCCACAACTTTCACAGGTGTAAAAACCTTGATTGGTAAAACTTCTCTGTCCTTTATTTGCCAAGAAAAATGTTCCATTTTGATTCACAGTAAGGTGGCAAATATTCTCTTCAGATACATCTCTTTGAACCGAGCCAGGATTTGCGAGAAAAACCTGCGATGTGATCTGACGAATGGGTTTGAGGTATGGCGTAACCTTTGCAGTTGCAGCCCAATCTGTGACAAATGCTTTAGGAACTTTGTATTCGTTGACAGCCTTATCAATTGCTAACTTGGGTTGGTGTTGACAAATGGGACATTGTTCCACTTGGTTATTTTGTGTATTAAATTCAAGAAAATGATTACAGTTTTTACAAACCCAATAATATTTTTTCTCAAGATCTTTGGGGCGACTGATACCAACACTGCGATAAACGCGGTCATCCACAACGACATCTTGACCAGGGGCATATTCACCTAGAGCTAGACGGCGATCGCGTTCTAGTCGATGTTTACCTTGTGACGATTTGTATTCGTTGCTTTCGCCAGTAAGTAGACGGACAACATCAATGGGAAATCCATAGATAGGCAAGATACTGGCTTGGACTAACTCATCATGTAATTTACGCTTGGCGATTTTTTCAAGTTCAAACTCAAGCCCATCGCGCCGACGTTCTAAACCTTTGCGTTTATTGCGATCGCTTTCAGCACTAATATCATCATTAGTCACTTTCAGTGGATCGATGAGATCGTTCCAGTCTTGACATTGTTCTTGCTGAAATTCGTTAATTTTTTCACGAAAATCAGACAATAAAATTGCAGCAGTTCCAGAACCTTGCAGCCGAACGATCCAATCCTGAGCTAACTGAGTAGCTCGATCTCGATCGCTATGTAGCCACTCTTTCAATTCACAAACCATTGCGGTTGATGGCGGAGTAAATGTGGAAAAAGTAAGAGGATTAGGCAATCCCAAAAAATCTTGCATATTTACTTTCTCAGCACCAATAGAAAAAATGCTTAAGAATGCTGCCAATAACTCAGCCCGAATATGACGTTGTTGAATTTGCCAGTTACCAGCATCAACTTTGGGGATTTGATTAGAACCTGCGATTAGCTTATCGGGTTGCTCAAAATAATAGCGATCGTGGGGGCGGCGTTGTCCGTACATCAGCGTAATCGCTACGCCATCTGTGCGCCGTCCTGCTCGACCTGCTCGTTGCTGATAGTTGCTGACATGGGGCGGAAAGTTGCGAAGAACGACTGCTTGCAGTTCGCCAATATCAACGCCCATTTCTAGCGTAGTCGAGCAACTGAGCAGGTTAATCTGTCCCCTACGAAAGGCATTTTCGCGTTTGGCTAGTTCTTCTGTCCCAAGTTGCGCTGTGTGTTCTTGCGATCGCAATGATAAGGGTTCTCGATTTTTAATTAAAGTCTGTTGATAATGTTCGGTTTCTGCTTGATGAATTCGCTTAGAGGTATAAGGTTTTAGCGTTCCTTCACATTTAAAAGATCGACAAGCATATACATTTAAAGTCGGCTTTGGATCTGCATCTGTAAATGTAGATAAATTTGGTACATGAACCACTTGCTGACAGCGATCGCATTGATACCAATCTTCTTGAGTCTCAATCACATTGAGTAAATCCCATTTAATCTGATGACCATTCTTAGCTTTTACGAGAAGTCCAGTTCCTTCAAGTTTCCGAAATAGAGATATAAACTTTTCACGGGTCGGAAAATTATTCTCAAACATTTGAGCATAAAACCAACCCAACCGATTTTGAGCTTTGCTAACTTCACCTGAATTTTTCCACTTTGGCAGAAAAGAAGGAGAATCAGGAAAGCTTTTAGCTTCTTTCGGATCTTTTTCTAAGAATAGATAATTCTTTGATTTTCCCTGTACATCGATCATTGGTGGACGAGCACCATCAACACCACCTGTTTCTGGGAAATACTTAGATGCTCCAGAAATACTGACAATACCAGTACGCCGAATAATGTCTGTAAGTCCAATCAAGAAAATATATGCTTCAGAATTTGTTACGCCAAATAGTTCTGCAATGTCACCAACTAACGGATCGTTTTCCAATAGTTCTATGTGACAAGCAAGTATAGCAAAAGCTTCTAGAGAAGAACGACGAGCAAAGGGAATAGCAAATTCTCTAAGTAAAAGTTCTTTTGCTCTTTCTTCAGCCCAATCTTCGCAACTACTTTGCGCTTCTCTTCCGTCGATGGGATCTTGAGGGCAATAGCTTTTATGATTTCTTTCGGAGTCTCTATCGGGATGAGGAATAGACCGATCTAAGAAAATTTGCTGCAATTGCTTAGTAAATTTATTTACATTAGCAATACCATTTCCTTTTTTGGCTGATTGAAATGCTTGCCAAACTGTTTGACGATAGAGCATCTCGGTATGAGTGCGTTGGTAATCAGATGCAAAGAAAGCAGCATCTTGACGACCATCTGAAAATGTTAAAAGTTTGCGTTTTGATATATTGTCTTCTGATTGTGTCGGTTCGGGTAGCAACTCAAATAGGCTATCTACCATTGCTTCTAGGGGTGCATCGGTATAAGCGACGAAGCGGTTAATCGCAAGCGATCGATTAGGTCTAGCACCACAGGCAGCACATTTTGGCAAATAGCATCCTTCAGCTTTTCCTTTGTCCCAATGCCATTGGAGTAAAAATTCTTTTTCAGTTGTTGGGGTCGATTTAGAGGTTGTCGCGATCGGATTTTCAGAGGGAACTCCTATCCATCCATGTTGATTTTCCAAAAGCTTAAAAGTACCCGAAGAATTAGAAGGAACCTCTTCTACTATTTCATCATCGTCTTCGTCTTCAGACTTAGTTCCCAATAGATTGAGTGTAAGCGTATAAATTTTTGTATAAATTTTAGAGTCATTCTTTAATGCTTGATTACTGCGAGGTAATGGTTTTAGCTCTCCTATTTTATCATCTAATAGGGTAAAAGCATAATCTTGTCCACACTGAGAGCAGCTTCCTAGCTCTAGGACGGGAGAACTACAATCATCACAAATTAGTTTTTCGTTTAAGTACAAACTCCGACAAGTTGGATTAATACAGCTATAAATCCCTTCTAAACTACGGAATAGTAAATGCAATCTGACTGGGAGCAGGGGCAAATCTTCAGCATTTTCACGAGCTAATGTACCTAGCTGTAAAAGACGGGCTAGGGCTTCTTTAGCTTTAATTACAACATTTTGATCGAGGCTTCCATCTAGCGAAGTTGGTAAATCGATGTTCCATAAACGTGCAGATTTAGCAATGTCATCCCAAGGTTGCGGCGCAGTGCTGAGAATATTAATCAGCCGATGAATAAGGGGATGACCTTTGAGGGCAAACCAAAGCAAGCGATGAAAGTCATTATTGGCTTGCGCTTCAGCTTCTGCAAGTCGATCTGTAGGTACGATTAAAAGCAAGCGATCGAGCCAATCTGCGATCGCCTCAGTTTCAGGCAATTTCAAGGTACTCAAATATTCCAAAACTTCTGCATCAGTATGATCGGGCGCTAAATCATAAAAACGCCCTAACCTCTCTAAAGCCGTAACGCGATTACCCCGAATTACTTGACTAAATGTTTCACCAAACAATTCACGGGCAAATATTTTAACCTGATCGTCAATATTTGCCTCACCTAAACTCGCGCTAGTCGCAATGCAACGAATCTCTTGTTCGTGATTAATCGCAGCTTTCAAGCGTTTGAGCAACATCGAAACTTCTGAACCTGTAGAGCCGTTGTAAGTATGCGCTTCATCGAGAACAAGCATCTTAAAGGTTCTACTCGAAGCTGCAAATACTCTGCGCTCAGTGGGACGAATCAGCATATGTTCTAACATGGAGTAGTTAGTGACGAGAATATGCGGCGGATTTTCCCAAATATCTCTACGAGAGATTTCTTGAATTGTCTGAATTTTCTCTACTGCTTCATTAATCAAGCGATCGCGTGTACTTATATTTACTGTGTCAAAATGTGTAAATAAAGCTTGCAACTCAGAGCTTTCATAAGTGCCTAATTCTTCCCGCAATGATTCTCTAGCATTGTTATGCTCGGTTTCTGTTCGACTCGTATAAAAGCCAAAACGAATCAAAGGTTTACGCGGATCTTGTCGGCAAAGTAAACCCCGCAAGCGTTTTACCTGATCGTTTACAAGGGCATTCATCGGATAGAGAATTAAGGCTCTTACTCCAGAAGAGCGTAAGATGATATCACCTTCTTTTAGCAACATATCCATCATCGGGATCAGAAAACATTCCGTTTTACCAGAGCCAGTTCCTGTAGCAACGATAATGTTTTCGCCATTATTTACAGCTTGGATTGCATTTTGCTGGTGTTCGTAAAGACGGCGTTCGTTTGGTGTGAATAAATCCGCAACACGAGGATGCAAAATAGATTGCTCTACTAATTCTTGAACGCTACTAGCAGACTGATATGGCTGTGAACCCTCAAGATAGGGATGTTGCCAGACGATTCCTGGTTGTTCTAGCTTTTCTTTTAGTTTGTCACGCAGAGTGCGATCGCGCAGTGGATAAGCGGTCAGTAAATAGCGAATAAAGTCTTCGCGGGGTTGGGTAATTGCAGCAATGGGATCGAGGTATTTCATACAAGTTCACATCCTAATATACTAAAGGCTTCTCTCATTTGTCGGCGTTTGATCGGCTCAAAATATCGAGTCCTATACATATCATCAACTGGCTCGGAGATCCGCCACAACCATCGTGCATAATCGCTGGGAAGACTTATTCCTTGTAAATTCAATCTACCCTGTGGTTCATCCCAAACTACTCTTAAATTAGCATTTGCTTCAGCATCTAGAGCAAACATGGCTAATACAGCGACATCTGGTTCTAGTTCGTAAAATTCTGTATCGGCAAGCCAGATATATTCTCCTGTTGGTAAGCGCATTAATGGCGATAAATTTTGAGTCAAGATTTGTGCGAAGTTAGCAGATTTCCAACGCTCAGTCTGTGAAGAGTTTGGACGAGGTACATAGTGCTGAATGCTTTGATTTCCAGTCCAGTTATTATTTTCAAATGGATTACGACTTAAGGGCGATCTCAAAACGGCTCTGGATGGCTTTTGTGGTCTAGGGAAATTCTGAAGACTCTCAGAAACATTCCAAAATCTTACGCCTATCTGACTTAAGCGAGACTGAATCCATTGCAAACGGTATATTCTAGGGCGGATCGACAGTGAACTATGGTCAGGCGATATGCTCCTAAGAGCCTGATGTGTTAGTTGCAGATAAGTGCGATCTCCTGTAAATAGCAAGATGCTTAAGTCATTTTCGTCTAATACTAATAGGGTAGGCGGTGCTATACAGTACTGATTGCGATTACCTGCCAAGATTTCACCCATCGCTTCTAGTTCGTTCAATTCTTGTCGCAGAGCTTCAGTACTTAGATTTTGATCGGGCGCGATCGAGAACTTAAGTAAAGATGTGATTTGGCTAATAGTCAAAGCCAAAGGCAGTGCTGAATTTATGGGTTGTCGATGCTGACTAAGTAGCAGAGTAATTTTATCTTGCATTTCTATCCACGCCCCATCATTGTGTTTACAACATCTAGAGATTGTGGCTGCTGTTCAATTCTTAAAAAGCCTACAATCTGCGGTAAATACTCCAATCCCCTCTGATATTCACTCAATCTTACAAGAATATAATTGCTGTAGCACAAAAATATAGGGATTTCTACTTCTAGAATTAAGTCTTGCAAATTGTTTTGTTGACAGATATGATTGAGTTGAATACAGAATACATCTTGGTTCCCATTTTGAATTTGGACTAAATACCACCTTCCAATTGGCGACCCATCAACAGTAACGATTGATTGATTAGATTGTTGACTTGGAGGTTGTGAAATATCGATTGAGATATCACTAGCGACAACAGGAATGGAGTCAATTGAGGAAATTGAAGTTTGCAGAAATGCTTCTAACTTTTCTAGCAATGAGTCCCGAGTTAGCCAATCAGGAAAGAGATAAGAATTTGATTCCAGACTAGAAAGCATTGATTTGATTCTTTGAAGATCAATACCCATCTCTTCACTTGCAGAAATAAAATCCTTAATAGGCTCATTGTCAAGAATGGTGTACCAGTAAACTTCTAAATCTTCATCCTCAACAAGTAAATTAGTCCTGTCAATACCACACCAGCAACCTAAATCTTGGAGCGATCGACCTTGAATTTGAATATGATAAATCCCAGCAGATAAACTTAGAGGAACCTCAATATCTTGACCATCATTATGAACAGTGATTCTTTCTGGGGCATTTTCTGGCGTAAGTAGATTCCAACACATCAGAGAGTAATGCTGATTGATTTGGAGTCCAGATAGCTGGATAGAATTATTCATAAAAATACAACTTATTGAAAGAGTGGATGCACTAAACTCAATTAATCTTTGCGATTCCATCCCAGAACGT
>CAZLSB010000186.1:0-8200 GCA_964561825.1 uncultured Xanthomonas sp.
CAGCCGCCGGGCGTTCGAACCGGCGCGCCGCCCAAGCGCGAGGTTTCGGGCGTAAGTGAGTACTGCGTCCGGCCCGTCGGCGCAGCCGCCGGGCGTTCGAACCGGCGCGCCGCATGCGGCGCAAGCTTGCCGGTTCTCACCCAAAGTCGTAGGCCATTACTTTTTCGGGCTCTTGCAGGAAATTGCCTTGCACGAAGTTGACGCCGCAGGAGAACAGGATTGACATGCTGGGGGCGTCTTCGACAAATTCGGCAACGGTCATCCTGGTCATGGCGCGGGCTTGTTCGCACAAGTCGCGGATTTTCGCCTGATTTTCTGAGCTCTTGGCGAGATCAGCCATGAAAGTGCGGTCCAGTTTGACGTAGTTGGCACCGACATGTTTGAGCAATTGGAAGGAATTCAGACCGCTGCCAAACTGCTCTAGCGCGAAGCCGCAGCGTAATTGTTCCAAGCCTTTTTGGAAGAACTTGGCTTGTTTCAAGTGGGTGACCACTTTGCTTTCCGGCATTTCGAAAACCAAACGATCACCCGGCACGCGGGCATTCTTCAGTTGCTGGGCCAGCCACGGCAATAAGGTGCCGTCGTCGATGACCTGCGGGGTCAATTTGATGAAGAAGGTGGTGACTCGGCCTTGTTTGATGCGTTCTTGCAGGATTTTGAGCACATGCTGGATCACCCAGCGGTCAATCATCGGCAACATGCCGTAACGCGCAGCAATCGGCAAAAACTGGCCCGGCAAGATCTCGCCTTTGGGGCCTTGCATGCGCAATAGCACTTCGTAGAACTCGCCTTCTTGCCCTTGCAGGGACACGATCGGCTGATAGAACAAGATAAAGCCGTCTTTTTCGATGGCATTCTTGATGGTGTCCAACCACTCTTTGTCTTTGGCGGCATCCGCTTTGTCTTGCGCGGCCGGGTCAAAGATCTTGATGCGATTGCCACCGTCGGTCTGTGCTAATCGGCACGCCTCATTGGACTTGTCCAATACCATTTGCGAGCCAGTAACTTTCTCGGTCATGAAACACACGCCGATGCTGGCGTTCAAGCTAACCGAGCGTTTGCCAACGTCGAAAATGTGCTCCTCAAAGCGTTTGCGCATCAATTCGGCCAAGCGCGTGCAGTCTTCATGCGAGCGATTGCTAAGGATTGCGGTGAACGTATGATCGGCAAATCGCGCCACAATATCTTGCGGTTCAACCACCTCTTTCAACATACCGGCTACATCGCCGAGCAACACATCGGCGCCACCTACACCCACTTGGTCGAGCACCTTGCGGTAATTGTCGATCTCAATGTAAAGCACTGCTTGATCGATTTTGCCACTGTTGGCGGCGGCGACTGCTTTGTCCAACTCGCCCATAAAATGCTGGCGGTTGTAAAGGCCAGTGACCAAATCCTGGCGCTTCAATACATCCAATTGTTCGGCCAATTCGGCACTGACGGTTTGCTGCCGGAAGATGATTTGGGTGGCCGGCTCACCTTCGATGCTGGCCTCAGACAGCTCCATTACCGCCGGGAACAGCGTGCCATCCGAGCGTTTGCCGCGCACATTCAATTTTTCGGGCGGCTTTTCGCCTTTACCCAACAGGCGCAACACACTGCGGAGTTTGTCCGAATCCTCGCGCGCGATCAAATCGAGGATCGCCAAACCCTCGATCTCGTCGTAGTCCTCAAAGCCGAACATTTCCAGATAGGCTTTGTTGGCATAGACGTGCATGCCTTCGTGCACGTAGGCGATCGGATCACGCGAACTACCCAGCAAAGAATGCGCGCGACGCTCACTCTCGCGCCAAGCGGCTTCCATCTTGCGCAAATTGCGCCGCGCGGTGAGGTTTTCAAACTCGCGCAGCACCACGGTTTGCAAATGATCGGGCATGGAGCGCAAGGCAACATCGCGCGCGCCTTCGCGCATCGCCTTCAGCACGGCATCTTGAGTAATCGTGTCGAGCAGCTGGATCAGTGACATATCCTTGCCACTGCGATGGACCACGCTCGCGGTCTCCGCTAGCCCTAAATTTTTCACCTTTGGGCTGAGGAGGACGACGTCTGTGCTGCCCGCTTCCAACGCTGCTTTCAACTGCTCTGCATTGTCGACACGGTTAGGACGAACCGCGATGCCGGCGTTGCGCAGCAGGCTGATTACCTGCTCGGCGTCCTCGACTGAATCCTCAACCAGCAGGACACGTAGGACCTTGTCGGCTTTTGCCATGGGGATAACGGAACTCAACGGACGAGCGGGCGATTTTGACCGAAAGACGGTCCCAAATGCTAGAAAGTTGCGTGCGATCGCCGTCAGATTTTCCATCTGCCGCGAATTTTTTGCTGTGTCGCCCCACCGATGACCAGCGCTCGTCGCTGCGACTCCAATTTGCGCTAAATTTGCGCGCCTGCCTGCGCGCCCATCAGCGCGTAGCCCGATGCCCACCCGCGGCGCCGACTACTCCACTTAGGACCTTTCCAGTGACGCTAAAACCTTTCATCCACGCCCTGGGCGCTGCCCTGGCTTTGGCTGGCTGCAGCCTTGATGCCATCGCACTCACGCCGCCCCCAACGCCGGCACCGCCGGCCAACACGGAGGCGGTCGCCAAGCTGTCCATTGACACCAGCACGCTGCCGTCGCTACCGGCTTTCCAGGTCAGCGATCTCGACGCCGCGATTAGCGCCTGTACGGACCTCAACGCGCACGTCAACCGCAAATGGCTGGCCGCAAATCCGGTGCCAGCCGATCGCACCAGTTGGGGCAGCTTCGAAATGCTGGAAGAGCGCTCGTTGGGCGTGCAAAAGCAGATCGTCGAAAACTTGGCGGCTAAAAAAGACGTCGCTGGCGTCGCGAAAGTCATCGGCGATTTCTGGTCGACTGGCATGGACGAGGCGGCCATAGAGACGGCGGGCATCAGCCCGATTGCGCCACTGCTTGATCAGATTGCCGCATTGGCGACTGCGGCGGATTTAGCCAAATACATTCGCGATGCGCATGCGCAAGGTCGCGGCACCCTGTTCGGTTTTGGCGGCGAATCAGATTTCAAAGATCCCACACAAGTGATTGCCTACGCCGGCCAAGGTGGCCTGGGCCTGCCAGACAAGTCGTATTACGCCGGAGATGAGCACAAAGCAGAGCGCAAAGCCTATCAGGCGCATATCGCGGCAACCTTGAAACTAGCGGGCAGCGACACTGCAAGCGCTAAAGCGCAAGCCGCCGCCACGCTATCGATTGAAACCGCACTGGCGAAGGTGTCGTATTCCAGAGAAGAAATGTCGCGCGACGTTTCCAAGTATTACAACTTGGTCAGCATTGCCGATGCAGACGCGAAAACACCGCTATTGCCGTGGGGCGAGTTCTTTGCGGCTAATTCCATGTCGGTACCGGCCCAGTTTTCACTCTCTAATCCCCGTTTTTTTAAAGCCTTGAACGGCATGTTGGAATCCAAGCCGATCGCCGACTGGCAGGCCTATTTGCGCTTTCATGCGATTGACAGTACCGCGCCGTATCTGAATTCGGCTTTTGCTGAGCAGAACTTTCAATTTTATGGAAAGACGCTGCGCGGCCAACTAGAGCAAATGCCACGCTGGAAGCGCGTGCTGGGTACCGTCAATGCCACGGTCGGCGAAGCGCTCGGCGAGTTGTACGTGGAAGTAGCTTTCCCACCCGAATCCAAGCAGCAGATGGAAACCCTGGTGGCCAATCTATCCGCGGCGCTGAAGGGTCGATTGGAAAAGCTCGTGTGGATGAGCCCGGAAACACGCCTGAAGGCACTCGAGAAATGGGCCACGTTCACGCCGAAAGTGGGTTATCCGGACAAATGGCGCGACTGGAGTGGATTGCAGACCACGCGCAGCAGTTATGTTGCCAACATCAGGGCCGCCGCCAAGTACAACCACGATTATGAAATGGCCAAGATTGGCAAACCCAAGGACAAGTCCGAATGGGGAATGACCCCACAAACGATCAATGCCTATTACAACCCGCTGCAGAATGAAATCGTTTTCCCGGCCGCTATTTTGCAGCCACCATTTTTTGATCCGAATGCGGATCCGGCGACCAACTACGGTGGTATCGGCGCGGTAATCGGCCATGAAATGCTGCATGGCTACGACGATCAAGGCAGCCGTTTCGACGCCAAAGGCAGTTTTGTCAATTGGTGGCTACCGCAAGACAGCAAAGGCTTTGAGGCCAAGACCAAAATGTTGGTTGAGCAATTCAATGCCTATGAGGCACTGCCTGGCAAAACCGTGAATGGCTCGCTGACCTTAGGCGAGAATATTGCTGATCTGGGTGGCCTGACAGTGGCCTATGACGCGCTCAAGTTATCGGTGGGCGGCATGACTCCAGAGCAACGCTTCGTGCTGAAGTTGGCGCTAGGCGGCGACTTTAAGGATCCAATGACCGACGGCCTCAGTCAGGACCAACGCTTCTTTATCAACTGGGCGACGGTGTGGCGGCGCAATTTCACCAAAAAAGAACTCACCATGCGCCTAGTCACCGATTCCCACGCGCCGGCCCGCTTCCGTGCCAATGGGGCGCCGAGCAATATGCCGAGTTTCGCCGCAGCCTTCCAATGCGAAGCCGGCGACCCGATGGTGCGTGGCGAGCAGCAACGCATCGCCATCTGGTGATCTAGCCCTGCGGTTTCATGAATTCGCGCGATGATCGCGCAGGCCATTGATCGTCCAGCGTTTTTTTCGAAGGAGCGGTGTGGTGATTCGAGGAAAAATCGCTGGGCGATCAAGGGGCAAGCGAGGGCGCGTGCAATTTATGAGCTATCAGGACTAGCAGCAAGCGGTCGAACGCGAACGCATCGACCGCTTGCTGTCATCCGCCACTGCGGACTACGGTTGTCTATTAACCCTGTCCCGCATTACGCAGTGCCGCAATGCGCACCTCCAATGGCGGGTGCGTCATCATCAAGGCTTGCAGACCCTGGGCGATGCCACCACTGATGCCAAACGCCTGCACATCGTTGGGCAACGCAGTTTGGCCATGATTGAGCTTCAGACGTTCCAATGCCGCAATCATTTTTTGGCGCCCGGCAAACTGAGCCCCGGCTGCATCTGCGCGGAATTCACGCTGCCGCGAGAACCACCGGGCGATTAGCGATGCCAGGATGCCAAAAACAATCTCCAGCGCGAAAACGGTGGCGTAATAGCCAATGCCCGGGCCTTCGCCGGCGCCGCGTTTGAATAGCGCTTGATCGATGATTTGGCCGAGCACGCGGGCCAGGAAGAACACAAAAGTATTCAGCACGCCCTGTAACAAGGCCATCGTCACCATATCGCCATTAGCAACATGGCCCACCTCGTGCGCCAGCACCGCTTCCACCTCGTCGCGGCTCATATTGCGCAGCAAACCCGTGCTGACCGCCACCAGTGCGTTATTGCGACTCATGCCGGTCGCAAACGCATTGAGATCGGGCGCCTCGTAAATCGCCACTTCCGGCATGCCGATACCGGCCGCCTTTGCCTGACGGGCGACGGTTTCGACCAACCAACGCTCCTCCGGCGTGCTCGGATTGCTGATCACAATCGCACCAGTCGATTTTTTTGCCATCCATTTGGAGAGTGCCAGCGAAATGAAGGATCCGGTAAACCCCACAACCGTGGCCAAAATGAGCAAACCCATCGTGCTGCGCGGATTTATGCCCAGCAGCGGACCTAGTAAGTTGGTCACCAAACCCAGCATCACCAGTACGGCAAGATTGGTGCCCAAGAACAACATGACTCGGGACATGGATAAACTCCTGTTTGATTTTGCTAGGAACAAGGCGGAAGTGGTGGAGGCATCTACTGCAGTTTTCAACTGTGCCAGAAGCGTGGTCAATCCAAGGTGAGCTATCGCGGTCGCTTTGCCCCCACGCCCAGCGGGCCACTGCATCTGGGCTCGTTGTTGGCCGCCTGCGCCAGTTGGGCAGACGCGCGCGCCGCCGGCGGCGCCTGGATAGTGCGCATCGAGGATTTGGACCCGCCACGCGAACAACCGGGCGCCGATCAACTCATCACTTCGCTGTTGGATGCCGTCGGCTTGCAATCTGACCAACCCGTGCTGCGCCAAAGTACGCGCAGTGCAGCGTATGAGGCTGCGCTGCAACAGTTATTGCGCGCCGATTTGGCGTTCGAATGCCATTGCAGTCGCAGCGACTTGAGCGCAGTTGGCGGCGTGCATCGTGGCGCTTGCGTGGTCAGCAGCCAACGCGGGCCGGCGGCGGTTCGTCTGCGCGTGCCAGACCTTAGCGTGGGCTTTGTCGATCGCCTACAAGGTCACTACCAACAGGCGCTCTTGCAGGACGTCGGCGACTTTGTGCTGCGCCGTGCTGATGGGCTGTACGCCTATCAACTGGCAGTGGTGGTGGACGACGCCTGGCAACAAATCAGCGATGTGGTGCGCGGTTCTGATCTGCTGGACTCCACACCACGACAGATTTATCTACAGCGCTGTTTGGGCTTTGCAACGCCGCGCTACGCGCATGTGCCGGTGCTGATAGGCGCAGACGGCCAAAAACTCAGCAAACAGAACCTAGCGCCTGCCGTTACCCCTGCCGAGTTTTTAGAACGGCTGCCGCAGCTCCTTGCTTGGCTCGGGCACGGCGGTGGCGACCTGCAGAGCCTGGCGAAGGATTGGAAAATCGAGCAAGTTCCGCGGCAAATGGCGATCAATATCGCCGTGTCTGCATAGACCGTCCGGTAACGCGCGGGCAAGGCCTCGCTCGCTGTGTAGAATCCTCGCAGTCCTTGGGAGGGAGCACACGACATGACGAGCAGAGTGGCCTTGGTAACCGGCGGCACCGGTGGTATCGGCACAGCGATGATCAAGCGCCTAGCGCGCAGTGGTCATCGGGTGGCCACCAACTATCGCAACGAGGAAAAGGCGCTGCTTTGGCAAGCGCAATTGCGCGACGACGGCATCGAATGTCTGATTGTACCGGGCGACGTGGCGGACTTCGCTTCCAGCCAGGGCATGATCCGGGAAATCGAAAGCAAGCTGGGTGGTATCGATATTTTGGTCAACAACGCGGGAATCACCCGTGACACCACCTTTCACCGCATGTCACCGATGCAATGGTCGGATGTGATTGCGACCAATTTGACCGGTTGTTACAACGTGACCCGCTCGGTGATCGAAGGCATGCGTGCGCGCATGTGGGGACGCATCATTCAGATCGCATCGATTAACGGCCAGAAGGGTCAGTATGGTCAAGCCAACTACGCCGCATCAAAGGCCGGCATGCATGGTTTCACCATCTCACTGGCACAAGAAAACGCCAAGTTCGGCATCACCGTCAACACCGTATCGCCCGGGTATGTGGGCACGGAAATGGTGATGGCGGTACCGGAAGACGTGCGTGCCAAAATCGTCGCGCAAATTCCCACTGGGCGCCTGGGTTTCCCGGACGAAATCGCCTACGCTGTGTGCTTCTTTGTCCCCGACGAAGCCGCTTGGGTAACCGGCTCCAACTTGTCGATCAACGGCGGCCACTACATGGGTTGGTGATTGCCGTTTGGTCTGAATGGGTGCACCGCACGACGCCTGCCGACCGCCACGCTTAAGGGCTCCGATGTCTCGACCGCGCATCATCAAAAAGTATCCAAATCGCCGGCTCTACGACACAGAAATCTCGTCGTACGTGACGCTCGAAGATATCCGTCAGCTTGTTCAAGACGGCGAATCCTTCGAAGTGCAGGACGCCAAAACACAGCAGGATTTGACCCGTTCTGTCCTGCTGCAAATCATTACTGAGCGTGAGGAACAAGGCCAGCCCTTGTTGACCACCAATATGCTGTCGCAGCTGATTCGCTTCTACGGCGATTCTTTGCAAGGTTTCATGGGTGGTTATTTGGAGCGCAGCATGCAGATCTTCCTCGATCAGCAGCAGCAATTCCGTAGCCAGCTCAACACCTTGCTGGGCCAGTCGCCGTTGGCGGTCATGAACGATTTAACTGAACGCAATCTGCAGCTCTGGCAGCAGCTGCAACAAGGATTTGGCAAGCCACAAACCCCGCCGCCGCCGGGATCGGTCGGCGTGCCACCCAAAGCGCCGGAACCAGTTAAGTCGACCAGACCACGCGGGCGTTAGCGAGTCCCGGTTTAACCTAAAAACCTCAGTTGACCGCTTCTCGCCCATAGACCCTGATGCTTTTGACTTTTCAGCCGTTCGACTCGCTCACCCATTGAGTGAACTGATCAAAGTGCTGAAAAGTCAAAAGAATC